>JBMHDH010000117.1:0-1172 GCA_049889495.1 Puniceispirillaceae bacterium (SeqCode) | reverse complement strand
GACAGGAATTGGCGCTGCGCGATCCTGACCTGCGCAAGGCAATAGGTGTTGCATGATCAATGTTGATAAAACCAATCCTGTCTGGGTTGTCACCCTGAACAGACCGGATAAGGCAAATGCCCTGACCGAACAAATGTTGATCGTTTTGCGCGACACCGCCCGCGATGCAAAAGACGCACATGGTTTGATCCTGACGGGCGAGGGTAAGGTTTTTTCCGCAGGGGCCGATTTGGATGCGGCGCGCGCAGGCCTTGCCACATCATCGTTGTGGGAGGAATTGTCAGGTGCGATTGCTGACCTGCCCTGTATGAGCATTGCCGCCCTAAACGGTACGCTTGCCGGTGGTGCGATGGGCATGGCACTGGCCTGCGATATGCGCATTGCGGTGGCAAGTGCAAAATTCTTTTATCCCGTGATGAAGCTTGGCTATCTGCCCCAACCCAGCGACCCGATGCGGATGCGTCACCTGATTGGTCCTGCACGGGCCAAGATGATCCTGATGGGTGGGCAGAAAATTTTGGCGGACGAGGCGCTGTCCTTTGGTCTGATTGATCGAATCGTTGATTCTGCTGATCTGCTAGATCATGCCCATTCCCTGATGACCGATAGCGCGGCCGCAACCCCAGAACATTGTGCAGGGATCAAGGGGATGATTGAGGCGGGTTGATCCCAGTGCGGATTAGCATTTCGTTAACTTTCGCACCGACGTGATACCGACGTTTTACCGACGTCAAACATATGTGGATTTTATCGTTTTCGACGCCCGCCTGTGGTTTTTGACAAAAACTGCGGCGGGCGTTTTGCAACCCATTTAAAAAACTTGGCGAGCCGTGGATGCGCACGCAATGCATCTACCGATGCGTAAGATCGGGCAAGCTCTGCCTCACTCAATGTGGCGTGAATTTCCTTGTGACAAATGTGGTGAATTAGGATCGTTGGACCGCCTTTGCCACCCTTAAGTTTGGGGATCAGATGATGCAAACTTTGCGGTGCATCTGGTGGAATTGGGCGTTCACATAAGGGACACACTAGATCGCTCATCTCAATTGCCTCATTGTCAAACCCCTCATTTTGCTATCAAAATATGATTTAGGTGCGGAATCAAGGGATGTAAAATATGGAATTCGATCAGATGCCCCCGATCGTTCAGCGGGCGTTTTCATTAGCTGTGC
>JBMHDH010000116.1:0-1456 GCA_049889495.1 Puniceispirillaceae bacterium (SeqCode) | reverse complement strand
TTGCTTGCATTTACGCGCGCACGCCCGCAAAAGAATATCGCAGATGTAATTAACGGATATCGATAATGATTAAAGCGCCTTTGGCGATTTTAGCAGCAGGTGGCACAGGCGGACATATGTTCCCTGCACAGGCCCTGGCCGAGGCATTGTTAGAGGCAGGATGGCGGGTTAAGCTGACCACCGATCCGCGCGGCGCACGCTATGTGGGCGGATTTCCTGATGCGGTTCAGGTCAAAGTTTTAAAATCAGGCACCTTTGCCCGCGGCGGTTTTATGGCCAAGGCCTTGGTTCCGTTTCAGATTGCAGGCGGCAGCTTGATGTCGCTGGCGCAGGTGATTGTCGATCGGCCCACAATTGTGATTGGCTTTGGCGGATATCCCTCGATCCCCGCGCTAACGGCGGCAACGATTTTGCGTATTCCGCGCATGGTGCATGAACAAAACGGCATCTTGGGCCGTGTGAACCAATTGTTTGCACCCGTCGTCAATGCGGTGGCCTACGGCACATGGCCAACCGAAATGTCGGACAAGATTACAGGCCATCATGTGGGCAATCCCCTGCGCGCGGCAATCGCCGAACGCGCGGGTGCGGGGTATATCCCTCCTGGGGATTATCCGATGTCCATCCTTGTCCTGGGGGGATCACAGGGGGCACGTATTCTGTCAGATGTCGTGCCACCCGCGATTGCGGGCCTGCCCATGGCGATGTTGTCCCATATCCGCGTGTCCCATCAGGCACGCCCAGAAGACCAAGAACGGGTCGAGGCCTATTACGCCGGACAAAACATCCCCGCAGATGTGCGCCCATTTTTCGATGATATCCCCACGCGGATGAGCGAGGCGCAATTGGTCATCTCACGCGCGGGGGCGTCAACAGTTGCGGATATATCGGTGATTGGACGCCCCTCACTTCTTGTGCCTTTGGCTATGGCCATTCGGGATGAGCAAAGCGCAAATGCCATGGGATTGGTGACCGCAGGGGCCGCCGAATTGATCCGCGAAGCGGATTTTCAGGTTGATGATTTAACCACCCGGCTTGGGGCAATTTTCAACGATCCCACGCGGGCCAGCCAAATGGCAAGTGCCGCGCTAAAAACATCCGTGCCTGATGCTACACAGCGCCTGATGTATTTGATCCAAACAGTGATAAAGAAAGACAGCTAAATGAACGCAGCCGCAACCAAGCTCCCCACCGATGTTGGACCCATTCATTTCGTTGGGATTGGCGGCATTGGCATGTCGGGCATTGCCGAGGTTTTGTTAAACCTTGGCTACCGCGTGCAAGGCTCAGATTTAAAGGAAAGCAAGATCACCCAGCGTCTGGCCGATCTGGGCGCCACGATTTTCATCGGACAACGCGCCGAAAATCTGGAACATGCCGAGGTGGTGTGATTTCATCGGCGATCAAAACAGGCAACGCCGAATTGGATCAGGCGCGTTTGATGGGGTTGCCCGTG
>JBMHDH010000115.1:0-3886 GCA_049889495.1 Puniceispirillaceae bacterium (SeqCode) | reverse complement strand
AAACCCCTTTGCTGGCGAAGGTTTTAATGCCCTTGGTATCCGTAACAATTTACGTGTTATCTCACAGCTTGGCATTATCGCTCTCGGCGCTGGTTTATTGATTATCGCTGGTGAATTTGACCTATCGATTGGCTCTATGGTCGGATTTGCAGGCGCCTGTATGGCGATGATTTTGAGATGGGGCTTTTCGATTATTATCCCCTATATCTCATTTGAAGGTGGCATGCATATCGAGTTCTTCACACTCATCCATTTGCCGCATGTCTCCCCCATAGGAGCCTTATTGATTACCTTATGTTTTACGTTGGCTTTTGGCTGGCTGCAGGGCTATATCGTTGTGCGCTCAGGCCTGCCCTCTTTTATCGTCACATTGGGCGGCTTATTTTTCTTGCGTGGCCTTACAGAAGTCAGCTTGCGTGCCTTTAATCACCGCCCAGATCAGGCCAAAGGCGCAACAACGGTTACTGAAATTCCTGATTTGAAAAATATCATTGACCTGCCAGGGCATGGCGAGATAGGCCGTGAGGCAGCTAAGGCACTGCCAGAGGCTGATTTGCTGGCCATCAAAAATTCATTGCCAGCAGATGTGGTTGCGTCTTTCACCGAAAGGCTTACCTACACCTATCAGCGTGTAGCAGATGCCAAAACAGAATTACTTGTTAAAAAAGGGGTTGCGCCTTTGCAAAAGGCACTGGATAACGCGCTTGCCTCTGGCAATGAGTATATGGCGAATACCATTCAAACACGTATTGAAAATTTCCAGATTGAACCTGTTGTTGCCAAAACAGTGACTGATAGTGATATTGCGCGCGCTTATATTGATACGCTGACAACCGCGCGTCCTGTCGCAAACTTCTTTGGTGGCGATATCCTAGAGCCTGTCTTTAGCTGGCTTTATTATGCTGTGGATTGGAATACGAATAATTTTGGCAATCAATTTGCCCCCGGCCTTTACAGCTGTGTGATGATTTGGTTCATCTTGTCTTTGGCTTGTTATGTCTTATTAAGCCGCACCCAGGCTGGCAACTGGATTTATTCAACTGGTGGTAATTTGAACGCTGCCAAGGCCAATGGTGTGCCTACAAATAAGGTGAAAATATCACTGTTCGTCTTTTCTGCTTTCTGCGCCACCATCTTTGCAGCCTGTCAGGTGTTCGAAGTGAATACCGCAGATGCTGCGAAAGGTAATTTGAAAGAGCTTGAAGCGATCGCGGCGGCGGTTATTGGCGGTATTGTGATGACAGGTGGTTTTGGCACTGTCCTTGGGATTATCGTAGGCGCCTTCATTTTTGGTATCGCCAAAGAGGCCTTCTTCTATATCCCAGGCATTGATGGCTCATTCTATCGTGTCTTCTTGGGGCTTGTGATTATTGCCTCAGCCTTACTGAATGAAAATATCCGCAAGCGTATTATGGGGAGTATATAGTCATGGCGAAAAAACAGACACAAACCCCTCTTATCGAAACACGCGATTTGGTCAAAAAATTTGGCACATTCACAGCTCTGAATGGCGTCAATCTAAAGATCTATCCTGGTGAAGTTCACGCTTTGCTTGGTGATAATGGCGCTGGTAAATCAACCTTGATTAAGACCCTATCGGGTGTTCATCCACCAACATCAGGCTCTATCTTGGTTGAAGGGCAAGAAGTTCATTTCAAATCACCTCGTGATTCCTCTGCAGCTGGCATCGGCACAGTATATCAGGATTTGGCACTGAATTCTTTGTCTTCTGTCACACGTAATTTCTTTTTGGGGCGGGAATTAACCTTTGGTCGTGGCCCGTTTGGCATCTTGAAAATGAATGAGATGGCTGAAATTGCAACGCAAGAGATGGCAAAAATTGGGATTAATATTGCAGATCCTGAACAGGCTGTTGGCACCATGTCTGGCGGTCAGCGTCAAACTTTGGCGATTGCGAGGGCTATTTATTTCGGGGCAAAAGTGCTAATTCTCGACGAACCGACCTCAGCACTTGGGCAGAAACAGCAGATGGAAGTTTTAAAAACCATCCGCCGTGTTCAGCAATTAGGTGATATTGCGATCATCTTGATCACACATAATGAGATCCATGCGCGCCTTATCGCTGACCGTTTTACATTCTTATCTCTTGGTGAGGTTATTGGTGAAGGCACAGCAAAAGATCTTGAAGGTGATGATATTAAGCGCCTTATGGCTGGTGGTGCTGAAATTGGAGATTTAGCAAAAGAACTTGCTATTTAATGTGGGATGAAAAAAGTAAATTATGGATGGTCAATTTGAAAGGCATGTGCCTGCGCGTCTGGAGCAGCTAAGACATGATATCATTGCTAATCAGGCATCACTGCCACGCAGGTTAAAGCAAATCGCGCAATTTGCGATTGATCATCCAGATCAGATGGCTCTATCCACATTATCTGAATTATCTCATGCAGCCAATGCGCCTGCTTCTGCTTTTGTGCGCTTTGCCAAAAGCTTTGGTTTTACGGGCTTTAAAGATATGCAAGATGTGTTTCAATCATCTGTGCGTAATAATTTTCTGTCTTACGAAAAGCGCATTGTGAATATGGAAAATGCGGAAGAAGATGACCTTTTGGGCGCCATCTCTTCTGCTGGCATTAATTCTCTTATTGCCTTGCGAGATACGATAAATCGTGATGATGTGCACAAAGCTGTTGAGCAGATTGTTAGCGCTGATACTGTTTATCTCTGCGCCTCTGGCAGAAGCCGCACAATGCTGACCTATCTTGAATATTTGCTAACGCGTATTGGGGTGCGCAATAAGGGATTGGCGCTTGCAGAAAATGATGCAGAGGCAGAATTATCACTTGTGAGCAAAAATGATTTGGTTCTCGCCATCAGTTTTGTGCCATATCGCGCTTTAACCAAGATGGTTGTCAACATCGCCGAGGAAAGAGATATCCCCTTAATTTGCATCACTGACACGGACAATAGCCCGATTAATAAAGGGACATGTTTTTTCATTGATGAAAAAGATATTGGTGGATTTCGGTTTGTTTCTTCAACAGTGATTTTTGCGCAATATCTAGCGCTAGAAGTGGCGCGCAAGGCAATGTTGCCCAAAACTGGGAAATAGAACAGATGGCAGCTGAATTAGATGTGATTTGTATTGGCCGCTCTTCTGTTGACCTCTATGGGGGGCAAATTGGTGGTCGCCTTGAAGATATGATGAGCTTTGATAAATATATTGGTGGAAGCCCCACCAATATATCTGTTGGCACAGCGCGTTTAGGCTTGCGTTCTGCGCTTATTACCAGAGTGGGCGATGAGCATATGGGCCGCTTTATCAAAGAACAGCTTACCGCTGAAGGTGTCGATATCAGCCATGTCATCACCGATAAAGAAAGGCTGTCTGCCCTTGTTCTATTGGGCATTCGTGATGAAACACAATTTCCCTTGATTTTTTATCGTGAAAATTGCGCTGATATGGCGATTTGCGAAGATGATATTCAGGCTGATTTTATCAAAAGTGCCAAGGCTGTTTTGGTCACAGGAACACATTTTTCAACGCCGTCTGTTTCTGCTGCTAGTTTTAAGGCGATGACGCTGGCAAAAAAAGCCAATCGTAAAGTTGCATTAGATATTGATTATAGACCAAATCTATGGGCGCTTGGCGGTCACGGTGATGGTGAAGAACGATTTGCGGAAAGCGCTTTTGTCACAGACCATCTCAAAACCATTCTGCCACATTGTGATTTGATTGTCGGCACTGAAGAAGAATGGCAAATCGCTGGCGGCGCTCTTGACACGCTTGAGGCATTGAGACAAGCGCGCGCACTTTCTGATGCTCTCTTTGTTTGCAAAAGAGGACCGCTTGGCTGTGTGATTTTCGAAAATGAAATCAAAGGGTGGGATGATGGTATTTCTGTGCCTGTGCAAGCCATCGAAG
>JBMHDH010000114.1:0-4076 GCA_049889495.1 Puniceispirillaceae bacterium (SeqCode) | reverse complement strand
CGCATCATCCCAGAGCGCAATGATTTTTCGATCTGAACTTGTTTGATATGGGCAAAACGCCGTCTGATTGCACGATCAAGGCGGCTATCTTGTTCACTATCGGGAATGTAAAAGTCAGCCATATCAGCTAAGCCCTATTTTGGTGAGGTGATAGATGGCGATAAAGGCTGTGAGTGAGAGCGCAAAAGAGGCCATCATATAAAGGCCAAGCGTGCCATAATCTTGTTTTTCCAAGAGCGTGAAGGCATCAAGGGTAAAGCTTGAAAAGGTGGTTAACGCGCCCAAAAACCCCGTCATGATGAAGGGCATCATTACAGATGAGACAAAAGGTCGTCCGCCTTGCGCTAATTCGGGATAATGCTGGATCAGCGCGGCCATCAATCCCATCAGAGCACACCCAACCACATTAACAGTTAAGGTCGCAACAAACGCAGGCAAGCCAATCGCCGCGCTGGTCATAGCCAAGCCTATGGCATAACGCAGCATCGCGCCAATCGCGCCGCCAATTGCCACTGATAAAAAGCTGTATAACATGATCATGGTCTATCTGATTTTATGCCGAAAATCCAGCCCTCACGCGCGGCCACCTCTGGCACATCCCACAGGCTGTCATCTTGCGCAAAATACCGCAAAGCCGCGCTAGAGATCAGGGCATCCGCATCATCACCATCTGGTCCATGCACGATAAAATCATCACCCACAGGGGCAGAGCCAAAATAAGATAGAGCGTGATTGAGATTGTCTTTTTCAGCTTGCGCGCCATTGACAGGATTAATGCCAGCCATCTTGAAATAGGCAGAGGGAAAAATCTCAACCAAAGTCAACGCCGCATCATCACGCGCGGTAAAGGGCCAAATGGTGGCAGAGATGGTGGCATCTGCGGCAAAATAATGGCAAAGGCGCATCCCTGCCAAAGAGCCTGTACCAACCCCTGCAGGGCCCACACAATTAAAGGTCGGGCTTGGTGATTTCACAAAAGCCGCCGCCCTTTCAGTTGCCCTGCGCCGTGAGGCAAATTTCGCGCCCTTTCGCCCCCCTGGCGCATTATAATAAGGCCCATAATCAGGATGATCCCATATCACCCCGCCATAATAATCTGGCGCAGAGCGGTTTACATCATCCACCAGCCGCCATAAATGCGGCGCATCATGGGGCTGTTTTTCCCCTGACAAATCAGGGAAATAATGGCCCGCCTGATCGACGGGATAAGCAAAGGCAAAATCAATGCCAACCAAGATTTTTTTGCTGTTCGATAGGTCTTGAAGCAAGGTGATCACATCTGATCTGGCATAGGCTTTCTTGCCATCTGGCGGCGGTATTTTTTGCGGCACCCCGCCGCCAGCCTCGCAGATAAAAACCGCAATACCGCGATGGCGATCACCCTTGGCACCAGACCAATCAATGCCAATAAAGGCGTCAAATTTTGTCATCAAATCACCTAGAAGCCTATTAATTATTTGTTATCGCGCAATTTCTGCCAATAGGCCAAGCGTTTGATAATATCACGTTCAAAGCCAACCTCTTTTGGATGATATAAGCTCTGGCGCGGCACTGCATCAGGGAAACAATTTTGCCCTGAAAAGCCATCTGCGGCATCATGATCATATTGATAGCCTTTGCCAAAACCCATTTCCTTCATCATCTTGGTCGGGGCATTTATCAGGTGATTTGGCGGTGGCACCGCGCCTGTTTGTTTGGCAAGAGATGTGGCCGCGCTTGCCGCCCGATAAACCGCATTAGATTTTGGCGCAGATGCCAGATAAATCACCGCCTGCACCAAGGCCAGATCCCCTTCAGGACTGCCAAGACGTTCATAGCTTTGCCATGCCGCCAGCGTATGAGAGAGCGCGTTCGGATCTGCCAGACCAATATCTTCAGAGGCAAAGCGCAAACAGCGGCGCGCAATATAACGCGGATCTTCGCCTGCTGATAACATTCGCGCCAACCAATAAAGCGCCCCATCACAATCAGAGGCGCGCAAGGATTTGTGCAAGGCAGAGATCAGATTATAATGCTCATCCCCTGATTTATCATAATTCAGGGCCTTTTTGCTTAAGAAGCTGGCAAGGTCCCCTGCCGCCATAACAGGCTGATCTGTGGCAGGTTGCGAGGCGATTTTTTCCACCATATTCAGCAAATAGCGACCATCCCCATCTGCCATATCAATCAGCGCGGCTCTGGCACCATCATCAAGGGGCAAAGGGGCGGCAAGATGGGCCTCTGCCCGCGTTAAAATCGCAGATAAAGCCTCTTTATCAAGTAAGGTCAGGGTGAGGATTTGCACCCGTGATAATAAGGCGGCATTCAGCGCAAAGGACGGGTTTTCGGTTGTCGCCCCGATGAGCCGCACCACCCCTGTTTCAACAGCTGGCAAAAGCGCATCTTGCTGGGCTTTGTTAAAGCGGTGAATTTCATCAATAAAGACAAGGGTGCGCTGATTTTGCGCAAAACGATCTTGGGCCGCTTTAAACAGGCGGCGCATATCAGCCACACCATCCAACACCGCCGAAAGCGTTTCAAAATGATCCCCTGCCATCGATCCAATGATGCGGGCAAAGGTGGTTTTGCCTGTGCCTGGGGGGCCCCATAAAATCAAAGAACCAGTGCGCAGACTGGCCTCATCAAGGGCCAAAAGCGCCTGTTGCCCAACAAAATCATCAAGGCTTTGCGGTCGCAATCTTTCTGCCAAAGGCACCGTGCCTTGGGGAGGTGATGCAACATCAGATGGTGAAAATAGCGAATCTGTCATGCCGCCTAGCCTATCAGAAAGCCAGCCCCAAAAACCAGATGAAAAAACAGCAAGAAAAAGCCCCCATTCAAGAAAGGCCAAAAAGAAAACGGCCACCAGTCAAAGACCAGTGGCCGCATTATGGTGAGGAAAACCCACTTTTTGTTGTTAGACCAACACTAAATCAGTTGGCAGATCATCATCATCTATCCATGAGAATGGGTTGCCTGCCGCCTCAAAGATCGCCTCTGCGGCCTCATAATTATCAGCTGTGACAGCAAGGCCTGTGCCGAGCGTCGCTCTGATCAAGGTTGAGCTGACAAGATCCAAATCTGTTTCCAGATTCAAGGTCAATGTTGCCCCATTGCTTTCATCGCCATCTTCATCTGCGCCAAAGGTGATCAAGATTTTGTCAATCACCTGAGCGGCTTCTGGCAAGCTGGCATCTGCCACATCAAAGCGCAATCCGCCGCCGCCTTCGATCAAGGCTTGCAAGAATGAGCCTGTGCCATCAAACGCTTTGTCTTCATCAGGCGCCAGCACAACCGACTTATCCACAAAGAATAAGCGATCAAGTGAGCCATCATTGCTGTCCAAGGCATGGAAGTTGAAATTATGGATCACATCACTGCCATCTGGGGTGCGCCACACATCATGAGCGGTATCAATCTGATAGATGATTTGTTCACGCGTGCCACCCAAAGTGATGGTATCATCGCCTGCACCACCAATCACAACATCAATCCCGCCATTGGTTGTGATGGTATCATCACCGCCATAGCCATAGATGATTTCAGCAGCCGCTGTGCCAACAAGCGTATCAGCGGTATCACCAGCGTCACTTCCTGATGCTGGGGCTGTGCCTTCGATGGTAGCGCGACTTTGCGTCCCTGTTTCGGCGTCATTTTGATCCAAATCATTGATTAATGGCGGCAAGTTAATCAGAGGCGTAACGGTCACGGTCAAATCATAATCTTGGCTTTCCTCACCGCTTCCTGTAGAGGCGATCACTGTAAGAGCGTAGCTGTCTTTGGCATCATCGGCATCAGCATCAAAGGCAGGGGCTGTGACAAGCCCAGTTGCATCGATAGTGAATCTATCAGCATCTTCCCCAACCAGAGAATAGGTAACGCTTGCGCCTTGGATATCGGGAATAGCGGCAAAGCTTTGGCTGAACGCTGCCCCTTCATCAATTGTCACTGTGGCAGGTGCATCACCAAAGTTCGGTGGCACATCATTTAAATCTGTGATTGATAATGTGACAATGGTTTCTTGAACACTATCATCTTCTTCAGTGATGCGGATTGTCACCTGATAATCAGATTGTGTTTCATGATCAAAATCAAAG
>JBMHDH010000113.1:0-3692 GCA_049889495.1 Puniceispirillaceae bacterium (SeqCode) | reverse complement strand
GGCGAATTGGCTAGAAAAACATCCCGATAGCCTTGTGCTACAATATGATCCGATCTTTACCCATAAATATAATTTTCTGGGCAAGTTGCTGAATTTTGAAGCAAGCTTCCCGCGCTGGCACTTGCAAAAGACACCACCTCTAGTGGTCGGTATTGTTTGTGATGGTGCTTCAAAAGCTTATGATTTGATCGAATTGCAAAATCAGCAAATTGTGAATGATGAAGTCAATGGTACATCGCTGGTGGCTATGAGTGATGCGGCAAAAACCTCTGCCTTTATCTATAATCGTGCTGTTGACGGCGATATCCTAGAATTCGTGATAGATGATAATATCATCACAGATACGAAAACAGGATCACAATGGTCTCATCTAGGTCTTTGCACCAAAGGCAAATTAAAAGGCAAGCAATTAGAGCAACTGCAAAGCTATCAGCAATTTATCAGAGCATGGATAACTTTCCATCCAGATACAGCATTTTACCAGTTTGCATAAGGCGTTATTGGATAGAGACGGATAAGGCAGAAGAAAAATATGAACATCCTTTTTATCATGTATGACCAGCTACGATTTGACTATTTAAGCTGTGCTGGCCACCCAGATTTACAGACGCCAAATTTTGACCGCGTTGCCGCCAAAGGTGTGCGTTTCTCAAACGCTTATGTGCAATCGCCTGTCTGTGGTGGCTCTCGGATGTGTTTTTATACTGGCCGATATGCCTCTAGCCATGGCGCACATTGGAATGGGTTTCCTTTGCGTGTTGGTGAATATACCCTTGGCGACCATCTGCGCGAAAATGGCATGGATTGCTGGCTGATTGGCAAAACCCACATGCGCGCTGATGCAGATGGTATGGCGCGTCTGGGATTATCTGCTGATAGTGTTATTGGGGCAAGGCAGGCTGAATGCGGCTTTGATACGTGGATCCGTGATGATGGGCTGTGGGGCAGCGGCCCTGATGGCCTATATGATGAAAAGCGCTCGCCCTATAATGAATATCTAAAATCAAAAGGCTATGAGGCTGAAAACCCATGGGCTGATTTTGCGAATGCGAGTATTGAGGGAGATGAGATTGCCTCTGGCTGGATTTTCCGAAACGCTGATAAGCCAGCCAACATTCGCGAAGAAGATAGTGAAACCCCATGGTTGACGACTAAGACGCTTGAATTTCTTGATGAGAAAAAAGGCCCTTGGCTCGCTCATGTCAGTTATATTAAGCCGCATTGGCCTTATATCGTGCCTGCGCCATATCATAATATGTATAATGAGACGCATGTGAGACCGCCTTTGCGTCATGAAGCTGAAAAAGACAATCCGCAAGAGGTTTTTGGTGCTTATCAGGGCAATAAAATTGCCCAAGCCTTTCAAAAAGATGAAGTTAGAAACAAAGTCATTCCTGCTTATATGGGGCTGATTAAACAATGTGATGACCAGCTAGGACGCATTCTTGATCATTTAGAAACCACAGGTGCGATAGATAACACAATGATTGTTCTGACATCTGATCATGGTGATTATCTAGGAGATCATTGGCTAGGTGAAAAAGACTTATTTCATGAACAATCGGCGAAGATACCATTGATCATTTATGACCCACGCAAATCAGCCGATAGCACAAGAGGCAGCGTATGTGATGCGCTTGTAGAATCGATTGATCTTGCCGCAACCTTTGTGGATGCCGCAGGGGGGCAAGTGCCAGATCATATCCTTGAAGGGCGCTCTTTGATGCCATGGATCCGCGGTGAGACACCTGAGTGGCGTGACTTTGTCATTAGTGAATATGATTATTCTGTCACACCTATGTCGGTGCAATTAGGCTTGGAGCCCCGCGATGCGCGTCTATTTATGGTCTTTGATGGCCGTTATAAAATGATGCATGCCGAAGGTGGCTTCCGCCCGATGCTGTTCGATTTGGCAGAAGACCCCAATGAATTTCACGATTTAGCGAAAGGAAATTCTCACAAGCTAGAGATAGAAAGACTCTATGGCTATCTGATGCAATGGGGGCTGAGGTTAAGCCAAAGAGTGACCAAATCAGAAGATGATATCAAACAGATGCGCGGGCGATCTTTGCGGCGCGGCATCATACCCTTCTTGGCAGATGGGTCTGAAGTAGATCCAGAATTATTGGTAAAATATGAAGGCAAAGTAAAGCAGAGGTATATTTAGTCATGACGGCACATCCCGCTCTTATCGCCCAAGGCGAACAAACCAAAAAAGACGTTATCAAGCTTGCACAAGGTATGTGGATGGCGGTTGGTTTTGCGGCATCAAATGTGCATATGATCGAAGGGAAAAATAGTGTCACAATTATTGATACAACTGAGACCACACAGGCCGCAGAAAATATCCTAGCTGAGTTTCGTAAGATCACGGACAAGCCGATTGGCAAAATCATCTTAACCCATAGCCATCGTGACCATATTTCTGGGGCATCTGTTTTCAGCGAAGGCAGGGATGTGCCGATTGTGGCATCTCATCTGTTTCAATCTGACCTTATAGATGTCGATGAAGGGCGTATTGCACCAAATAAAATGCTGATGCGTCGTACATTCATGCAATTCGGTATTGGCCTTCGTGATGATCAAAGAATTAGCCTTGGTGTTGGCCCAGGTGACAGGCCGATGCAAGGTATGGGGGCAGGGTTTATTGCGCCAAATGAAATCATCTATGAAGATGGGGTGATGGATTTAGATGGGGTAGAGGTGCAACTGATACATGCGCCTGGTGAGACAGATGATCATCTGATTGTCTGGGTGCCAGAACATCAGGTCTTATTTTGCGGTGATAATTGGTATCATGCTTTTCCAAATCTCTATGCTATTCGCGGTACAGCCTATCGTGATTTCCAGAAATGGGCAGATAGCCTTAGCCTCATGGCAGAGCTAAAGCCAGCGGTGCTGTCAGCTGGTCATACCAGACCAGTTTTTGGTCAAGAGCAGGTTCATGAAGTGATCACGACCACCAGAGATGCCATCTTACATGTCATGCAATTTACATCAGATGGCATGGATAAAGGTGTGCCACTAGATGATATTTGCGCCACTATCACATTGCCAGAGCCTTTGGCATCAAAGCCGTGGCTACAAGAATTTTACGGCAAATTGTCATGGTCTGCGCGTGCCTTTGCGGCTGGTACTTTGGGATGGTATGACGGCAACCCAACAAATTTGGCCAGCCTGTCAACAAAAGATCGTGCCCAGAAGATGGCAGCCTTGTGCGGTGGTGCGGATAAGTTGATGGACGCAGCAGAAAAAACTGAGGATGCACAATGGTGTCTTGAGCTATGTGATCATCTGATTGTGCTAGGTGCGCCAGCGCACATGAAGAAGGCACAAGCGTTGAAAATGAAAGTCATGGAAAAGCTATCACAAAGCGAGATTAATGCCACAGCGCGTAATAGCTATATCTGGGCCGCAGAAGAATTGCGCAAATTGCTGCATGACACAAAAGGGGAGTCTTAATGGTAAGCCAAGATAAGAATTTCCTATTCAATAAAAATGCCTCTGATTTAGCCGCATTGCTATTGGCCGTTATTGTTTTGACTTATGCGGCATCTGGCCCGATTGGCGAGTTTGTGAAATGGTTCATCGAAGCAACAAGCGCAAATTTTGAAGAACTTTCCCGCCGCGAGAAGCGTGTCTTGTTCAAAACACACTGGCTTGGTGCGACCTATCGGTCATTTGAACAAGGG
>JBMHDH010000112.1:0-24543 GCA_049889495.1 Puniceispirillaceae bacterium (SeqCode) | reverse complement strand
CTTGGAAAAGGCTGGTTGTGATATTGATTTATCGGATGACGCTTTCCCATTTATGAGCATGAGAGAAGCCCATGTTGCTGGTATGCCAGCGCGGATCTTCCGCATCTCATTTACAGGTGAGCTATCTTACGAAATTAATGTGCCATCCCGTTATGGCCTTGCCTTGTGGACATCACTGATGAAAGCAGGCGCTGAAGATGGCATCACACCTTATGGCACCGAAGCCATGCATGTGTTGCGCGCTGAAAAAGGCTTTATCATTGTCGGTCAAGAAACAGATGGCACAGTCACATCAACTGATTTGGGGATGGATTGGATTGTCTCAAAGGTCAAAGATGACTTTATCGGCAAACGGGCACTGGCCCGTAAATCAATGGCATCTGCAGAACGCAAACAATTGGTTGGGCTAGTGACCAAAGATCCAAAGCAAGTCATTCCAGAAGGGGCGCATGCGGTGCTTGATCCGAACGAGCCAGCCCCTATGACAATGCTTGGGCAGGTCACTTCATCTTATTGGTCGCCAAATTTGAACAAATCCATTGCAATGGCCTTGTTAAAAGATGGCCGTAATTTAATGGGCAAAACTGTTTATTTCCCAATGCTTGATGGTCAGAAACCGATTGAAGCAACCATCACAGACACTGTGTTTTATGATCCAAAAGGAGAGCGCATCAATGGCATCTCAAACTAAAGCTGTTCCGCAAGGGAATTCTGCCTTTTTTGGCATTGAAGCTGAAAAGCAACCACAGCCTGAAACAGGCGCGGTTGGGCTTGTCATCTCTGAGATGAAACATCAGGGCAAATTGAATATTCGTTGCCGCCCTGCTTTTCACAAAACCTTGTCAAAGATTGTCGGTCTTGATACAGCGCCAGCCAATAACCATGTGTCTCGCACTGATAGCCGCCAAGCCGTCTGGCTAGGGCCAGATGAAATCATGCTAATGGTCGAAGCAGGGTCTGAAGGTGCGTTGGCAAAACAAATTGAAGATCAACAAGGCAAGCAAACTATTTCTGTCAATGATGTCAGTGACGCCCTGACCAGCCTTCATCTGAAAGGCCCAGCGATCCGTGATGTATTGGCAAAAGGTTGTGCGCTTGATTTGCACCCTGATCATTTCAAGGCTGGCCAATGTGCGCAAACCATGTTGTCTCATGCCGCTGTGACATTGGTGGCCCTGGCTGATGACGAAATGTTGGTGATTTGCCGCACCAGCTTTACCGAATATACAGTCGCTTATCTTTGTGATGCAGCACTGGAATATGGGTATCAGTTAAAAGCTTAGATAAGTGGGGTCTTAAGCCTCAAAAAATGACCAAATCAAAAAGGCTGGCTCTATATGCCAGCCTTTTTTGTCTATTTCGGAATATAAAAGAAATTTTCGTCTTAAAATTCGCTATGATCTTAAAATTCGCTATCTGGCAATTCTTCTTTACGCTTTGCGATAAAGGCCTGCAAGGCTTCATCAATGCCTTCATCAAGATGCGGTGCTTCATAAGACGCCAACATATCTTTGGCACGTTGACGCGCTCTGTCATGCGCTTCGACATAGCCTTCAGATGACCATTGTTCAAAGGTTGTGTTATCTGCCAAAGATGACCGCCAAAAGGCTGTTTCAAAATTGGCCTGCGTATGAGATGAGCCCAAGAAATGCTGACCAGGGCCTGTCTCACGCAAAGCATCCATTGCTTGGCCATTATCACTGACATCAATGCCATCGACCAACGATTGCATCATAGTCAATTGATCCGCATCAAGCAGAAGCTTGGCATAATCAGATACCAAGCCACCTTCCATCCAGCCTGCTGAATGAAGCGCAAAATTCACACCACCAAAGACCGTTGGCAAAATGGTATGAGCTGATTCATAGGCCGCTTGCGCATCTGCTGTTTTTGACCCTGTCAAAGAGCCACCTGAACGAAACGGAACACCAAGACGGCGGGCCAATTTCGCACAGCCATATAACACTTTGGCAGGTTCAGGCGTGCCAAAAGTAGGTGCGCCTGTCTGCATTGAAATGGAGCTGGCAAAGCTGCCGAAAATCACAGGCGCCCCTGGGTTGACGGCCTGCGCAAACGCAATGCCTGACATCGCTTCTGCCAGTGTTTGCGCCAAAGTACCCGCCACAGATACAGGTGACATCGCACCTGCCAAAATAAAGGGCGACAACGCAACAGCCTGATTGTTTCTGGCATAGACTTTTAACGCACCAAGCATGGTATCATCCCATGTCATTGGCGAGTTTGCATTAATCAGCGAGGTGGCAATGGTGTTATTCTGGACAAAATCATCCCCAAATAAGATCTTTGCCATATCCACTGTATCTTGGGCGCGTGATGCGGCCGTAACAGACCCCATAAAGGGCTTATCTGAATAGCGCATATGGGTATAGATCATATCCAAGTGACGCTTTGTGATTGGCACATCGACAGGTTCACATACCGTACCGCCTGAATGATGCAGACCTGGCAACATGTAAACCAGCTTCACAATATTTTGGAAATCTTCTAGTTCAGCATAGCGGCGTTCATTATTCAAATCGCGCACAAAAGGCGGGCCATAGACAGGGGCAAAAACAGTCTTATTGCCGCCAATTTCCACTGATCTTTCAGGGTTTCTGGCATGTTGTGTGAATGTCGAAGGCGCTGTCTTACAGAGCTCACGCGCAAGACCACGCGGGAAATGGACACGCTCGCCTTTTACATCGCACCCTTTATCTTTCAATATCGCAAGGGCTTCTGCATCATCACGGAAATCGATACCAATTTCTTCTAGGATCGTTTCAGCGTTATTTTCAATGATTTCAGCTGCTTCATCTGTCAAAATATCCACAGGGGGAATATGACGTGTGATGAAAGGCGCAGATGGCCCCAAGGCGCCAGCCCCTCTGACTTGACGTCTGGCGTCTCTGCCGCCACCACGGCGGCTACGCTTTTCTTGAACCTGTTCGCTCATATTACTCGTTCCTTATATCCGATTACACATCACGCAGAAGTTCATTCTTTGGATCAAACGGACTTTCTTCGACGATTTCCGCTTTGTAACTTTTGCCAAGAATATCGATATCAAACATGGTCCCCACCGATGCCAAAGATGGCTGTACCATCGCCAAAGCAATTGAATAGCCAAGACGGAAGCCATAGCCACCTGATGTACAACGGCCCACCAATTCGCCATTTTGGTAAATCGGGTTACCACCAATGGCATCAGCGTCTGTTGTGTCATGTACTTTCAATGTCACAAATTCATTTTCGACACCTTTTTCCTGCCATGCCACCAAGCCATCACGGCCAATGAAATTGGCTTCTTTTTGCATATTCACAAAACGATGCAGGCCTGATTCATAGGCTGAATATTCAATCGACATTTCAGTGCCAACCAAACGATAGGATTTTTCCAGACGCATGGCGTTCATGGCACGGATGCCAAAAGGTTTAATGTTAAATTCGGCCCCTGCTTTGAACAGCGCGTCAAAAATATGGTTTTGATATTCAATCGGGTGGTGCAATTCCCAGCCCAATTCACCCACAAAATTCACACGCGCCGCAATGGCTGGTGCCAAATTCACATCAATCTTTTTTGCAGATAACCATGGGAAAGCGGCATTTGATAAATCAGTCCGCGTTAGCTTTTCAAGCACCGCACGCGACTTTGGCCCTGCCAATACCAACACACCCATCGAATTGGTCAGGTCTGTGAAGGTAACCGAACGATCTGTTGGCATATGCTTTTTGATATAATCATGGTCAAGGCGTTGTGCCGCACCAGCTGATACCAAATAGAAGCTGTCATCTGATTCCCGCATAATGGTGAATTCAGAATGCACGCCGCCACGTGGTGCCAAGGCATGTGCCAATGTGATACGCCCTTGCTTCTTTGGCAGCTTATTGGCTGTTAAATATTCCAAAAAGGCTTCTGCCCCTGGGCCTTCAATGCGGCATTTCGCAAAGGCTGACATATCAAGAACGCCAACATTTTCAGTTGTGTTTTTGACTTCATTGCCAACATGTTCAAACCAGCTAGAGCGACGGAATGACCAATCATCTTCTTGTGGCACGCCTTCAGGGGCAAACCAGTTGGCACGTTCCCAACCAAAAACAGCGCCAAAAACCGCGCCCATATCTTTTAGGCGGTCATAACAGGGGGTTGTGCGCAAGGGACGTGCGGCTTCACGTTCTTCATCTGGGTAATGAACGGTAAAGACATTGGCATAAGCTTCTTCGTTCTTTTCTTTCAAGAAGCTTTTGGTCGCGTATGAACCAAAACGACGTGGGTCAACGCCGTTCATATCAATCGTTGGCTCGCCTTCGACAATCCATTCTGCCAATTGCCAACCAGCACCACCTGTGGCTGTGATACCAAAGCTATGACCTTCATTCAGCCAGAAATTCGGCAAATCCCACGCAGGACCGATGATCGGGCTGCCATCTGGGGTATAGGCAATCGCGCCATTATAAACTTTCTTTACCCCCACTTCCGCAAATGCAGGAACACGCGCAATGGCAGATTCGATATGTGGCATCAATCGTTCCAAATCTTCTTGGAATAATTCATATTCACTATCATCAGATGGGCCATCAAAATAACAAACAGGCGCGCCCACTTCATAAGGGCCAAGGATCAAACCGCCATTTTCTTCACGCATATACCAGCTGCCATCTGATTCACGCAAAACGCCCATTTCAGGCAAGCCTTTGGCCTGACGTTCTTGAATCGCTGGATGCGGTTCTGTCACAATATATTGGTGTTCCACAGGGATCACAGGGATGTCCAAGCCAACCATGCGGCCTGTCTGACGGGCAAAGTTACCTGTACATGACACCACATGCTCACATGTGATCTCGCCCTTATCTGTTGTGATTTTCCATTCACCAGATTCGGTGCGGGTAATCGCGGTCACAGTTGTGTTACGGTAAATTTCAGCGCCATTATCTCTGGCACCTTTGGCCATGGCTTGCGTCAAATCAGCTGGCTGAATATAGCCGTCATCAGGGTGGCGAATCCCACCAATCAGCCCGTCTGGCACTGCCAATGGCCAATGTTCAACAATCTCTTCAGGTGTCAAAACTTCGACATTCACGCCGATGGTTTCTGCCACACCTTTATATTGCATATATTCATCCATGCGATCTTGATTGGTCGCAAGACGGATATTGGACACACGAGACAAACCAGCATGCATGCCTGTTTCTTCTTGCAAGCGGCCATAAAGTTCAACGGAATATTTGTGGATCTGGCCCACCGAATAAGACATGTTAAATAAAGGCAACAAACCAGCGGCATGCCAAGTTGACCCAGACGTCAATTCTTTGCGTTCAATCAAAACAACGTCTGACCAGCCTTTTTTCGCCAAATGATACAATGTGCCAACGCCAACCGCGCCGCCCCCAATGACAACCACTCTTGCGTGAGATTTCATAGCCTTTATCCCCTAATTACACTAGCGTTTCATGTGATCTTTGCGAAAAAGCGCATCACCCACATGTGTTTGCGATTGTTCAAGTTTACCTTGTCATTCCGACAAAAACTGCCTTATTCCGACATTGATTGCCCAGAAACAGCATTTACCAAAAAACAGATAAGATGATAAGATTAGGGATAAAGCCGTGTGGCTGACCATTGGCCAGCATCATCCTTTTTATATTGAAAGCGATCATGTAAGCGAAACGCCCCATCTGCCCAAAATTCGATTTCTTCTGGGCGAATGATAAAGCCACCCCATTGCGGGGGGCGTGGCACCTCATCAGGATATTTCGCCTCAATTTCAGCCACACGATCAGCTAAGATTTGGCGTTTATCCAAAGGTCGTGATTGGATTGACGCCCATGCCCCGATCTGGGAGCCGCGTGGTCGGCTAGCAAAATAATCATCACTTACATCTGGGGCAACAGGTTCGACCATCCCTGTGACTCGCACCTGACGACGCAAGGATTTCCAATGCATCACAAAGGCCGCTTTTTTGGTGGCAAGCAATTCATCTGCTTTGCGACCATCATAATTAGTGAAAAAGACAAAGCCATCTTTAGACCATTGCTTTAACAACACCATACGCACAGATGGCATGCCATCATCGGCAACAGAGGCAATCGCCATCGCATCAGGATCATTGATTTCGGTCTGTTTCGCTTCGTCAAACCATGCGCCAAAAAGCGCAAAAGGGTCATCGTTGAGCCCATCGGCGTGAAGTGGTCCTTGGCTTTGTTGTTCCATGGTTATTTTCCTTTTGCCCTTATTTTTTGGCATTTTAACTTTGTGCGATGGATCATCCTGACAATGCTATCACGCCAAAATAATCACATATCATAAGAGGTTTCCCAAAATATGTAACCCTGCGCTTTAGAAAAGCAAGAGTTAAACCGAACCGATCTTTCTGCCTAAGATTTTGCTAATAAAGCTGGTGAAATAAACCCATCTGACCTATCACAGAAAAGTTGGGCCATAAATTTGCCCAATTCATGGAAAAGGTTTATATAAATGGCTATGATCTTATCTGTATCTTGTGAGCCACAAAGTACGATCATGAAATAGTATTAACCTGATAAGGGATATCGTTATGAAATTGAAATATATGACGCTTGGCCTTGCTTTTGTTGCATCGCTTGCCACGCAACCTGCTTTTTCTGAAACACGTTCTGAATCAGTATTAGGGACAGTGACACGCGTTGATGTGTTGACAAGCAACCTTATCCGCAAAACACCCAAAGATGAGCGCGTCTGTAATGTGCAAGATGTGCCAATTTATGAAACCAAACAAGGCAGCGGTGATGCCATTGGCGGCTTGATTGTGGGCGGCCTGATTGGTTCTGCGATTGGCAATAAATTATCAGATGCCAATGGTGGTGGTGCCGCTGGTGCTGTGGCAGGGGCTTTGCTTGGTGCAGAGGCCTCAAAAAACAATGGCAGCAAAGAGATTGTTGGCTATCGCCGCGAAGAGGTGTGCGAAATCAAACGTGTCGTGCTAGAAGAAAGCATTGAGCGCATTGATGGCTATCGTTTGGAAATCGAAATTGACAATCGCATCATCACATTGAATTCCAATCGTGAATATGAAAAAGGCCAGCGCGTTGAAATCAATAAGCGCACAACCTACAGCCTAAATTAAGACGCTAAAATTAGGATGCCTTTCGGCAAAAAAATAAACCAATTCCGTCTTTTTATGACAAGTTAACAAAACGAAATTTTCGGGGGCTTTGATGACAGTTTCACAAGGTATTATGAGTGGCAAGCGTGGTCTGATTATGGGCGTTGCTAATGACAGATCTATCGCATGGGGCATTGCCTCAGCCGCAGCGGCCCAAGGGGCTGAATTGGCCTTTACCTATCAAGGGGACGCGCTGAAAAAGCGTGTGGAGCCTTGGGCAGCGTCTGTTAATTCAGACATGGTTATGGAATGTGATGTCACAGATGATGCCTCTATGGATGCGGTTTTTGCCGAACTAGAAGCCAAATGGGGCAAGATTGATTTTATTTTGCATGCGATTGCTTATTCAGACAAAGAAGAGCTGAAAGGCAAATATGTGGATACCACGCGCACCAATTTTGATCGCACAATGGATATCTCAGTTTATTCTTTCACAGCGATTGCCGCACGCGCCGCCAAGCTGATGAGCGAAGGTGGCTCGATGCTGACATTGACCTATTATGGCGCAGAACGTGTGATGCCTCATTATAATGTGATGGGTGTTGCCAAGGCGGCCTTGGAAGCGTCTGTTCGCTATTTGGCTGTTGATTTGGGTGGTCAGAATATCCGCGTAAATGGCCTGTCAGCTGGCCCGATGAAAACACTTGCCGCATCTGGCATTGGTGATTTCCGCTATATTTTGAAATGGAATGAATATAATTCACCGCTAAAGCGTAACGTCACATTAGATGATGTTGGTGGTGCTGGTGTCTATTTATTATCTGATTTGTCATCTGGCGTGTCTGGTGAAACGCATCATGTTGATTGTGGCTATCATGTGGTTGGCATGAAAGCTGTTGACGCCCCTGATATTACAACTGTGTGATTATTGATTTCTGATGTCTGATAACAGCTTTGGTACCTTATTTTCATTTACCAGCTTTGGGGAAAGCCATGGCAAGGCTATTGGCTGTATTGTTGATAATGTGCCGCCCAACCTGCCTTTGACCGAGGATGATATTCAGCCCTATCTTGACAGGCGTAAGCCTGGCCAATCGCGCTTTGTGACCCAACGTCAAGAAGCGGACCAAGTTGAAATCCTATCAGGCACCTTTGAAGGCAAAACGACTGGCACGCCGATCAGCCTGTTGATCAGAAACACAGATCAAAGATCCAAAGATTATGGCGAAATTGCCCAGCAATATCGCCCTGGTCATGCGGATTATACCTATCAGGCAAAATATGGCATTCGTGATTATCGCGGCGGCGGGCGTTCCTCTGCTAGAGAAACCGCTGTAAGAGTGGCGGCAGGTGCCATCGCTGATATCGCATTACAGCATTTCTTGGGCAAAGATTATGGGGTGCGTGGCTCAGTTGTACAAATCGGCCCTCATAAAATTGACCCTGCCCGCTTTGATGAAGCAGAAATTGACCAAAACCCGTTTTTCTGTGGTGATCCTATCGCCGCAAAAGAATGGGAAGGCTATTTAGATGAGGTGCGTAAAAATGGCTCATCTGCAGGGGCGATTCTTGAAATCACCGCCACTGGTATTCCTGCGGGGCTTGGACAGCCGCTTTATGGCAAATTGGATGCTGAGATTGCGTCTGCTATGATGTCTATTAACGCTGTAAAAGGTGTTGAAATAGGCTCAGGCTTTGATCTGGCGGCACTTGATGGCACCATCGCAGGTGATGAAATGCGGCAATCAAATGACGGGCCTGCCTTTTTGTCTAATCATGCTGGTGGGATTTTGGGCGGCATTTCATCTGGCCAGCCTGTGGTTGCCCGAATTGCGATTAAGCCAACCTCTTCGATCCTAACAGCGCGTAAATCTCTTAATGTAGCAGGCGAAGAAGTTGAGGTTCGCACCAAAGGTCGTCATGATCCTTGCGTTGGCATTCGCGGCGTGCCTGTGGCAGAGGCGATGATGGCGATCGTTCTTCTTGATCAATTAATGCGTCATCATGCGCAAACAGGGCTTGGCACGCTTCAGCGATAAAGATTGTTATTGTTTTTGCGCGGCTAGCAAATATTCATGATTACCATCTGGCCCTGTGATGGGGCTGTCAGTGACACCATAAATATGCCAGCCTTGATCCGCAATAAAGGCGCGAATATCGGTTATCACCTCTTCGCGCAGTGCCGCATCTTTGACAATGCCTCCCTTATCAAGACCAGCGCGGCCGACCTCAAATTGCGGCTTAATCAAAGCGACCAATTGCGCGCCCTTTGGCGCCATCGCCAGAGCAGGTGGTAAGGCAAGCTTGAGTGAAATAAAAGACACATCTGTGACAATTACATCAAAGGGCGGGGAAAACATATCTTGTGTGATATAGCGGGCATTTTGTTTTTCCAGATTGGTCACACGCGGCGATGCCACCAAGGAAGGTGCCAGCTGGCCATGACCCACATCTAGCGCGTAAACATGGCCAATGTCTTTGGATAATAACACTTGGGTAAAACCGCCTGTGCTGGCACCAATATCAATGGCAATTTTATCAACAAACACAAGATCGGGGAAACGCGCGATCGCACCTTGCAATTTTAACGCGCCGCGGCTAACCCAATTTTTTAAAGGGCTATCAATGATGATTTTGGCGGAAGGGGCAAGGCTCTGACTTGCTTTTTTCAGCATCACGCCATCTGCTGTGACAGCGCCCTGCTCGATTAATTCCTTGGCTTTCTGGCGGCTTTTCACCAACCCCTTTTCCAGCAAAACCATATCCGCACGCATCACGAAACTCACATCAAAACAAATCATATAACAATAATGAGGGCGTTCTTGTTCATTTTAACGTGAACAAGCCTCACCTCTGTTATTATGCGTTAATTCTAATGTAATTTTAAGATGATAATCTCACCATTATGAGATTTGCGAGCGATCATCCTGTTTTGCGGTGACCATCTGTTGGACCACAGCGAAAATGTGGTCGCTATCAATACCAGCGGCTTGTAACTGACCAGCGCGGCTATCATGATCAATCATCCGATCAGCGATATGCATAACGCGCACCGCACAGCCTTTGCCAAGTAAATCAGCATTTGCCAAATATTGCATCACATGGGCTGAGAACCCGCCTGGGCTTGATTCTTCGACAATCACCAAAGCTTTATGATTGGCCATTAAATCAGCCAGCAAATCTGTATCAAACGGCTTGGCAAAACGCGCATCTGCCAAGGTCACAGACAGCCCTTCTTTGGCCAGCGCATTTGCCGCTTTTTCAGCCTCTTCCAAGATTACACCCAAACAGAGAATGGCGACATCGCTTCCTGTTTGGATGATGCGCCCTTTGCCGATTTCCAACGCTTCAGGCTGATCAGGCAAGGTGACACCACGCCCTTCACCGCGCGGGAACCGCACCGCACTAGGCCCTTGGTGATAACCATCAATTGTGGCCATCGCATGCACTAATTCTGCTTCATCTGACGGGCAGATAATCATCATATCTGGCAGACAAGATAAATAGGCCAAATCATAGACACCTGCATGGGTTGCGCCATCTGCACCAACAAGGCCAGCACGATCAATCACAAAGCGCACAGGCAATTTTTGAATAGCCACATCATGTACCAGCTGGTCATAACCACGTTGAAGAAAGGTGGAATAAATTGCCACATATGGCTTAAAACCTTCGCTGGCAAGACCTGCGGCAAAGGTCACAGCATGTTGTTCTGCGATACCAACATCAAATGTTTTGCGCGGATGCGCTTTGGCAAATTTATCAAGCCCTGTACCAGATGGCATCGCGGCGGTAATGGCAACCACCTTGTCATCTTCATCAGCCAGCTTGATCAATTCTTGTGCGAAAACAGATGTATAATTTGGCACATTGCTGGCTGGCTTTTTCTGTTCGCCTGTGATGATATCAAATTGCGGCACGGCGTGATATTTTTCAACAGATGGGCCCGCAAAAGGATGGCCCTTGCCTTTTTCCGTCACCACATGCACCAAAACAGGGCCATTGACATCGCCATCTTTCAGATTTTTCAGAACAGGTAATAATTGGCTGATATCATGGCCATCAACGGGACCAATATGGAAAAAGCCTAGCTGAGAAAACAGCGATTGTGCGCCAACAATTTCCTTGGCGAGTGAATGCGCTCTCTTAGCGGTTTGTTCAATTTCAGAAGGAAAGCGGCTTGCCACCTCTTTCATAATGCCACGAAGCGATTGGTAAGGGCGAGACGTAATCAGATTCGACAGATAAGATGACAGCGCACCAACTGGCTGGCCAATCGACATATCATTATCATTTAAGATCACAATCATATTGGATTGTGATGCACCAGCATTATTCAAAGCTTCATATGCCATGCCAGCTGACATCGCCCCATCACCGATGACCGAAATCACATGATTATTGCCACGCTTTAGATCACGGCCAACCGCCATCCCATAACCAGCAGAAATAGACGTTGAAGAATGCCCCGCACCAAAAGGATCAAAATCTGATTCTGACCGTTTGGTGAAACCAGATAGGCCGCCTGTTTGACGCAAGCTTGTGATGCGATCACGCCTGCCTGTTAAGATTTTATGTGGATAGGCTTGGTGGCCGACATCCCAAATAAGCCTGTCTTGCGGGGTATCAAATACATAATGAAGCGCAACGGTTAATTCCACCACGCCAAGACCCGCGCCCAAATGGCCACCTGTCTTAGACACAGCCGCAATCATATCTTGGCGCACCTCATCAGCCAAAGCCTGTAGCTGGCTTTCTGGCATAGCGCGCAAATCGGCCATTGATGTGATTTGGTCTAATAATGGTGTTTTATAATGTGCCAATGAACAACCACGCCCCCCGGCGCAAAATAACAGCTTTATAATCTATACGAGGCAATCAGTATGACCGGTTTATAACAAAATGCGCAATTTTTTGAAGTGGTACTGCATCTGCCCCATAGGGGTCAAGAATTGCACAACTTTTTGTTACCAATTCAGTGGCATAGGCCTTTGCCCCATCCAAACCTAAAAAATCAACAAAGCTGGCTTTGCCTTGGTCTTTATCGCGCCCTGCAGGCTTGCCCAAATCAGCCCCATCAGATGTGACATCAAGCACATCATCTGCCACCTGAAAGGCAAGACCAAGAGGGGCCGCAAATTGGCGCAAATCAGCAACCATCTTATCAGATGCCCCTGCGGCAATCGCGCCCATCACAGGCCCTGCAATAATCAAAGCCCCTGTTTTCATATTTTGCATGGTGGCTGTTTCAGATTCGGTAAACGCCTTACCCTCTAATGCCAAAGAATCCGCCTGCAAATCTAGCATCTGCCCGCCTGCCATACCATCAGCAGAAGATCCCACTGCCAATTCTCTGATCAATTTCAGGGCCATCTCACTGTCACAGCCATGGGCACCGTCATAGCCTGCTTGTGATAATAAGGCAAAGGCTTCTGTCTGTAACGCATCGCCTGCCAGAATGGCCGTCGCTTCATCAAAGGCGATATGCGTGGCTGGCTTGCCGCGGCGTAATTCAGAATCATCCATCGCTGGCAAATCATCATGAATAAGAGAATAAGCATGGATCATTTCCAAAGCCGAAGCCGCGATAATGGCACGGCCCATCGCCGCGTGATCCTCTTTTGCCGCCAAACGTGCCGCCGCAAGACATAAAGCAGATCTGATTCGTTTGCCGCCATTCAATGAGGCATAGCGCATCGCCGTCACAAGACGTACCGCTGGACTTTCAATCGTCTCGAAATGCTCTGCCAGAAAATCTGTGACCATCGCCCCATCATGAGCGATTTGCGCCGTAATAGGAGATGGGGCAAGCTGGTTATCAGACATAGGGTATCCTCAACAGCCGAAATAGGATGTCGTTTAAGATGCGTTATCAGCGTCAAAAGGAGACGCAGATGTTGGTGCAGAAGCATTAGCTGGGACGTCAATTTTTTCAACTTTTAGACGTGCTTCTTCTAAACGCTTTTGACAATGTTGTTTTAACAAATTGCCTTTTTCATAAGCCGCAATGGCTTCATCCAATGAAATATCGCCACGTTCGAGTGTTGTGACAATCTCTTCCAATTCTTTCAAAGCATCTTCAAAGCTTAGCGTTTCAGGCACAGACATGATAACATCATTCCCCTTTAATGGTTTGCGCAATGGCCTTTACCATATCAGCGATGCGGCGTCTGACATGCGCTTCTTCAATCGAATAATATGTCCGCACAAGTTCCAAGGTTTCGCGGCGTGCCATCGGATCCTTGGCATCATCAACCGTGATGTCATTGCTTGAGTTTGACGCCATTTTGCGTGGGCTCGCCTTTAGAGTGACATCAGACATTTCTTCGAAAAAATAGCTGATTGGCACATCGATAATTTGGCTGATATCCCAGAGACGAGAGGCACTGACGCGGTTCGCACCTCTTTCGTATTTTTGCACCTGTTGAAAGGTGATATTCAAAGCCGAGCCAAGCTGTTCTTGTGACATACCAAGAAGCGTGCGACGCAATCTAATTCGTCTGCCAACATGAACATCAACGGCATTATTATTCGTTACGCGAAAATTCTTATCTTTTTTTGGTTCACTCATAATTTCACACCCACCTACGCGCAAGACACATCATAGGTTGAATAACGCAATGGCTTCTTAATGACAAGGCTCATTAAGGATGACATCTAAAAGAGACCCTGCCCCACCAAAGGTATTTTCGCCCCTTTTAGCTGCGATCTGATTGATCGTTTTCAGCCTTCTTTATCTGTTAGTAACGCAAATTATCACAGATATGGTCAAGGCCTTTTAGCAAATGAGATAGAATAGACGGCTCAAAAGCAGAATGGCCAGCATCATCAACCAAATGAAGGCGCGCATTCGGGCCCCATTTATCAGCAAGCTTCACAGCTGAAAAAGGCGGGCAAATCACATCATGACGGCCATTGACAATCACTGCCTTGCGATGCCGCAAATCTTTGACGCGCGATAGGATATGGTCAGGCTCCATAAAGCAATTATGGGCAAAATAATGCGCTTCAATCAAAGAGATTGCCAGCGCGCCTTTACCACCGCTTCGTCTTTCATAGCTCAAAGTGGCACAGGAATTCTCATAAGAGGCCCAGCGTTCTGCTGCGGCCAAGGCTTGCCCACTTGAAAGGCCTGTGAGACGGCGCAAATAAGCGGTAAGCAAATCTGATCTTTCTTCTTGCGGCAAGAAATGGGTAAATTCACGATGCGCTTCGGGGAAAAATCGCCCCATATCATATAAAAACCAATCAATTTCTGGGCGCGTGCCAAGGAAAATACCGCGCAACACAAACCCATCACAACGCTCTGGATAAGCAATCCCATAGCAAAGGGCCAATGTGCTGCCCCAGGAGCCGCCAAATATCACCATAGATTGCAACCCTAGATGACGGCGCAAGGCTTCGATATCTTCGACCAAATCTGTGGTGGTATTATGATCAAGGGACGCATAAGGCTTTGAGCGCCCACATCCTCTTTGATCAAATAAAATGGCGCGGTATTTGCGCGGGTCAAAAAGACGGCGATGCGCTGGTGAACAGCCTGCCCCTGGTCCGCCATGCAAAAACAGCACAGGAATCCCATCTTCTATGCCGCATTGTTCATAATAAATATCATGACCATCACGATGCAAATAACCCGTATCCCAGGGTTGCACAGGACCGTGAAGTCTTGAAAATTCTTCATAAGGGTAAGGCATGAATGCGCCTCGATCATCTAGGTGGGATTTGCTTAAGCTTAAGTGATTTAGCTTAACAGTTCCATAGGAGAATCAGTATGCTCTTCAAGAGACTTTTTTAATTTCTTCAAAGCGCGATGTTCCAGCTGGCGCACCCGTTCTTTGGAAACACCAAGCACGTGACCCAGCTCTTCTAAGGTGGCACCATCTTCGGTTAAACGACGCTTCAAGATAATCATCTGTTCTCTGGCAGATAATTCTTGCAACGCTTGGTTTAACCATTTCGAAAGCACAGCTTCATCATGTAATTCCAGCACCACCTGTTCGGGTGAAGGGCGATCACAGGCAAGGAAATCTTGTGCTTCATTTTCACCATCAAGTGCCACGGGCGCGTTCAGCGAATTGTCAGGGCCAGATAATCGTTGTTCCATAACCTCGACATCTTTGACATTTACCCCGATGGTCTCAGCGATTTTTTGACGACCTTCAGTGGATAAAGGCCCCCCATCAGCTTCACCAATTTTCGCTCTGATACGGCGCAATTTAAAAAACAGAGATTTATGCGCGGCAGTTGTGCCCGTGCGCACAATTGACCAATTGCGCAAAATATAATCTTGGATAGAAGCTCTGATCCACCAGGCAGCATAGGTAGAAAACCGAACGCCCTTATCAGGGTCAAACCGTTTTGCTGCTTGCATCAGGCCGATATTGCCTTCTTGGATCAAATCCCCATTTGGCAGGCCATAATGGCGGTATTTTACAGCGGCAGAGACCACAAGACGCGCATAAGCCATCACCAATTCATGCATGGCTTTATCATCATCATGATCACGCCATGCCACGGCAAGCGCCACCTCATGATCACGTTCCAGCAAAGGCTGTTTCATGGTGGTTCGGATGTAGCGGTTATCAGATTGTCTGGTTTCACCACTTGCGATTAACGCCATCTTTGTCTCCCTTATGCTCAGATTTCGATCTGATGCTTTTGGGACTCTGTACGGCATAAAAAAACTGGCAGATCAAAATCTGCCAGTTAACAAGGTCAAACTTTCCGCATAATGGGATGACGCACCGTTAAGCCGCATCCATGATTTCTTCAAGCTTAATCGCGGCTGTTTCTTTATCAATATCTTGGATCGCGGCATATTCACGTGCCAAACGTTCCAGCGCCGATTGATACATCTGGCGTTCTGAATAAGATTGCTCGGTTGCCGCATCTTTTTTACGCAAATCACGCACCACCTTAGCAATCTCGACAGGATCACCAGATTTAATCTTGGCTTCATATTCTTGGGCACGACGTGACCACATAGTGCGGCGGACTTTGGCTTTGGTCTGCAGCGTGTCAATGGCATCATCCATTTGCTTAGATGATGATAATGTCCGCAAACCAAGAGAAATTGCTTTTTCCATTGGCACACGCAAGGTCATACGCTCTTGTTCAAAGCGGATTACCAGCATTGTGATTTCCATTCCAGCAACTGTGCTTGTCTCAGACCCTAAGATGCGGCCAACGCCGTGGGTTGGATAGACAACAAAATCGCCATCTTCATAAGTGAAGTCAGTTTTCTTCGCCATAAATTTCATTCTCTAAGCAAATTGCCAACATCTGTTTTTTTGAATGGAATAAAGCGGCCTATTTCACAAAGATAATCCCTTGCTGGTGATCCCTTGTTGAAATTTGCAGGCATTCAAAAATAGCTATTGGGTTCTTTTGCGGTTTGTTTCGTAACGCTAGCGCGCAGTATAGCATAAAAACGTGCTCTGATCAAATAAGGCAAAAAAGCGGTCTGCTTCTCTGCCTTTTTTAATCGTAATAGATTACCGAATTGGCCTTGCTGTTACGCGCCAGCCCCTGGCTTATCAGAGAAATATTTCTCAAACTTCCCTGTTTCATCTTGCTTCTCATCAGCCCCAGGCATCGCGTCAATTTTCTGACCAATATTGGGCCATTTTTCACTCATCTCAAGATTCAGCTTCAGCCAATCTTTGGCTTCTGGCTCTGAATCTGGCAAGATCGCTTCTGGGGGACATTCTGGCTCGCAAACGCCGCAATCAATGCATTCGTCAGGGTGAATCACAAGCATATTCTCCCCTTCGTAAAAACAATCGACAGGACAAACTTCTACACAATCTGTGTATTTGCACATGATGCATTTATCATTCACAATATAAGTCATTGCGTTATGCCTTATTCCTTGAAATAGCCCTCACCCAACAGCTTTGGGGGTGGCGGTCTTTATTATTAGCCAGATTATTAGCCAGTCGGGATTTGTGTACTGCAAAATCACCTAAACAGCAAGAGCCAGTCTTGCGCGGGCTGATTTGGCGGCTTTTCCTGAATCCACATCCTCAATATACAGCAATCCTGCCAAGCGACGCATCATAGAGGCTTCTATATGATCAAGATGATCATCAGCCAACACCACCATCCAAATTAATTCCAACATCGCCAAACGTTCTTCATAATCAGTCAGATCACGCAATTGCCGCGTCAGACCATGCATCTGCACGCGGTCATCTGCGCCTTTTATGGCATCTTCGAATAATGTGGTAATGGCTTGTTCTTCCATGTCAAAATGCGTTGCCATAATATGCGCGATTAAATGGGCTTCATCATCGCCCATGCCGTCATCATCCACATTGGCAGCTTCGACAAATAACGCAATCATGATACGGGCCAATTCGGTGCGCTCATCCAGTGCCACATCTTGCAGTTTGGCATCGCCTCCCATGATATCTTTTAAGAATTGAAACATGTGATTTTTCTCACTTAATTTGAGGTTTTAAAAAATTACTCATCAAAAACAGATTTCAGCCGATCGCTTTGCCGTCTATCTCTTTTGGTGGGCCTGCCTGATCCCGCATCACGCACTTCAAAAGCAGGCACCGCATCTGATTGACTAGGTGACTTTGCTTGCGGCGGGTCCAGATCTTCATAAAGCATTTGCGCTTCGCTTGCAGGGCCGCGCCGCCCTGCCAAGGCCACCACCTTGATGGTGCGAATGGTCTCTGCTTGGGGAAAGACCAAAACCTGTCCGATCACCACTTGGCGATGAGGCTTTGAGACCGTATCGCCATTAATACGCAATCTGCCAGATGATACCATGCGGCTTGCCAAAGCACGGCTTTTGAAAAAGCGGGCATACCACAGCCATTTATCAATGCGTAATGTGTCTTCCATAGCCTTGATTTATCTTGCGAATCTTAAAGCTGAGACCTAGCACGTGATCTTATTTTTTCAAGGCTGCCAGCACAGCAAAAGGCGAGTTCGGATCTGCTTCTTTGGGTTTTGGTGTATTCTGATAGCCCTTATCCCCTTTGCGGCCACCTTTTTTGCCCTGCGCGCGATCTTTTTGCCCTGATTTGGCACCAGAGGCTTTCTGATCTTTACCAGCATGATTTTTACCAGAATTATCAGGACGGCGTGGTCTTTGCCCTCTTTGACGGCGCACACGCTCAAACACAGGAACCGCTGGCTTTTCAGGATCATCAGATGGCTCTTCTGATACCAAGCGGCATCCCAAATCAAGGATCATGGCTTTCATTTCATCACGGCCAACCCCTGCTAGGGATAACATATCATCACTCATCTGGAAGGCGCCTTGACGGGCGGCGGCACGAACCAAGGCTGAGACACGTTCCACCATATCCACACGCATCACCTTGGTGCCAAGACGTTTATAGCCTGTGATCAGCCAATAAGCATCATCCACACCGTCAATGGCATTGATCGAAACACGGCCTTCTGGCGGTGGGCCTTGTTCTGGAAAATTGCCATGATGCACGGACCATAGGACAGCACGTAATTTAATGCTGGCAGGCTTTAGCATATCTGCCAAATAGATGGTCTCAACCCCCAACCTTACGCCAAGACGTGCCAATTGTGGTTTGTCGGTGTCTGCCAGATCCTTTAATTGGCCAGCAACTGTTGCAGATGGCATTGTGCCGAGCGCTTCATAAAGCTGATATAAAATGCCTTTGGCCACACCAGATAAAGGCGCCTGTGGCTTTACTTCTTGCTGTGTTTCTGAAGCTATTTCTGGGGCTATTTCTGAAGCTGTTTCAGGTGCTGCCTCTTTTTGCGGCGCAACTTTGGCTTCTGGCACATCAATTTGCGGATTTGCCAGCTTAACCAATGGGCCAAGCACAAAGGCCACATGATCACGCATAAAGGCCTCGATACGATCTTGCATACGTGCCATTTGATCAGTGGTAACAAGCTCTGCATCTGCCATGACAATACGCGGTGCATAAAGCGCATCTGATTTTAACAATTTGGCAATGGGAGCTTCGCGCCATTCAATGCGGCCATCAGCTTGCAATTTAAAGGCTTCATCAGCAGAAGCCAGCAAAGCGCGCACACGCCGTTCGATTTCATCAGGCAACCCTTTACGAGCGGCCGCTAAGATCATCGCTTTTTCTTCGCTATCAGAGATATCAGGGGTGAAGGTAAAACCATCTAAGCGGCCCACTTCCTCACCTTCAACAAGGACGGTACCGTCAAGTTTAACAGATGCAGACAAAGTTACTTGTTCCTTTAATTTTCGGGACAAATGTGCAGCACGCCTGTCCACGAATTTTTGTGTTAGCCTGTCATGCAATTCATCTGACAGACGATCTTCTATATTTCTTGCCAAATCCTGCCACTCATCAGGGGCATCTGTCCAGCCTGTTCTGTGCGTAATATAGGTCCAAGTCCGAATATGCGCAATTCGTTGCATTAATGTATCAATATCACCATCAAGCCTATCAAGATGACGCAGCTGGCCAGCGACCCAATCACGATCCAATTGCCCTGATTTGGCAAGATTTTCATAAATACGGCATGCCATCGCGGTGTGATGGTCACTCATCATATTGCGGAAATCAGGGATCGAGGCCACATCCCATAGCAAGCGCACCCGTCCAGGCGAATTGGCCAGCTCTTTAACGGCTTGATGATCAGCCATCGCGATTAAGGTTTTATGATCTGTGGCTTCGGCTTGGCGTTGTAAAAAAGGCTGTGGCGGCGATGCCTCAAGTGATTTGATCAAAGCGCGCGGCGTCGAAAAATCAAAATCGCGCGCCCGCCAATACAGCCCACGCAAAGGCGGAAAGACATGATTTTCAATCATATCAATCTCTTCTTGTTCCAGCGCATCAACCCCTTCGGTCACCCCAAAAGTGCCATCACGCATATGACGGCCAGCGCGCCCTGCAATTTGCGCCATTTCTTGCGGATAGAGGCGGCGCATATAGCGGCCATCAAATTTCATATCAGATGCCAGCGCGACATGATGAATATCCATATTCAGCCCCATGCCAATCGCATCTGTGGCAATCAGGAAATCCACCTCGCCATTTTGATACATCTCAACCTGTTTGTTGCGGGTGCGTGGTGACAAGGCCCCCATCACAATGCCGCAGCCGCCACGTTGCCGACGCACGGTTTCCGCCAGCGCATAAACTTCAGAAGCCGAAAAAGCGACAATCGCAGATCGTCTTTGCAATCTTGTGACTTTCTTCACACCGCCATAGCTGAGGCGTGACAGGCGGGGGCGCGTTTCCACAATCGCATCAGGCAACAGCTTTTTGATAAAGGGTCGGATGGTCTCAGCGCCCATAAACATGGTTTCAGATCGGCCTCTGGCATAAAATAGGCGGTCGGTAAAAACATGGCCGCGCTCTCTATCACCTGCCAGCTGGATCTCATCCACTGCCAAAAAGGCAACAGAGCGTTCCAGAGGCATCGCCTCAACCGTGCAACAGAAATAGCGCGCTTGCGGTGGAATAATTTTCTCTTCACCTGTGATCAGTGCGACTTGCGATTTACCAAGCTTATCGACAATTCGATCATAATTTTCACGCGCCAATAACCGCAACGGAAAGCCAATCATGCCGCTTTCATGACCAAGCATGCGTTCAATCGCGGCATGAGTCTTACCCGTATTGGTCGGCCCCAACAGGACTTTTATGGCGTGATGTTTCATGAAAGGTGTGACCCAAATAACGCAAAGATGACAATAGATGGTTATGACAGATTGCCATAACAGGCCCCCTTTATACGATGAAATCCCCGCACCCGCCTATAGGGTTTTTCATAAAAGATCGTAAGGGGGGTGACGGCCGCCTGATGGGGGCTTTGTGGTGGGTGATGCGATTATCATCAAGATTTTTTCCAAAAGGTTAACGGCCTTATGGTGAGGGGATGGAAAAGGCTTATCACAGGAGGTCATGATGCCGCGCTTAATCATTGGATGCTTACTTGCAGGCGTAATTGCAGGGATGTTGCTGATCGCCCCTGCCTTTGCGCAGGATAAAAAAGCAATCGATTATTTTCATGATGGCGTTGCTCATTATAGCAGTGGCGATTATCACGCCGCGATTGATGATTATGACAAAGCCATTGCCTTAGATCCAGATGATGCCGCATCCTATAATAACAGAGGCATTGCAAAAAGAGAATTGGGACAGCATCAATCGGCAGAGGCAGATTTCAAAAAGGCTTGTCAGCTGGATCAAACTTTATCGGTTTGCTAGCCCCTGCCCCTTCATGCAGATGGGGCAAGAGTAATTTCCCACTCATAACATCTCGGCATTTTGGCCAAAAGGTTAACGCGCCTATCCTAACAAATGCATAACACCGCATGGGGGATGATATGGCCAAAAAACCAAACAAAAAAGAGATGAACCGTCTTATCAAAGAGATGGAAGAACTCGCCGAAGCCAAAAAGTGGGAGACATTAAAGGCAAAGGCAGAAACTTTTATTAAAAAATTCCCTGATGATGCAATGGGCTATTTTTTTCTCGGATCATCAAAATCAGAGTTAGGAGACTTTAGCGAAGGGTTAGATAACCTAGACCAAGCTATTAGAAAAAAGCCAAAAAATGCTAATTTCTATAACAATCGTGGGTCCATCAAAGATAACCTTGGCCGCCTAGAAGAGGCAATTGAAGATCTTGATAAAGCCATCGCGCTAGATCCAAATTCTAGTTTTTCATTCTTTAACAGAGGCACAATTAAATACAAACTTGGTCGCTACAATGAGGCAATCGAAGATCTTGATAAAGCCATCGCGCTAGATCCAAATGACCCGCGGTTCTATCACAATCGCGCAATGGCAATTGGCAAAAAGGCCGCCAAGGAATCAGAGGCAAAAATCACTGCGGCCTATGATGCGCAACTAAAACAATTTTCTGACCCCCAAAAAATCATTGAGCTTTATGAGGATGAGATAAACCGAAGCAGTCTTCGGACTTATGGCACCAAAAGCTTTACCACCCAAGAAGAACATAGAGAAAAAAAGCAGAACGATTAGAAAAGGCAGAGCGATTAGAGAAGGCAGGCAAGCCAATCAAGAAATTTGCTTGGCATATCTGGTATGGGTTAGGACATTGCCTTCATTGGTTCTTGCAGTTTTTGTTTTCAAACTCACTGGAAAAAAAGCCAACATATCTAGCTCCTTGCTTCGGGTTTTTGTTGTCATTATTTTTACCTTCCTTTTGGTTTTGTATTTAGCAAATAATCTGTTCGATTTTATTTCAGTTCTGTTGAAATTTAGTTTGTCTGGATTCACCAATTTACAATTATTCAAAGGGCATATTTCTGATATCACCTTTGAAAAAGCGTTAAGTTTCCTCTCTTTTCAGGCCATTCTTTCGGCCCCCTTTTACCTCTATGCACGCAGGGCCAATCGGGAATTTCAAGAAGAGAGGGTGCGCCTGCATGCGCTGATGCGTGATCGGAATTTGATCTTATTATGGTCAGCGCAAGAGCGGGAAAATAAGGCCCTATTCTCAGGCAAATTATTTGACCAGATGACACAAAGCAACACCGCTGATCTATCGCTTAAGATGATGCATCCAAAGCATGCAGGGCGGCATCAAAAGACAGATCAGGGGCTTCCAGACAAGATTGCGGATTTGGTGAAGCGTAATCCACCACCTGACACCCCCTAAAACCAAAACCCCCCATCAAACTTCTGTCTGATGAGGGGTGATATTTTACTTGCCGTTTAACAACCGCGTTTCTTAAAAATGCCGCCTAAAAATGCACCGACTGCGTGCCAGCAGGCTTTTGCAATGGCGGGGCGAATTTGGTCAAATCAATGCCGACCACCGCATCTTTATATTCTTCGATGGTTGGCGTACGGCCCAAAATCGCAGACAGCACCACAACAGGTGTTGAGGCAAGCAAAGATTCGCCTTTTTTCTCGTCTGAATCTTCCACCACACGGCCTTTGAACAGACGCGTTGATGTGGCCATCACCGTATCACCTTTGGCCGCTTTTTCTTGGTTGCCCATACATAAATTACAGCCTGGGCGTTCCAGATAAAGGATGTTTTCATAATCTGTGCGTGACACTTCTTTTGGTGCGGCATCATCAAATTCAAAGCCAGAATATTTCTGCAAGATGGCCCAATCACCTTCTGCTTTCAGCTCATCAATGATGTTATAGGTCGGGGCCGCCACAACCAATGGCGCGTTAAAGGCGACCTTGCCTTGCTTTGCTTCGAGGTTGCGCAACATCTGGGCCACGATTTTCACATCGCCCTTATGCACCATACAAGAGCCCACAAAGCCCAAATCCACCTTCTTTTCAGCCATATAGAATGAAATGGGGCGGATTGTGTCATGCGTATAACGCTTTGATACATCGGCGTTATTCACATCAGGATCAGCGATCATCGGCTCATTAATCGCATCCAGATCAATCACAACTTCTGCGGCATAGCTGGCATTATCATCTGGGCGAAGCGCAGGGGCCTTGCCGGACTTAATTTCATCAATGCGCTTTTGCGCCAGAGCGATCAAGCCATGCAACATCTGATTTTCATGTTCCATGCCCTTATCAATCATGATCTGAATACGAGATTTGGCGATTTCCAATGATTCAATCAAGGTTGCATCTTCTGAAATACAGATAGACGCCTTGGCCTTCATTTCCGCAGTCCAATCGGTAAAGGTAAAGGCTTGGTCAGCCAATAAGGTGCCGATATGTACCTCAATAATGCGGCCTTGGAAGATATTATCGCCAAATTGCGCCAACATCTGGGCCTGTGTGGCATGCACCACATCACGGAAATCCATGTGATCTGCCATTGTCCCCTTAAAGGTCACTTTGACTGATTCAGGGATAGGCATGGTTGCTTCACCTGTGGCAAGTGCCAGCGCAACTGTGCCTGAATCCGCGCCAAATGCCACGCCCTTTGACATGCGTGTATGCGAATCCCCGCCAATGATAATGGCTTGGTCATCCACTGTGATATCATTCAAAACTTTGTGAATCACATCTGTCATCGAATGATAGGCACCTTTAGGGTCACGCGCGGTGACAAGGCCGAATTTATTCATAAAGGCCATCAAGCGCGGGGTGTTTTCTTGTGCTTTGAAATCCCAAACAGAGGCGGTATGACAGCCTGATTGATACGCGCCATCAAGCTTTGGTGAAATCACAGTCGCCGCCATTGATTCCAGCTCCTGTGCTGTCATCAGGCCTGTGGTATCTTGCGAGCCCACAATATTCACCGTCACGCGCACATCTGATCCCGCATGAAGCGGCTTATCTGATGAGACGCCAACCGCGTTTTTGTTAAAGATCTTTTCAACCGCTGTCAGGCCCTGCCCTTCATGAGAGACCTCTTTTGATGGGGCAAAGGCAGACTGCAATGGCACGCCCAATGCTTCACAAGCAAAGCTTTGCAACTTCTTACCAAAGACAATCGCATAAGAGCCGCCTGCCTTGATAAATTCCATTTTTTGCGGTGTGAAAGAGGTGGTGATATCAACCAACTCTTCGCTTTCA
>JBMHDH010000111.1:0-5645 GCA_049889495.1 Puniceispirillaceae bacterium (SeqCode) | reverse complement strand
GCTTTATCACTATTAGCCCTGCCGCCGTTGATACAGGCATTTTGGATGATTTTGTCAAAGCGTTTGGCCCCCAAGTCGAGGCAAATTTGGCGCGTGTAGGGCGCCCTGGTAAGCCTGAAGAAGTTGCAGAGACCATCGGCTTTGCTGTCAGTTCAGGCGCAAGCTGGCTAAATGGTATTGATATTGTTGTCGATGGCGGCATGGGCGCTTTAAACTTAAAATTAGGATAGGGGAACAAAATGGAAACAACCTTATTTATTGATGGTGAAGAACGTTCAGCGCGTGATAATACAAGCTATGCCATATACAACCCTGCCCGCCCTTCTGAGCTAGTCGGGCATGCGGCCTCAGCAGGGGTGGCAGATGTTGATGATGCGATGCAAGCTGCCCATAATGCCTTTGCTAGCTGGTCAGCCACAAGCCTTGAAGAGCGTGCCACCTACCTTTCAAAAGTGGCAAAAGAACTTAACAGCGATGCTGATGATGTTACATTGCGCACCCGCCTATTTACAAAAGAGCATGGTAAAACCCTGTTTGAGACAGGCATCGAAATTAACAGGCTAGCTGATAGGTTTGGCCAAGTTGCTGGCTTTGTTGATGCCATCAAACAAGAAGATGAAATCAAGGGTGCACAATTTGATACAATCGTCACACGCCAATCACGCGGTGTTGTCACATTGATAGTGCCATGGAATTGGCCTCTTGCTATCCTTGGCTCAAAATTACCGCAGGCTTTGCTAGCAGGGAATACCGTTGTTATCAAATTATCTGAACAATCCACGCTTGCCCCTGCCCTGACGATTGCTAAGATCGCTAAAGTGTTCCCAAAAGGTGTCATTAATCTCATCACAGGTGATGGCACTATTATCGGTGACAAGCTGGTTGGCCACCCTTTGGTGCGTCATGTTAATTTTACAGGCTCTATCCCTATTGGCCGCCATGTGATGAAAACAGCGGCACAGCACATCACCCCTGTCACCCTTGAACTTGGTGGCAATGATGCAGGCATTTTGCTTGATGATGTGGCGCTTGATGAAGCCTTTTTCAAAAAACTTTATCTCAGTGTCTTTTTGACATCTGGCCAGATATGCATGGCATTAAAGCGCCTTTATGTCAGTGCCAAGATTTTTGATGATGTCGTTGATGGCCTATCGGGCGTGCTTGCTAATCAGACCATCGGTGACGGCCTGCAAGAGGGGGTCACACTTGGCCCGCTTAATAATCTGAAACAGAAAAATATTGTGCAGACGATGACACAAGAAGCCCAAGATAAGGGCGCGGATATTCGCTTTTTTGGCAAAATTCTTGATGAAGCACAATTTGAAGAAGGCTATTTTTTGCGCCCATCACTGATTGTGAATGCCTCGCATGATTTATCGGCGGTAAGGGATGAGCAATTTGGCCCGACCTTGCCTATCATAGCCTATGATAGCGAGGATGAGGCTATTCAATTCGCCAATGATAGCGATTATGGCTTAAGCTCATCTGTTTGGTCACAAGATACTGAACGCGCGATGCGTATCGCAAGACGTCTAGAGGCTGGCTTTACCAATATTAACGGACATGGCCCCACAGCGATGGATGGGCTATCGCCATTTGGCGGCGTCAAACAATCAGGCATTGGCCGTAATTTTGGCATTGATGGCATTAAACAATTTCAAGATGTACATTCTATCTCAGCACCCTCTGGCAATCTGATTGCCTGATAAAAAGGGGCTGACATTACATGATTGGCATAAAGATATGAGCCCACTGGCAAGATAATGAGCATTAAACGGATCAGAGCCTTAGAACGCGGTCTTGTGGTGATAGAAGCTTTGTCGCAATCAAGGTCTTTATCGCTGACACAACTGCGTGCCAAGACAGGGCTTGATAACGCCACCTTGTTGCGCATCCTTACAACACTCATTGATAGAGGGTGGGTGAGACAATTAATTGTCGAAAAAAAATATGAGCTATCTCATTCTCTTGAAAAAATCCTTGGCTCTGATTCCACAGGCCACCCTATGGCCGAACTAGCAGCGCCAATTTTACTCTCATTAAAAGATAATGCTTTAGGCCTGCCATCTGATCTATGCGCGATTATCGGAGACGGCCAATTTGAAATTGTCGAAAGCACCAGACAAAAAGGCCCTCTGGCACAAGATCGCACAGGCCTTGGCTTGCGCCCGTCTTTGTTTCTATCAGCTCATGGTCGTATCATCTTGGCATCCATGTCAGATGAAAAGCGCATGGTGCATATTAATGCCTTTCTTAATAGAGCCCGTAAAGATGATGCCAGCTGGTACCAAAGAGGGTTTTTAAAAAATGAATTAGCTATGGCGCAAAAACAAGGCTATGCGATAAGAGAAAAAGATTACTGGGAGCCCCCTTTTGACGGGACATCTTCTGTTGGCGCTATTGCTGTCATCATCGAAAATGACGATGGCATCCACGGATCGCTTAGCCTGCTATGGCTGGAAGAACAGCATGATCTAAACGATGTCCTGCAAGCAGGCTTGCTTGATAGGCTCAATCAGGCCGCACGGCAAATCGCTGAGAGCCTATCGAAGCATAATATCAAAGCACCATAGAGGACAGGCCACAAAAAATGCGCCGACAAATGTCGGCGCATCTAATCATGCAAAGATGATATTGTGGCGCTTATTCTAGCACACCCACCTCACGATAATAACGTGCGGCACCTGGGTGAATGGTCAGGCCACCAACATTCTTTGGCGCGAAAGCAACATCAAGCTGTTTTGCCCAAGGTGCGTCTGATGTGATCTGATCAATATTTTCCCAGAATGTCTTTGTGATATTATACACCAAATCAGCGTCTAGGTCAGCACGGATACCGATACCAACAGGCACGTTCATTGACATCACAGGGCCAGTATTTTTCTGGCCAGCATATTGATTAGCTGGAATTTCGTCGCGGAAACGGAATTTGCCCAAGAATTTGTCAACCGCTTCACCTTCATGGCTTTCTGGGCCAATAAAGCGTACATCTTCTGTCTCTGTAAACTGGATAAATTGGCCGCAAGGGTCAATACAACCATTCACATAGACATCAATCTTGCCATCAAGGAATGCTTGATAACCTGTCTGCCAATTTGCCTTGATCGCTTCATAATCTTCACCAACCTCAAGACCTGTGGTTGATTTAATCCAGCCACGTGCCGCGTTATAAGCGCCGCCACCTTGTGGACCTAGGAATACTGATGCACCTTCAATATCATCAAGCACCTGAATATCGCTATCCGCGCGAACGGCAAAGTGATATTGGCCATAAGGATAAAGCATCAATAGCTGAAGATTCTTAGCCAGCTTTGGTGCCTCAGGCTCTTTGGCATACATCGCCTTGCCTGTTGACATCAGATAATGCACAACCTGATTTGTCATAGACATATCAAGGTTACCACGACCGACTTCCATCATGTGAAGGGTTGCAGCACCGCCGCCAGCCACTTCAATTTCGACGCCTTCTAGATTGTTCGTTACCACATTGGCAAAAGTTGCCATTGTAATAGCAGCACTCAAATTTGGCGCGATGGTTGCCATTTTTAGCTTTACATCTGCTGCATAGCTTGCGCTTGTCAACATCATAGATGCCGCAAGAGCTAGAGTGAATTTACGCATAATATCCTCCCAAATTAATTGCGTTACTTCATTTGTTGTAGCTGGTCTGTTCCTTTATTGAAGAACAGACGATGTGCTACGATGAGGAGCAGCCCTGCCATGAGGGCTGACCCAGAGATGGTGAGAGACGGAAACAGGACGAATACACCTGCCAGACTTCTCAAAATACGTTCGGTAGTGTTCAAACGAAACTTTTCCATGCCTGTAAGTGCTGAGGTTAAAAGCCACATAGACATAATAAAGGCAGTAATAATCCAACCCAAATCACCCCAGCTGACAGTTGTGATATCAATCATCGCTTTGGATTCAGGCAATTCTTCGCCAAACCAGACAAATAGGGTTTGCAATTTATAAATAACCGCAGGGTGATAAACGAAAATAAAGGGAATGATAAACCCAGCCAATGAGAGGCGTGCCGCCTGAAACCCTGTCTGTAATGGCGGCGCACCAGCAATCGGTGCCGCCGCAAAAGCCGCCAACGCTACAGGCGGTGTCACAGTAGATATCACAGCAAAAAACACCACAAATAGATGAAGCGTCAAAGGCGGAATCCCCACCGTATCAATGCCAGATGACAAGGCTATCACAATGATGAAATACGTTGCCCCCGGCGGCAATCCCATACCCAAAATGATGGAACCCAAAGCCACGACAAGAAGCGTGATAAATAACGGCCCTTCTGCTAATTGCGCCAATAACAATGATAGCCGCCCTGAAAAGCCAGAGACTTGGATAAGGCCAACGATAAGGCCAATCGCCGCCACAATCACGATAATACTACCAGCCATGCGGCCACCATCAGCCATCGCGCGCAAAACCTTTTTCGTGCTGCGAAACTCAGGAAATAAGATAAGAGCCGACATCAGCGCTGCTAAAAAGCCATAAAACCCTGCTTTTAAAACAGATGGTTGCGAAAATAAGAAATAGCTCAAAACCGAAATAGGGATGATGAAAACCAAACATTGCCATGCTTCAGTGCGGTTCAATGCAGGTCTCTTTTCTTTTGGAAGCGGGCCAATCCCTTGCTTGCGCGCTTCAAAATAGACTGTCAGGAATGTGCCAAAATAATAAAAGGCAGCAGGTACAATCGCCGCAATCACGATATAGCGATATTCAAGACCAATTTGCCCTGCCACAAAGAATGCCACCACGCCCATGACTGGCGGCATAATCTGCCCCCCTGTTGAAGCGGCCGCTTCCACAGCTGCGGCAAATGATGGGCGGAACCCTGATTTTTTAATAACAGGGATTGTCATCACACCTGTTGATACAACATTTGAGATAGCCGCACCTGATAATGTGCCAAATAGCGCTGATGAGGCCACTGCTGCATGTGCCGCGCCGCCTGTTAGCCCACCTGTGAGGCGGTTGGCTATCTTCATCAAAAGCCCCCCTGCCCCAGAGGCTGTTAAGATAGAACCAAAGATGATGAAAATCAAAACATTGCCAGAGACAACCTGTATGGGCTGGCCAAACATGCCGCCCGTTTGCGACCAAAAATTCAAGACCATTGAACGCAATGATTGCTCAAATGTAGATGCTGACCCTGCGAGAATACCTGTCCATTCTGGCATATAGCCACGGACAAAAAAGTAAATCAGCCAAAACGCACAGAAAAAGACGATGAAGGCGCCAAATAGCCGCATCGTCAAATACAATGTCACCGCGGTTATAATGGCAAAGAAAAAATAATCACTCACCTGAGCTGATGGTAAAAGACCACCATCAATCGCAAATAGGTTTGAAATCCAGACAAAGAAGACCCCGCAAATCACTGCTGACAAGGCCAGATTTTTCGCTTTTGATTGATGTAAATTCAATGACACCGTCAAAAAACCAAATAGCAGCGGCAAGCCCAGAATCATGCCTGTTGGCAATAACACCCCTTGTTCAAATGACCGATAGGTCGCACCAAGCCAGTGTGTTTTGAACAAGACACGCTTCTCGCGGCGGGAAAGTTCTTCAAAATTTGCGCTTGTTGCTTCGATGAACCATTTCACAAACTCGCCAATCGGGCCAGATGC
>JBMHDH010000110.1:0-39349 GCA_049889495.1 Puniceispirillaceae bacterium (SeqCode) | reverse complement strand
TGGCGCGCTCGGGAAGATTCGAACTCCCGACCCCTAGATTCGTAGTCTAGTGCTCTATCCAGCTGAGCTACGAGCGCGCAATCGCAAGATGAAAAAAGGTACGTATTGTGCCGATTCAATCATGCAGAATGGGCGGAACTTACGAGATAATGTTTTACTTGTCCAGCGCAATTTTACCCTTTTTACTGTAGAAATTATGAAAAAAGGCTGGACAGTGCCGCCTCTGGAACGCTAGCAAGAACAAAATCACCATTACCCTATCAGGATTCGATAGATCTTGTTGGCATAGTATGAAGGCAGATATTATTATGAGTGGCTTCGATAAATCATTTCCTGTCGGCTGGGAAGAACTTCACAGAACATCCAAAGCATTGGCATGGCGGCTATCTGAACTTGGCCCTTTTGAGGGGATTGTGGCTGTTACCAGAGGTGGTTTGGTGCCAGCGGCAATTGTGGCACGTGAATTAGAAGTGCGTGTGATTGAAACAGCTTGTCTTGCGTCATATGAAGATAAATCACAAGGCTCTGTGCGGGTATTAAAGCCAGCTGATATGGCAGGTGATGGCACAGGCTGGCTGATCATTGATGATTTGGTTGATACAGGTGATACCGCACGTGAATTGCGTCGGATGATGCCAAAGGCACATTTTGCAACCGTTTATGCCAAACCAGCTGGCAGACCGCTGGTCGATACATTTGTCACCGAAGTATCGCAAGATACTTGGATTTACTTCCCATGGGATCTTGATTTGCAGCCGTCAAAGCCGATTGCAACTCAGCGTGGCTGATCACCCCTCAGCCAACCAGCTTTTGGGTACAGATAACCGAAATTCACTGCGATGAGCTGAACTGCGTGATAAGCGCAGCTCGCCCCCCATCGCTACAGATAAATCTTTGGCAATGGCAAGCCCTAAGCCTGTATCTCTTTTGTGGCCCGAATAAAACGCATTGAATAAATGATCTTTTAAATCAGCACCAATGCCAGGGCCGTCATCAGAGATATCAATCACCGCCAAATGGCCAGCTCGCCACACATCAATCACCAGATTTTCAGGCCCTGCACGCTTGGCATTTCGCGCTAAGTTCAGCAACATCCGATAAAATAGATTCGGCATACCTATTAGCATGCGTGCGCCTGCTATCGTGATTGTTAATTTGGTGTCATGTGATAAATTATCTGCCATTTCGGCCAAATCAAAAGACATGATCGGCTCTGATTTTGTTTCTGTTAAATAATTCATCATATTTTGCGTCATCATGGTCGCATCTGAAATGGCGCGTTCAATATGCGGGGCAATGCGCTGAATATTCGGGTCTTCTGAGTCTTTTAACGTATCTTTTACCAAGGTGGCACTGACCAAAATATTGCGTAAATCATGATTAATCTTTGCGGTGGCCTCGCCAATATCGGCAAGCCGTTCCTTTTGTCGTAATGCGCGGCGAACCTGATCGGTAAGGGATTCAAGTTCTTCTGACATGGTCTTTATTTCATCACTAGCACCTGTGATATCCACGGGCTCGGTTAATTCAGTAGGATTATCAGAAAAACGGCGCATGCGCGCTGCAATCGCACCAAGAGGGCGCACAAATTGCGTGCTTAATAACCAATAAAGAGGGGCAATGATAATGGCCGCAATCACCAAAGTGAGCCCCGCAATGCGAATGGCATAATTTTGTAACTGAGATCTGATGAGATCGGTGCGCCATGTGGCCCTAAAATCCTTATCAGCACGCGAATCATAAACAATGACTTCCTCTGGGCCCAAGCCGACCAAAATCGCACTTGCCAACCCGAAATGAAAAAGCGGGTTTTTGGCCAAATCAAATAGCCGTGAGTTGTCATCCATCTCACCAAGGCGGTGATCAATGCCAGCCTCATCTTTCCAACAAATAAAATCAGGGGTGTGAAATGACCGCGCTGTTTTATCAGGAATGATATGATAATTGTTAGCAATTTTAGATTGGGTGGGGGTGCCCATATGAGGATCAGACTGATTTTGGGATTTATCGTCTGACGAAAGGCGCCGTATAGCGTCAAATTGCATCACAAAATGATTCCACTGGCGTTCAAACCAGTCATATTGAAATCGTGTGGCAGATGGCACAAAGATCAGTAATTCAGCCAGCATCAAACAGCTGATAACAAAAAAATAACTTGTCTGGTTAAGGATTTGCCTGTCATTTAATGATCACTTCTTCCTATGATTTTAGGATAAGATAAAACTTAAATATTAACAAATGATTAACAAAACAGATGATTTGGCGCAGAAAAGTGCAAAAAAGAGACAGGAAAACCTGATTGGAATGTTGAATCATATTGACAGTCCAGCCTGTAACGCTTAAATAACCCCCTGTTTCAACGCATTAACCAATTTCGAAAGGAGCGTTAAGATGAAGCGCACCTATCAACCTAGTGTCCTTGTTCGTAAGCGCCGTCACGGTTTCCGTTCACGTATGGCAACAGTCGGTGGCCGCCGCGTAATCCGCGCACGCCGTGCAAAAGGCAGAGCGCGCCTGTCAGCGTAAATGACAGGGATAAGCTGGCTTTGCACCAAAAGGGAAAGGCAGCTTTATTCACAAAAGTAAATGAGGGCTGTATCTTTACATTCAGGTAAGATGCGGCCTTTTTTTATGGTGATGTGACACAATGACATTGCAAAGCTTGAAAAAACGATATGAATTTTTGGCCTTAAGAGATAAAGGCATCAAAATTGTGCGTTCTGATTTCATTTTGCAAGGCAGACACGCCAGTTCTGATCAGCAAGCTTATTATGGCCTGACAGCGTCCAAAAAAATTGGCAATGCGGTGCGACGCAACAGAGCAAGACGCCGTTTGCGCGCGCTGGCACGTTTGCATTTATCACAAAAGGCACAAGCTGGCTGGCATTATGGGCTGATCGCCAGATATGATTGTGTTGATACCCCTTGGGCTGACTTAGAATCTGCCTTTATCGCGGCCATTCACAAGCTGCATGCCAAGGCAGATCAGACGAAAGAAAATCTTAAGAAAAGCAGGTCATAATCATGATAAAACAGGTGATGATTGCCCCTTTGATTGGGCTGATTAAGATCTACCAGCTTTTTCTATCGCCTCTATTGGGGCAAAATTGTCGGTTTGCCCCCTCTTGTTCTGCCTATGCAATTGAAGCATTGCAAAAATATGGACCATTGCGCGGCGGGCTATTAACGGTTAAACGTATGGGACGTTGTCATCCATGGGGCGGGTCTGGATATGATCCTGTGCCAGATGATACAAAACAGACAGATCACCGCAGCTTATAAAGCGTGCTATCATGCATGATCAAAGCCAAAAGTGATTTGCCATAACAATTGAACAGGTCAAAGTGACGTTATGACATCTGAAACCAAAAATCTGATCGCTGCTGCATCATTATCCATGTTGGTGTTAATTGGCTGGCAACTTTATTTTGTTGAGCCAGATTTAGAAGCGCAAAGAGACGCTTATAACCAGAGTCAGCAGGCGAATGATTTGCCATCTGCCAAACCAGCTGATGGCGAAAATAATTCTGTCTCTAACGCTATCTTAGCAGATACCCCTGTGCGTCCAGCAGATGATGCAATGCGCGTGACCATCAGCTCGCCATTGGTTCAAGGCAGCTTCACAACCAAAGGCGCCAGAATTGATGATTTGATGTTAACGGCCTATCGCGAAACATTGGATCCTGCCTCAGATACCATCACCTTGCTTCGTAAAGTATCTGACAGCGCACCTTATTTTGCAGAATTTGGCTGGATTTCAGATGAACAAACTATCAACTTGCCAAATGCTGATACCATCTGGACAGCGTCATCTGATACTTTGTCTCCTGATAATGATGTGACATTAACGTGGGATAATGGCGAAGGTTATATCTTCACGCGCACTTATGGCATTGATGATCAATATATGATTTCCGTCAAAGATGAAGTGACAAGCGCCAGCAACCAAGATGTGCGCTTATTGCCTTATGGGTTGATCAGACGTTTTGGCACCCCGCAAACAACTGGCATTTATATCCTTCATGAAGGCCCGATTGCGGTTGTAGAAAACACGCTGAAAGAAGAAGGTTATGATGATCTGCGTGACGGGGCAATTGAATATACAGGTGACCAAGATGGTGGCTGGATTGGCTTTACCGATAAATATTGGTTAACCGCACTTGTGCCAGCCACAGGCGAAGCATCGAATTTTTCATTGCGCGCTTTGGCAGGCAGAGAAGACAGATATCAAGCTGATTATCTAGGCCAGCCACAAGTTTTAATGAACGGCCAGACCATCAGCTATGAAGCACAGTTTTTTGCAGGCGCAAAAGTGCTGACAATGCTGGATTCTTATGCCGAAGACTATCAAATCCCGAATTTCGATTTGGCGATTGATTTTGGCTGGTTCTATTTCATGACCAAACCATTCTTCTATGCGTTGAATTGGTTAAATGGCTTATTGGGCAATTTCGGTGTTGCTATTTTGGCCTTTACCGTTGTGATTCGTTTGGTGCTGTATCCCCTGGCTGATAAATCGTATCGGTCAATGGCAAAGATGCGTGCGCTATCACCGCGCCTGACACAGATGCGCGAGAAATATAAAGATGATCGCCAGCGTTTGAATCAAGAAATGATGGCGCTTTATAAGCAAGAAAAAGTAAACCCAGCGGCTGGTTGTTTGCCAATCTTGCTTCAAATCCCTGTATTCTTCGCGCTTTATAAGGTGCTTTATGTGTCCATTGAAATGCGCCAAGCGCCGTTCTTTGGCTGGATTAAGGATCTATCTGAAATTGATCCAACATCGATTTGGAATCTCTTTGGCCTATTGCCTTATTCAACAGATTTGATCCCAACCTTCCTGAATATTGGTGTTTGGCCAATTTTGATGGGCCTATCAATGTTCATCCAACAGAGATTGAACCCGCCGCCGCCAGATCCGATTCAGGCAAAAATCTTCCAATGGATGCCGATTTTCTTCACATTCCTATTGGCAGGTTTTCCAGCTGGTTTGGTGATTTACTGGACATGGAACAACACATTATCTGTGGCCCAGCAATGGTACATTACGCGTAAAATTGAAAAGGCGAGCAAGGCGTAACAGCGCCTTGCCCCTAAATGGGCACCCGAAATGGTAAAAGTGTAATGGATAATGACATGGCAGAACAGCCAGATATTGATTCGCTAAGTGAGGCGGATATCGAAGCAGGTCGGCTGTTATTCGCAGGAGAATGCGGCTTTATCGCAGCGTCAAATTCCATGACCAATTTGGCGCCTATGGAACGTGCTGAGGTGGCATTTGCGGGGCGTTCCAATGTTGGAAAGTCATCTTTGGTAAATGCGCTGACAGGTCGCAAGACCCTTGCCAGAACATCTCAGACGCCAGGGCGTACGCGCCAGTTGATCTTTTTTAATTTGGCCAACCGTCTGAATTTAGTGGATTTGCCTGGCTATGGTTATGCTTCGGCACCCAAAACAGATATTGAAGCGTGGTCAAAATTAACACGCAAATTTTTATCAGGGCGTCAAACCTTACAGCGTGTGATGTTGCTGATTGATTCACGACGTGGCATTGGCAAGGGTGACAGGCTGATTATGGATTTGCTTGATGATGCTGCGGTATCTTGGGCCGTTGTATTAACAAAAGCAGATAAGTTAAAGCCAACGCAATTGGCTAAAATCTATGGCCAAACCCAAGCAGAAACCAAAAAACATGTGGCAGCTTTTCCCCATATATTTATCACATCTTCGCAAGAAGGGCGCGGCGTTGCGGAATTGCGGGCACATCTGGCACGCTTGGCAGAGCCAAAGCAAGATTACCGCGCTTAACATCAGTTATTTTATGCGCCATAACGAGCGCGAAGCTGATAGAGTGAAGATAACAAAGCCACAAGATTAGCCGCAGGAGGGCATCATGGCTGAAGACAAAGATGTGACATCTTCAAAATGGCTTGAAAAAGCGGGGCTGTTGGTTGAAGCCCTGCCTTATATGCGGCGCTATGCTGGCAAGGCAATTGTGGTAAAATTTGGCGGCCATGCCATGGGTGAACAAGCCTATGTTGATCGGTTTGCCGCTGATATGGTTTTGCTGCGTCAGGTCGGCACAAACCCTGTGATTGTTCATGGGGGCGGCCCACAAATTGGCGCGATGCTAGAACGTTTGCAGATTGAATCCAATTTTGTTGATGGCCTTCGTGTCACAGATGAAGCGTCAATATCCGTTGTTGAAATGGTGTTGGCTGGTGGCATTAACAAGGCTCTTGTGGCGGCGATTGCCAAAGCTGGCGGCAGTGCGGTTGGTATTTCTGGCAAAGATGGCAATTTATTATCCGCACGCAAAGTAAATGATGGCGCGCTTGGTTTTGTGGGTGAACCTGCCAAGGTGGATAATGCGGTTATCATGGCTTTGATGGCGCATAATATGATGCCTGTGGTGGCCCCAACAGGTCTTGGCGAAGATGGCATGACCTATAACATTAACGCAGATACGGCCGCTGGTGCGGTGGCTGGCGCGATTGAAGCCACACGCTTGATGATGCTGTCTGATGTGCCTGGTATTCTTGATAAGGATGGCAATTTGATTGCCAAGGTGAATTTGCAACAAGCCAGAGCCTTAATCGAGGATGGCACTGTGACGGGTGGCATGATCCCCAAAGTGGAAACCTGTATCAAAGCTGTCGAAGATGGCGCAGAAGCGGCCGTAATCCTTGATGGGCGTACGCCGCATGCGGTGTTGGTGGAATTATTCACAGAACATGGCATCGGTACAATGATTGCCAAAGATGATTAAGCAAGCGTAATTTTGGAATTTTTTGCGCATCTTGGGGGATTGCTCACAGATGATACGCACACTAAATCATTCATAGTTAATCCAGCTTGTTTTTGCTTCTGAAAGGCGCGTCTGCTGGCATTGTTGAAAAAGCCATAACGTAAAGTGTAGTATTATCATGACCTTATCTATTAAGTCTCTATCCGATTTGCCAAAGACAGGCATCACAGATTGGGTGTTTGATCTGGACAATACGATTTATCCTGCCAAATCAAATTTATTTGCGCGTGTTGCCGCAAAGATGACCGAATTTATTATGGTCAAGATGGATTTGCCGGAAGCAGAGGCGGCCGCGTTAAAGACAAGGTTGTTTCGTGAATATGGCACCACCATGCGCGGCTTGATGACTGAATATGGTATGGAATCAGATGGGTTTTTATCATTTGTCCATGATATTGACCTCAGCGATGTCAGCCCTGATTTAGAACTAGATTCCTTGCTTGCCGCTTTGCCTGGCAAAAAACATATTTTCACAAATGGCACAGTTGCCCATGCTGATAATATTCTAGGGGCATTTGGGGTGCGTCATCATTTCGATTTTATCTTTGATATTGTGGCAGCAGAGCATGAACCAAAACCAGCCATGCGCCCTTATCAGCTGTTTCTAGCGCAATCTGGCATTGTCCCTGAACAGGCTGTGATGATCGAAGATATGGCAGTGAATCTTGAACCAGCGGCAAAAGTGGGAATGGGCACCATTTGGATCGAACATGATCATGATTGGGCAAAAGAAGGTTCGCAAGCTGATTATGTGCATTTTAAAGCAAGTGATATCAAAGCCTGCTTGAAAGAAATACTTGAACGATAAGTGGCTGGCACGATAATAATCAAGTCAGACATAACGGGTCTTAGTCTCATAAGGGTTAGGCCAAACACCTAGACGGGTAAGGATAGCAAAAAAGATGGAAATGACAGCTCTTGAAACACTGATTGATGCCGCCTTTGACGATCGCGATTCAATCAATGCTGAAACAACAGGCGACGTGCGTGATGGGGTGAATCATGCCTTGGCTATGCTTGATAATGGCACAGCGCGTGTCGCTGAACCAACTGGCAATCACCAGTGGAAAGTAAATCAATGGCTGAAAAAAGCGGTGCTTTTGTCATTCCGTTTGAATGATATGCAGATTATGGATGGCGGGGCTGGTCATCCAGATGCTGGCCCTTCTGTCTGGTGGGACAAGGTGCCATCGAAATTTTCTGGCTGGGATGCGGCGCGGTTCCGTGACGCTGGTTTCAGAGCAGTGCCAGGGTCAATCGTCCGCCATTCAGCGCATATCGCACCGTCGGTTGTGTTAATGCCTAGCTTTGTGAATTTGGGTGCTTTTGTTGATGAAGGCACAATGGTTGATACATGGGCCACTGTTGGTTCATGTGCGCAAATCGGTAAAAATGTGCATTTATCAGGCGGCGCTGGCATTGGGGGTGTTCTTGAACCTTTGCAAGCTGGCCCTGTGGTGATCGAAGATAATTGTTTCATCGGGGCGCGCTCTGAAGTGGTCGAAGGTGTTGTGGTTGAAGAAGGCGCTGTTTTATCAATGGGTGTATTCATTGGGGCATCTACGAAAATCGTAAATCGTGTCACTGGCGAAATTCATATGGGCCGCGTTCCTGCTTATTCTGTGGTTGTGCCAGGCACTTTGCCAGGCAAGCCTTTGGCAGATGGCACCCCTGGTCCCTCATTATCTTGTGCGGTGATTATCAAGCAAGTTGATGAACGCACACGCGCCAAAACATCTGTGAATGATTTGTTGCGCGATTAATTACATCAAACAGATCTCATCATGCTAGGGCATAATCAGCTAGGGTATGATGCGTGATGATATAGGATAGGAAAGTGATGGCATCCGATATCTCATATGCATGCGATTTAACAGCAAGGCTGGTGCAATGCCCGTCTGTGACACCTGCCGAAGGTGGTGCGCTGACCTTGCTTGAAAAAGAGCTTACTGCCATGGGGTTTCAGACCACGCGCTTGCCTTTTGGTGATGGGCAAGAGGCGATTGATAATCTATTTGCCATTCGCAAATCAGATGGGCCGCATATCAGCTTTGCGGGGCATACAGATGTGGTGCCTGTTGGTGATGAGGCCGCATGGTCGCATGGCCCCTTTGAGGGCGTTATCACAGATGGCAATCTGTATGGCAGAGGCACCGCCGATATGAAGGGCGGGATCGCTAGCTTTATCGCGGCGGTAAAAGCACGAGATGATGCTGGTAAATCATCTGGCACCATCAGCCTGATCATCACAGGTGATGAAGAAGGCGTTGCCAAAAACGGCACTGTCAAAATGGTTGATTGGCTAAAGGAACAAGCAATTCACCCTGATTTTTGTATTGTCGGAGAGCCGACCAACCCAACCCAAATGGGAGAGGTCATTAAAAATGGCAGGCGCGGGTCTTTGACAGGCAAATTATGGGTCACAGGCACACAAGGTCATGTTGCCTATCCGCATTTGGCCAATAACCCCGTGCCAGCTTTGATGGCGATGTTGGCCCCCGTAAATTCAGCTGATTTAGATGGAGGAAATGATTATTTTGACCCTTCTCGGGCTGAGATTGTGGATCTTCAAGTGCCAGATGCTGCAGGCAATGTGATTGCCAATAAAGCTTTTGGGCAATTTAATATTCGCTTTAATACCGAACATAGCCAAGATAGCTTGATGGGCTGGTTAAATGAACATTTCACCCGAATGGCAGATGCCCATAGCGTGCGTTATCAGATTGACTATTTATGTAATGCGCATCCCTTTGTGACAGAACAGAACAGCTATACGGATCGGTTGCAAAATGCGATTGCGAAAGTAACAGGCCGAAACGCTGTGCTTTCGACATCAGGTGGCACGTCGGATGCGCGCTTTATCTGTCATTTATGCCCTGTGGCAGAATTTGGTCTGGTGGGGCAGACCATGCATCAGGTCAATGAACATGTGGCGGTATCAGATATTGATCAGCTTGCTGCAATTTATGAATCATTTTTGGATGAAAGCTTTGTGAGCGAATGTTAAATCTATCTCCTACCAGCTTATTCAAAAATATTGCTGCGGCTTGGCGTCTGGCAATGGGGCGTGGCACAGTCAAAGCGTTATTTGAGATCTCACCATCTGCGTTTTGGCAGTCTGTGTGGGGCGCATTTATTTTGCATCTCTTATCCACCAGCTTTGCGTCATCTGTCTTTGGTTTGGATGTGTTCTTACGTCTGTCATTGATCTCATTAATTTCGACATTGGCCTATATTTGGCTTGTTCATTTTTGGATGACACGCATTGGTAAAGCAGATGTGTTTTTAGAATTCATTATCCCCTATCAGTGGCTGAATGCGCTTCAGGCGATTTTATTTGGCGGCATCGCCGTGATTGTATTGGTGGCACCTGGCGCAGGGCTTCATTTCTTGGTCATTCCCATCGTGATATGGATGATCTTTCGGATTTGGAAGCTTGCCAAACAAGTGATGGGCATTTCAGGTGGGTTGGCTGTTGGCTTTATCATGGCGCGAATCTTTCTTGATTCAGCTGTGAATTTTGCCACAGGTGTTATGGGGCCAATTTCCTAGCGGCCGCCTAGTTACAGATAACAATCATCTGGAAAATCAACATGCCTAAAATATAAGCCGTGCGCTGGTGCTTTGGGACCTGCGGCGGAACGATCACAAGCTTGCAGAGCTGTCTTGACATCATCTGGATGCCATTTGCCGCGCCCAACTTGTACCAATGTGCCTGTGATATTTCGAATTTGATGATGTAAAAATGACAAGGCAGAGGCATGAATGTGAATTTCATCTTCCTGTTTTTTGATGGTTAACACATCAAGTGAGCGCACAGGCGATGCCGCCTGACAGGCGGTTGCCCGAAAGGATGTGAAATCATGCGTGCCAATTAGATGATTGGCCCCTTCTTGCATGGTGTCGATATCTAGATGATATCGCACATGCCAGACAAAATCACGATGTAAGCTAGAGCCAATCGGTTTGTTTAAGATACGATAGATATAATGTCTGCGAAGGGCTGAAAAACGGGCATGAGCGTCTTGTTTGACTTCTTCTGCTTTGATGATTTTCACCTGCTTTGATTGCAATTTAGCATTCAGACCAAGGGCAACAGAGCGGCTGTCAAATTTATCTGGCATATCAAGATGGGCAACTTGGCCCATGGCATGTACACCTGAATCTGTTCGCCCAGATCCTTGCACCAAAATAGGCTGGCCTGTTAAAGCTTTGGCTGCGTCTTCGATGAAGGCTTGAACAGATGGCCCATTATCTTGTCTTTGCCATCCCACAAGATCTGTGCCGTCATATTCGATGGTAATGAAAAAACGGCGCATTAGATGTGATCCTGAAAAGGCTGATCTTCACGAAGCTGTCTGCCATTTGCAAAATCAGATGCTTTCATTGGTTTTTTACCAGCTGGCTGAATATCTGATAAGGCCAAAACAGATCCGTTGCCACAGGCAAGCAAAAGCCGCCCTTTATCATCTTGGCCAAGATAATGGCCTGATGATGTATGATGTGTGCGGTCACTGATATCAGCGCGAAGACATTTCAAACGTTTGCCAGATATGCCATCAATATACCCCCCTGGAAAGGGAAAGAAGGCTTGAATCTGTTGTTTTAAAGCCGCTGCTTCACAGCTTAGATCAAGGGCGCCATCTTGTTTGGAAATCTTCTTTGCATAAGTCACACCTTCTGTTGCTTGTGGCACTGCCCTAGCGCGATCTTCAGCAATTAACGTGATGGCTTCTGATAAACAATCAGCTGTGATATCGGCGAGCCTGTCATGCAGACTTTGCGCTGTTTCATCTGGATCAATCGGTGTCTTTATCTGATGGATAACAGGACCTGTATCAAGTCCTTCTTCCATCATCATCGCACAAGTACCTGTCTCGGCATCACCTGCTTCAATGGCCCGCTGAATCGGGGCGGCACCACGCCAGCGTGGCAATAAGGAAGCATGACCATTGATACAACCAAGGCGCGGGATATCCAATATCGCTTTTGGCAATAACAACCCATAAGCAACCACCACAAATAAATCTGCATCAAAGCTTTTTAAATGCGCTTGTGTATCCTGATCTTTCAAGCTGGTTGGCCAGCTGACAGGAATGCTTAAGTCATCTGCCAAAGTGGCAATCGGCGTTTTGCGTTCTGCCATCCCCCTGCCAGAGGCGCGTGGCGGCTGCGTATAGACATGACAAATATGATGCGCCTTATGTAAGGCCTTTAGCGTGGGGCACGCAAAATCGGGGCTTCCCATAAATAGTATTTTCAACGCCGTTGGCTTGCCCATGACAGCCTCTTATCTATTTTCTAGCTGACTTTAAAACACGTTTCATGATCATTGATTTTTTCAATCGTGACAAATGGTCAATGAATAACACCCCATCAAGATGATCAATTTCATGTTGAATACAGGCGGCAAGTAAGCCATCGGCTTCCATTTCTTTTTCAGTGCCATCAATATCCAAATAACGCGCGCGCACCATCGCAGGGCGTGTGATAACGGCATTTTCACCTGGGATTGATAAGCACCCCTCTTCAAGTGTTGAGTCTTCATCAGACCGCCAGATGATTTCAGGGTTGATCATCTGCCATAATTCTGGCGCATCATCAGATCCGCAATCCATTACAATCAGCCTGTCAAGCGAGCCGATTTGATTGGCTGCCAAGCCAATGCCAGGGGCGTCATACATGGTGTCTGCCATATCATCTAACAATTGCCGTATCGCAGGCGTGATCTCTGTCACAGGCTTTGCGGTTTTACGAAGCACATCATCTGGCACATGAATAATTGGCAATAACGCCATAACAAAACCCCTTTTCAGGTTGCGGCAATCTTCAAACAGATAAACCCAATATATCAGCTTAATTCTATGGGGATTTGTACCCTTATGGCTTTGTCTGCGTCAAGAATTGATCAATTTGGTAAAACAAGTCTATGATGGGGCATGTCTGATTCTATCCTTCTATTTCTTGTTTTTATTCCTCTGGCAATTGGGGTCTTTTGGGCTGGCCAAAAATGGGCAGGCGGCAGGGCAGCACCCCTTGCAGATACGCACGCCCCAGATCATCTTGCAGAAGGTGTTGTGAGCTTGAAAGCGCAATTGGAATTATTGGCCCAGCAAACAGCAACCTCGCAAGCAGAGATGGCAAAACAGTTGCGTGAACAAGATATGTTATTGTCAAAACGGCTTGAGCAATCTTTGGGCCATCTTTCAGAACGAATGACCCAAAATTTGGCACAGCAAACGCAATCAACACATGATAATTTGAAATCTTTGGCTGAAAGATTGGCTGTGATTGATAATGCCAATCAACAGATCACCACCTTGACCTCGCAAGTCACCTCCCTTCAGAATATTCTGTCAAATAAGACTGAACGGGGGGCCTTTGGCGAAGTGCAATTGGAAAATTTGGTGCGCACGGTATTGCCGCCAAATGCCTATGATTTTCAGCATCAGCTTTCGAATGGGAAAAGAGCTGATTGTGTTTTGAAATTGCCAAACCCACCTGGTGATATTGTGATTGATGCAAAATTTCCACTAGAGGCGTGGCATGCCTTGCAAGATGCCACGAATGATGCCGAAAAAACTGTCGCGCGCAAAGCGCTTGGTGTTGCGGTTAAAGGCCATGTGAAGGATATCGCTGATAAATATATTCTGGCTGGTGAAACAGCCGAATCCGCTTGTTTGTTTTTGCCATCTGAAGCGGTTTATGCCGAACTTCATGCCCACATGCCAGCGATCATCGAAGATAGCTATCGCGCACGTGTTTGGATTGTCTCACCAACCACCATGATGGCAACCTTGAATACTGTGCGGGCTATTTTGCGTGATGCCAGAATGAGAGAGCAAACCGCTTTGATTCAAGCAGAGATCATAAAATTAATCGAAGATGTCGCGCGTCTTGATAAGCGGGTGGAATCGCTTGGCAAACATTTCGGCCAAGCGCAAAAAGACATTGATGATATTCGTACCTCAACAGGTAAAATCACAAGGCGTGGTGAAAAAATCGGAGAATTTGACGTTATCGAAGATGCGTCTGATAAGCCTATTGATACCAGCTTGCCTCTCTCGTCTTAGAGCTTTGATCTGGCACGCATCGCCTGTGCCAATGTGCCTTCATCTAGGAAATTTAACTCGCCGCCGACAGGCAGGCCATGCGCCAATCTTGTGATGGTAACAGATAATGGTGCGAGCCGTTCTGCGATATAATGGGCGGTTGTTTGGCCATCCACTGTGGCAGATGTGGCCAAAATAACCTCTGTGATCGCGCTGTCACTTACACGGGCAAGCAGCCTTTCAATTCCCAGATCAGATGGGGTGCGCCCTTCAAGTGCTGATAAGGTGCCGCCTAGCACATGATAACGACCTGAAAACACACCAGCGCGTTCCATCGCCCATAAATCAGCCACATCTTCTAGAACACAAATACGGCTTTCATCTCTTTTGTGATCAAGACAAATATGACAATGATCTGTGATATCCAAATTCCCGCAGGTTACACAATCGCGCACGGTGCTTGCGACATGTGCCATTTCTTCGGCCAAAGGGATCATCATGGTTTGCTTATTTTTCAGCAAATGAAGCGCGGCACGTCTGGCAGAGCGCGGCCCTAGACCTGGTAAGCGTGACAATCGTTTAATAAGCTGATCAAGTGGTGTTTCCATGGGTTTTAACGCACCGCTAGAATGGCAAAGACATACCAGGGGGCAAAGGCAAGCCGCCTGTTAACTCTTTTAAGCGTCTGGCTTGTTCTGCTTCTGCCATTTCAGATGCGTTTTTAATGGCAACTTTGACCAAATCAGCCACCAAATCAGCTTCATCTGGCACCATTAAGGCAGGGTCGATCACAAGATCAACCAGTTGTTTTTTGCCATTCACACTCGCCGTTACTTGGCCGCCTGCGGCATTGGCGGTGAATGTGGTTGCTTCTAATTCATCCTGCATATCTTGCATTTTGCCTTGCAGACCAGATAATTTTTGCATCATAGCGGCCATGTTACGCATCTTGGCCAGTCTCCTATGGTTTGATTTATTTTTAAAAATCTTATCAGATATAATTAGTCTGATGACATCCCATCATCTGGCAAAGCGTCAGGTGCGATATCTGATAAGGGAATGATATTGCTCACTTCTGCGCCTTCAAATGTATTAATCACAGCTTTGACAAGCGGATCTTGGCTGGCCTCAGCTTTGCGCGCTTTATCTGCCTCTTCTTCTTCTTGGTATAAGGTTTTGCCACTCGCATCATTGCCAAGTGTCACAAGATAAGGCTGTGATAAGCATTCCGATAAGGTTTTGGCCAATGTGGCTGCCAAATCTTTTGGCGCATCTTCTGAAATAAAAATTTCCATATGGCCAGCATGAATCGCAATCGGACGCACATAATTGCGTAAATGCGCTGTGATGATCATATGGCCATGTGATTCAAGCAATGACGCAGCATCTGCCAATGATGTGATGGCATATGGTTTGACAGCATCTGCTTCTGCCAGATCCTCTTTCACAGCTTCTGCGATTGGCTCTGGCGCGGTTTCGGTCATCTGAGGCGCGGTTGCCCCTTGTGGCATTGTGGATGTGGCAGGGGCATGAGATGGGGCAGATGAATGCGTAGGCGGCATCGCCGCTTTGCCGATTTCTGATGTGTTGGCTTTTGATACGCCAGATGCCCCAGATGCTGAAGTTTCAGATACCCCAGATACTGAAGCACTAGATGCTGAAGCACCAGAGTCAGGTGGCATGCTGGCTGGTGCCTGTGGCAATTTTTGGATGATCTCAGCAGGGGTTGGCATCGGTGCGCTATGGGCCAATCTGATCAATAGCATCTGTGCGGCCGCGCGGCTATTGGGGGCTGTTTTGACTTCTAAATGGCCTTTCAGCAAGATTTGCCACGCACGGCCCAAACGGGCAATGCCTTGTTCAGCCAATTGTGAGGTGATGCTTTTGGTGGCTTCTGGCAAATCAGATTGGGCCGCACCTGATGCGGCTAATGAGGCGTAATGCACCAAATCAAGCATGTCAGAAATCACAGATTCAGGATCAGAGCCACGATTATCACTTGTGGCATAGGCGGCAAGTGCATTTGTGATATCGCCAGATAGGCAGGATGTTAAAATCATACCAACTTCGGCATCACCAGCATGGCCAAGCATATCACCAACAGATGATGCGGTTATGTGATCTGCGCTCATTGCGGCGGCTTGATCAAGCAAAGACAAAGAATCACGCACAGAGCCTTCGGCGGCTTTTGCAATTTGATGAAGCGCCTCTTCATCAGCTTTGATTGATTCAGCATCCGTGATATAGCGCAAATGACCAGCCAATTGTTCGACAGATACGCGGCGCAAATCAAAACGCTGACAGCGTGATAATATGGTCACAGGTACTTTGCGAATTTCCGTTGTCGCAAAAATGAATTTCACCGCTTCTGGCGGCTCTTCTAATGTTTTCAAAAGCGCGTTAAAGGCGTTTTTGGATAACATATGCACTTCGTCAATGATGTAGATTTTAAAGCGCGCTGAAACAGGACGATAAGCCGCGCCATCTATGATATCACGAACATCATCCACGCCTGTGTTACTTGCCGCATCTATTTCCAGAACATCGACATGGCGGCTGGCTGAAATGCTGGTACATGGCTCACACTGGCCGCATGGTTCGAGCGTGGGACCTGATGTGCCGTCTGGGCCAATGCAATTCAACCCTTTGGCAAGAATACGGGCCGTTGAGGTTTTGCCAACACCGCGCACACCTGTCAGCACAAAGGCATGTGCCAATCTGCCATGGGCAATGGCATTTGATAATGTTTTGACAAGAGCATCTTGGCCAATCAAAGCGGAAAAATTATCAGGGCGGTATTTTCGGGCCAGTACCCGATAGCCTGCAGCAGATGTGTCTGGCTGATTTTGTGCGCTGTGGTCTGTGTTTTGATCGGACATTCTCATTCCTATACCAGAAGGCCGTTACCAAAAAAGCAATCATGCCACAACGGGCCATCATAAGATGGCTTTCGCAGTATCAGGCGGAAGAACAGGTGACCCGTTAAAAAAACTGTTGTGGTTGCTTCCTCTCGGACCTGGCCTGAGTAAACAGGAAAAACGCCCACCTGCCTTCCTTTTGGCAATATGGGCGAAAATGGGCGTGAAAACAAGTCTTTTTGCGTTACAAGTCGCTGTGATTTGCGCTTCAGCTTTGCCTTAATATCGAATTTTATCGGCAGGGTAAGTGCCCATGATTTGCAACCCATCACCCTCGCAATAAAAGGCTAGTTCTTCCAAAGCAAGCTTCATAGCAGGGTCATCAATATGCGCCTCACAATCTACATAAAATTGCACCGCTGATAGCGCACCGCCAAGCATATAGCTTTCGATCTTTGTCATATTCACGCCATTGGTTGCAAACCCCCCAAGCGCCTTGTAAAGCGCGGCTGGCACAGAACGAACACGAAACACCATGGTGGTCACATATTTTTTAGCCTGATCGTAAGAGGGGGTTGGCGCGTCAGGGGCCATCACAAGAAAGCGTGTGGTATTTGTTTCCATATCTGCCAGCGTGTCTTGCAACACATCAAGACCATAAATATCGCCAGCAAGGCTAGAGGCAATGGCCGCTTTATGACCGCTTGTTTCTGTTGCAATATCTTTTGCTGCCCCAGCTGTATCAGGATGCACCACAGGCTGGATACCTAATTTTTCCAATGTCTCGCGGCATTGTGCCAAGGCTTGTTCATGGCTATGCGCTTCGGTGATATCAGATAGGCTCGCGCCTTTGATGCCAAGCAATTTATGTCTGACAGGTTGGAAATGTTCTGCGATAATTTTCAACCCAGAACGTGGCAAAAGATGATGAATATCTGCGACGCGCCCTGCGGTTGAATTTTCAACTGGCACCATGGCAACATGGGCGCGACCGTCACGCACATGCGCCATCATTTCGGAAAAATTGGCAGATGGCAAAATCTCATAATCAGGCAGAACGGCTTGGCAAGACATGTGGGAATAGGCCCCAGGAACGCCTTGAAATGCGACAATCTTTTTTTCCATAATCTTATACCCACCTGATGGTTTTGCTTGCCCGCATTATGATGCTTAATGCGGTGCCAAAATCTCTCTGACAGCTTCTAAATCTTCTACAGTATCTACCCCGCCAGGGGCTTCGTCAATCAATCCAGCATCAATGATCATGCCAGCTTCTAGGGCACGCAATTGTTCCAGCTTTTCGGTTGTCTCAAGCGGTGATGGTGCCAGTGAAATAAAGCGTGCCAACGCTGATCTTCGCCAGCCATAAAGGCCAATATGATGCCAGTAATCTTGCGCATTATAGGGCACGGGCAAGCGCGAAAAATAGTGCGCACGGCCAATTGGCACACTGCTATCATCCGTGGTCTCATACCAGCTGATCACAGCCTTGACCACTTGCGAGCGATTGATTTCATCATCAGTGGCACGTGCCACCAAAGTTGCTAGATCACATCTGTCTGACGCCATCATATCTGCTAATGCGGCAATGGCGGCTTTTGTGATGGTTGGCAAATCACCTTGCAGATTAATGATGGTTTGGTATGTGCCCTCTGGATCCCATGTCATCAAGGCTTCATAAATCCGATCAGAGCCAGAAGCATGATCAGAAGAGGTCATAACCGCATTCCCGCCGCAAGATTGGATATGGCGGTAAATGGCGTCATGATCTGTTGCCACCACCACAGGCGCGATATCTGATTGCACGGCTCTTTGCCAGACATGTTCAATCAAAGGCTTGCCACCAATATCGGCCATTGGCTTGCCAGGCAGTCGGCTTGCCGCCATGCGCGCAGGGATCAAAATTATCATATCATCAGCGTTACTCATGCGCTTTATGTTCCATAATTTGAAAATTTAGGCAAAAGAAAATGCGTTTTAGGTCAAAACAGACATGAAAATGATCAAACTTCTGTCTTCATCACTTGAGAATTGCGTGATTGTCAGATAAAAGGGCTTTATAATTTTGCGAAATGTGATGTTTGACGACATTTTCGTTTCACGTAAGAGATACGATTTTTAGAGATACGATTTTTATCCGGGGGATATCGTAGGATGGATGATCTGAAGTTTAACAAAATCTTCGCTGGTGTTTTGATGGCAGCCCTTCTTTTGATGGCAGGTATCAAAGCAGGCGAAATTCTGGTGCCGTCACATCATGCTGGCCATGGCCATGGCGATGTGAAAACCAGCCATGCTTATCCAATTGAAGTTACTGAAGTGGCCTCTACCACATCAGCTGCTGCTGCACCTGCTGGCCCAGAACCGATTCTGGCCCTTTTGGCAGAAGCGGATATCGCCGCTGGCATGAAATTGGCCAAAAAATGTACCGCATGTCACGTCTTTGAAGAAGGCGGCGCCAATAAGGTCGGCCCTGGTCTATGGAACATCGTAAATGCTGATAAGGGCGCGGTTGATGGGTTTGGTTACTCAGCTGCCTTATCTGGTTTCGGCGGTGCGTGGGATTACCAAGCCTTGAATGCCTTTTTATATAAGCCTAAGGCCTATATTTCTGGCACAAAAATGAATTTCGCTGGTTTGAAAAAGCCGCAAGATAGAGCCAATATGATTGCCTATTTGCGGTCTTTGTCAGCTGCACCAGCTACTTTGCCAACAGATGCTGATATCGCATCTGAGGCAGAGTAATCAGATTTGAAAGCCGCCTCAGCCATGCGCTGGGATATGCTTGATATGAATCCAGAAGAGCTGGCAAGCGCGCTTGCCAGCTTTTGTTTTGCCAGCCGCCCTGTCATTAAACGCTATTTTAAACAGCCCTTGGTGGTAACAGGCAAAGCAGATAACAGCCCTGTGACCATCGCAGATCAATCAGCAGAAGCTGAGATCAGAGCGGCGATCACGGCTAAATATCCTAGTCATAACATCATAGGCGAAGAGCATGGCGGCCAGATTTCTGGCGCATTTGATTGGGTGATTGACCCGATTGATGGCACCAGAGCCTTTATTTGCGGCAAGCCCTTATTTGGCACATTGATCGCGCTATGCCACCAAAAACAAGCTGTGGCATCTGTGATTGATATGCCCATGCTTGATGAAATTTATGTCGCTGTTGCCGGGCATGGCGCAACATTAAATGGCAAGGTAATCACCACATCTGGCATAGAAACATTGGCAGAAGCGCGGATTTCATCGACCGCCCCTGAAGCGTTGGATGATCAGATTTTGCCTGCCTATCTTGCGCTATCTCGGCGGTGTTTAACATCTGGATGGGGCGGGGATTGTTATAATTATGCCTTGCTTGCCTCTGGCCATCTTGATCTTGTGATTGAACACCAACTTGCCAGCCATGATATTATGGCATTGGTGCCTGTGATCGAAGAAGCTGGCGGCGTAATTACTGATTTTTCTGGCAGGGCCGTTCAATTGGGGCAGACCACTGAAATCATCGCAGCCGCAAGCAAAGCGCTTCATGACCAAGCCATGATGGCATTGCAAAAAAAAGGCTAGGCTGATGGCGGTTCTCACAAATGATAAATTGATCGTGGCTTATTATGATGATGCGGCAGATGCGTCTCGCATGGAAGCCTGGCAAGCGCGTCTACAGCCGTTTCTGCCAGCCATTCAATTGGTGCCAATTCATTCTGATTTGGCACAAGAAGCGATGGCCATTACCGCTTGGAAGCCGCCTTTGGGGCGTATTGCCCAATTGCCCAATTTAAAGGGTATCATTTCTTTGGGCCAAGGGGTCGACCATATTTTCAGAGATGAAACCATTCCAGATGATTTGCCGTTGGTGCGTTTGGTGGATCCTGATATGAGTGTTGCCCTTGGTCATTGGGTGTGTCTTGCGGTTCTTGAAAAATGCCGCAAAGCATCTGATTACCGCGCGCTTGCCAAACGACGTGAATTTCGGCCTTTGCCACAAACAAATGCGCGAGATTTAAAAATCGGTGTCTATGGTGTGGGGGCAATTGGTTATGAGGTGGCGCGCCAGCTATCTGCTTTGCATTTCGATGTGCATGGCTATGTCAAAACACAAAGAGATGATGATGCGCATCTAAGTTACCATTGGGGGCCAGATGGTTTGAATACCATGATCACTGATATGGATATGCATATTTGTTTGATGCCTTTGACAGATGATACCAGAGGGTTTTTTCATAAAGATGTGTTCCAGGCCATGAAGGTTGGCGCCTATTTCATCAATGCAGGGCGCGGCGGGCATGTTGTCGAAGATGATTTATTGCAAGCGCTAAATCAGGGCCATTTATCTGGTGCCAGCCTTGATGTGTTTGATGTGGAACCTTTGCCAGATGATCATGGATTTTGGGATCATCCTCATATCACAATCTGGCCACATGTTGCCGCCCAAACCAATCCGCAAACCGCCGCAGAACAAGTGGCAAATGCGCTATTGGCGTTTCATGAAAATAGTGAAGCTGCCAATCAAGTGGATAAAAAGCGCGGCTATTAAGCGGCGCCATCTGTTGTCCTTATCATGCATCACTCAAAGATTTGATATAGGCGTAAATCGCACGCAAGCCCATAGCCTCGCCGCCTTTTGGTCTGCCAGGTTTTGTGCCCAACATCCACGCCATCACATCAATATGCGCCCAATTTATGTCCTTGCCAGTAAATCTGCGCAAAAATAACGCTGCTGTAATGGCCCCGCCATAGCCTGAGCTGCCCGTGCTTGACAGTGCCATATGCCCGCCATCTAATTGACTGTCATAGGGCTCAAATAAGGGCAATTGCCACAACGGGTCTTGGATGGTCTTACCCCATGCCATAATTTGTTTGGCGGTTTCATCATGATTACAGAATAAAGCAGGGCATTCTGTGCCAAGCGCAACGCGTGCGGCCCCTGTTAATGTGGCAAAATCCACCAAAAAATCAGGCTCCTCTTCACATGCCAGATCAAGCGCATCAGCCAAAACAAGGCGCCCCTCAGCATCTGTATTGCCAACTTCAACTTTGATGCCTGCTCTGGTGTCAATCACATCCATCGGACGCATAGATAACTGAGATACCGCATTTTCTGCTGCGCCAATGAGCACCCGCAAGCGCAGATTTAGGCCAGATTCCATAATGGCAGATGCCAAACCAAGCACATGGGCGGCCCCGCCCATATCTTTTTTCATCATTTCCATTGCTTTGGAAGGTTTTAAATCAAGACCGCCAGAATCAAATGTCACCCCTTTGCCAACAAGTGTGATCAAAGGCCCTGTTTTGCCCCATCGCATATCAATTAAACAAGGCGGTATTTCTGCGGCTCTGCCAACAATATGAATTGCAGGATAGTTTGCAGCAAGCTGATCACCTGTTGTGATTGTTACCTCTGCTTGATGATGATCTGCCAAGGCTGTTGCTTCTTGTGCCAAGCGTTCAGGTGTCATCACATTGGCAGGCGCATTAATCAAATCACGGCATAGGTAAATCCCTTTTGCCAGACCAACGACCTCTTCTGGTAAATTGTTGCAATGCAAGCTGGCTTTAGGCGCACCTTGTTTGGTGGCATGCGCCACTTGATAAAAGGCCAGATGCGCCCCAAGCATAATGGCTGTAATAACCTCTTCTGAGAGCGTTGCCTCATCAAGGCTGTATCGTCTGGCAGGCAATGCTGTCATCGCAGATGCGGTTTGCCAGATCACCTCTTGACCAATGATGATAATGGCGAAATCGACACGGCCATCTTGATCATAAAGCAAGCTGGCTTGCCCTGCTTTGCCAGTGACATTTTGCGTTTGTAACATCGCTTTTTGCGACGGCGTTACAGACGCAAGAAAGGCATCAAATTCGGTTTCAGTAATTGCTTTTACCACCACATCATCAGGCTGTGGATTTGATAATAAAACGCCATAGGTATCAGCAATGATTTCAAAACAAGTGGTCATAATTATGGGTTCTTTTCGTCATTTGTTAGCGCAAAAATCTGTGGCAGGCGGATGGCAAGAAAGATCCCTCTTGCCAATAAATAAAGGATAAATGCCAAAAGCAAACCGTCAAGGCCTGACTGAGATGGCGATAATATTTGTGATAAGATTGGCACGTCTGTTTCTGATAAAGCATTAAGGCCCCAAAGACACAAAACAAACAGGCTGAAAGAATAAATCATGGCATCTCTTAGGGCCTTGCCATGCGCAGCCCCTATGAAAATACCATCCATCTGAAAGGCTAAAAATGACGCTGGGGGAATGAATAGCACATAAAGCCAAAGCTGGCGGCTATAGGAGATCACATCCTCATAGCTTGTCAGGATTGATAATAACGGCATTTGTGCGAACAACAATATCAGGCTGATAAACACAGACATGCCACCTGCCATGATGGTGGTGCGCCAGATGATCACGCGAAGATAGGATCTTTGACGTGCACCGATGGCCTCACCGACCAACGCTTCACTGGCATGGGCAAAGCCATCTAGTGAAAAGGCAATCAGGCCAAAAATCACCAAAATAATCTGCAAGGATGCTAAGGGAATATCGCCCTTATCACCGCTGACATATAATAAGCTTGCCTCAACCCCATAGAGCAAAATGGTCCGTATCATAATATCACGCGACAGGCTGATATAATGAGACCAGCCTTCAGATCGCATCGCGTTTGCGAGGGATAAAATATGACGCAATTCTGCTTTAAAGGGGCGTTTGATCATGAGAATCACAAATAAAAACCCAAGCCAATTGGCAAAGACAGATGCCATCGCGACCCCTGTGATGCCCCATTCAAATCCCATCACAAATAACAGGTTCAAGGCGATATTCAGCCCATTAACCAATAATAATTGATACATGCCAAGCCGCATGGATTGCATGCCATAAAGCCAGCCTAGCAAGGCGGCATTCATCAAAATCGCTGGCAAAGCAAATATATGAATAGCGATATAATCTGCCATATATTGTTCAACGGCATCAGAGGCTGGCAAAAGGGTCGCTGAGACAGAAATCAAAACAGGACTTAAGACGATAAAGCTGACCCCTGCGATGAGGCCAATCAACATTCCTCTTTGCAAAGGGCGCCTGATTTGCGCCAAATCTTTGGCACCGCGCCCTTGGGCCGTAAGAGCGGTGGTGCTCATCCGCAAAAACCCAAACATCATCACAATGAAATGGATCACAAGCGTACCAAGGGCCACGCCGCCAATTAAGGCAGGGTCTGTTAAATGACCCATCATCGCTGTATCTGTCGCACCCACAAGGGGTTGTGACATGTTCGATATCATAATCGGCCAAGATAAATGCCAAATATGACGCCATGATGTATGCTTGTTTGGATCTGCGCTAGGATGCGTGGAAGAAGGATTAGTCATAAGCCTGTTATATCACGGCAAAAACAAACTGTTATAACAAAAGAAAAGCATTTGAAACTAGCAGGTGGTCAAGGTTACACTATGGCCAGGAAAAAAAGGTTCATCAAAGAGCCAAGATCTCGGCAAATTGGGTTTTAGAAGTGAATGTTGCGAAATTTGTTCAAAAAACAAAATCTGCCGTTGGGGCTGGGCATTAGCCTAAGTGATCTAGGACAATTGGTCAGCGCGGCCATGCGCCAAAAAGGCGCCCTATGGCTTGTGGTTGTCTTGCTGGCAGGGCTTGTGATGGTGGGTCATCAATCACTTGCGCCAATTGATCGTGATGAAGCGCGTTTTGCCCAAGCAAGCAAGCAAATGGTGCTATCTGGTGATTTTATAACGATCCGCTTTCAAGATGAGTATCGCGCCAAAAAGCCAGCGGGCATTTATTGGTTGCAAGCCACATCAGCCAGCCTATTTGGCATAGATGCTATTGAAAATTACCGCCTGCCATCATTGGCGGGATATCTTGCCAGCTTTTTGATGATGATTGCTTTGGCACGGGCGATGAATTTAACAGGCTGGGGCAATCTGGCACCACTTATCGCAGGCTTATTCTTATCCTCTGGCTTTATTGTGTTTGCTGAATCGCATCTGGCAAAGACTGATTCTGTGCTTTTGGCACTGATTTTATGGCAACAATGGGCGTTATGGGACATTTATAAAAGACGTTTTGACGGCCAAGCAGGGGCCGCCATAAACCAATTTTGGATTGCCATGGCGGCAGGGATCTTGATCAAAGGTCCGATTGCGCCTTTGGTCGGATTTGCCACTTTATTGGGGGTTAATCTGTTTGATAAAAGCCTGTTATTATGGGCGCGTATCAGGGTGGTGCGCGGGCTATTTATTTTGGCAGTACTTGTGGCGCCATGGGCTATTTCTGTGCAGATTGCAACACAAGGGGCCTTTCTTGATATCGCCATCAAAGGGGATTTTCTTGCCAAGGTGCAATCAGGTCAGGAATCACATGGTGCGCCTTTTGGTATCTATCTTTTGCTTTTGCCGCTCTTGGCGTTTCCAGCGTCGCTATTTGCGGGCAATCTCGCGATGGTTGGCAAAGACATTTTCCAAAAAGATAAAGGGCGGTTTGTCATTGCCTGGTTGCTTGGCTATTGGTTGTTAATTGAGGCAACGCCTACCAAATTGCCACATTATGTTTTGCCGCTCCTGCCAGCTTTATGGCTGTTGGTTTTAATGTGTTTTACAACGCCAGCCAAAGCGGTGCGCTGGCGCATCATCACAAGCTATGTGATCACAGGCTTTGCGGCCTTTAGCGGTTTGGTGTTTGTGATCGCGCTTGGCTATCTGGCATTGCGATTTGGTGGCACAGGCTCAGGGCTATCTTTTTTCTTCAGCTTGCTGTCTGTGATGTTGGTTGTCGGATTGCTCTATCTGTTCTGGCAGTGGCTGGCAAAACCGCAATCTGGGCTGATGATCATCCTTTTATTGATGGGTGCCTTGCTTCATATGATTGTCATTTCAGGGGTGGTTAGCAACGCCAAACGCATCCATGTGTCAACCGCGCTTCATGATGCGGTATCTGATTTATCATCACAACCAAGTTTGGTGGTGGCAGCTGGGTATCATGAGCCCTCAATGGTATTTTACCAAGGCCAAGATATTTTGCTTGTCACCGCAAGAGAGGCTGCGTTGTTATTGGCAGAAGCGCCGCAAGGATTGGCCATTATCGAAGCTGCAAAAAGATCTGAATTTTTAGAAGTCATCGAAAAATTATCTCTATCTGTCACCGAAATAGACAGGGTGGACGGCTTTAACATTTCCAAAGGAAGAGATGTGAGTTTGCGGCTATATCGGCAAACAGAAAAGTAATGTGATTTTTGGTAATTCACAGATGGGCATTTGACGCGTTTCATCGAAGAGGTTACAACCAGACAACATCGTTGGGCAAAATGACCTGACAACGTTTGATAGACCGGACCAGCTATGACCAGCCATATGACAGCAACAGATAAGACAACAGCTCTGCCCGAGGGTGCCTCAAACGGATCTGTGACCATCGCATCTGTGCGTTGTGATATTTCGGTGATTGTGCCTGTGATGAATGAACAAGGCAATATTCACCCGTTAATTGATGAGATTGCAGCCGCCTTATCAGGTCGGGATTTTGAGATAATCTATATTAATGACGGGTCTGATGATGGATCAGCTGCAGAATTGGCGAAAGCCAGTGCTGAAGTGCCAGAATTGCGCGTGCTAGAGCATAAAAACAGAGCAGGTCAATCAGCGGCCATTCGCTCTGGTCTTTTGCGCTCGCACGGTCGCTTGATTTGTGTGCTTGATGGCGATGGTCAAAATGTGCCATCTGATTTACCAAATTTGATTGCAGAATTAGAGACCATTCGCCCTGCGATGGGCATGGCTGGGGGTGTGCGCACAAAGCGCCAAGACACGCCCATGCGTCGCAGAGCCTCTGCCATTGCGCGCTTTATCCGCCGTACCATGTTAAAAGACACGCATCCTGATTCAGGGTGCGGCATCAAAGTGGTCGACAGAGATATCTTTTTGCAATTGCCCTTTTTCAATCATATGCACCGCTTTATGCCAAGCTTGGTAAGACGCGCTGGTGGCACCGTATTGGCTGTGCCAGTGGCACATCGTGCGCGCGGGGCTGGCAATTCCAAATATACCAATTTAAACCGCGCCTTGGTTGGCATTATTGATTTGCTTGGTGTGATATGGCTCATTCGTCGCCGTGATAAATCACAAGCTGTCAGTGAAGTCACAAACACCATAGAAGGAGCATAAAGCCATGATTGCCTTATTATCTGATGCGATTGGCACAGGCGCGTTATTTGTCTCGCAATTGCTTGTGATGGTGTTTCCGTTTTTGCCAGCCTCTATGGCAGAATCGCCAGAAAAATTAATGATTGTGGTGGGCTTTGGCGGCCAGGCATTATTTGCCAGCCGATTTATCATTCAATGGTTAAAATCAGAAAATGAAAAACGATCCGTGATCCCTGTTGCCTTTTGGTATTTTTCCATTGGCGGTGGCGCGGTCTTGTTGCTTTACGCCATTTGGCGTCAAGACCCTGTGATTATTTGCGGACAGGGCCTTGGTCTGTTTATTTATGCGCGTAATTTATACTTTATCCTGCGCCCTGCTGATCAACAGGCAAAATAACCTTATTTGGTATCTTGCCTAATTTGTTATTTTGCCTAGCGCCTGATATTTGAAAAAGCCAAATTTATAATTCGGTCTCTGCCATAGTCAAAATGAAATCCCATTGGCTTTGTGAGACAGGCACCACAGATAATCGTGATTGGCGGATCAGTGCAAAATCGGCCAATGTTTCTTCGGCTTTCATCATCGCCAATGTGACAGGCTTTGTGACAGATGTAACAGCTTTGACTGTGACCATGCCAAATCGGCCAGAGGCATCTGTGGGATCAGGGTGATAGGTTTCAATAACCTCAACAATGCCGACAATTTGTTTTTCATTCACAGAATGATAGAAAAAGCCAAGATCGCCGACTTCCATCGCTTTCATATTATTTGACGCTTGGTAATTGCGTACCCCATCCCAGCCTTCACCAATCTCGCCTTTATCAAGCTGATCTTGCCATGACCATGTGGATGGTTCTGATTTAAATAGCCAATATGCCATGATGATTGCTCCTATTTGAGGGGTTTTTTATCTTTATTCTTCTACGGCAGGGCGTGCCAAGAGATCAGTGATTATTTGTTGTAAATTGGCCCCTTGCAACGCATCACGCACGGCATTTGTAATGGGCATATCACAATCAATATGTTCTGCTATCTCTGCCAATAAGGGGGCTGTTCTTGCGCCTTCTGAAAGCGCATCTGGCAAGGAAGTGCCAGATCCCAAAGCATAGCCATAGGCCATATTTCGGGAATGTGGTCCGCTTGCGGATAAGGTCAAATCACCAATCCCCGCAAGGCCCCGCATGGTTTCTGCTGTGCCACCAAGCTTGGCAATCAGCCGACTTGTTTCTGCTAGCCCTCTTGTGATTAAGGCGGCTTTGGCATTGTCACCAAGGCCAAGACCAGCGGAAATGCCTGCGGCTAAGGCAATCACATTTTTAACTGTCCCGCCAATGGCAACACCCATCACATCATGCCCCTGATAGAGCCGCAAATTCGATTGTGAAAAATGGCGGATCATCTGATCTGATAACCATGGATCATCAGATGCCGCAACCAAAGCCGCTGGCAAGCCTTGGATCACTTCATCTGCAAAAGAAGGGCCAGATAATAAAGCAAAGGGGCGATCTGGATAAAAACAGCGCATGAAATCAGGCAAGAAACAGGCATCTGCCTCTTGCCGATTATCTACGTCTGGCAAAACAAGCCCTTTGGCACATAAGATGATGGGGATATCATTATTTGTATGACGGTCAATGATCGCCATCATCTGTGATGTGGCGGCCGCTGGCAGAACCAAATAGATGATATCTGCCTTGGCAAGACAATCTGGTTTGGTGGTAGCAGGGATGGGATGAGGTAAGCTTACACCATTTAGGCGCGGCACATGGCCAGCTGATAACGCCTCTTTGGTGGCCTCAGATCGCACAAGACATTCAATATGATGATCATCATGGGTTGATAACGCTGTGGCAATCGCCGCCCCCCATGCGCCGCCCCCAATCACAATAATATGTTGGCTTTTATCTGCGTGCTTTTGAGTCATGATCTGACCCCTCTTCCTGGTGGGGGCGGGGCATGATCATCAAGCGGCCATCTTGGGCGTGGCGCAAAATCAAGGGGTGAAGGCTGATTACGGTTAAAATATTCAACGCCTGCCCACGCAATCATAGCGGCATTATCTGTGCATAATTTGGCAGGTGGTACAACAAGCTGTGTGCCTGTGATTTGTGCGATATGCTGTAATTTTTGCGCGATCGCTTGATTGGCCGCAACACCGCCAGCCACAACCAAAACAGGATTTGCGGCAAAGGCGTCATTTTCTTGTGCGATGGCAATGGCGCGGCTGACACGATCTTCCAAACAATCGGCAATGGCTGATTGCAGGCTTGCGGCATAATCAGAGATAGAAAATGCCGTGCCATGTTTTTGATAGGCTTGTGCCAGTGCTGTTTTCAGTCCTGAAAAAGAAAAATGACAATGATCAGCCCCTTTTAACGGACGTGGCAAGGTTATGGCTTTGGCATTGCCTTGTTTGGCGGCTTGTTCAATTGCTGGCCCGCCAGGATAAGAAAGGCCAAGCACTTTGGCGCTTTTATCAAATAATTCACCTGCGGCATCATCCATGGTTGTGCCTAGCCTGTCATAGCGTCCCACATCATGAACCATCAAAATCTGGCTATGGCCGCCTGAAACCAATAATAACAGATACGGAAAAGCAACCTGATCTGTCAGCCGCGCTGTCAGCGCATGGCCTTCAAGATGATTAATGGCAAAATAAGGCTTATCATGAAAACTGGCCATGGCTTTGGCGGCGACGGTGCCAACCAACACCCCGCCAATCAAACCAGGACCAGCGGTTGCCGCAATGCCATCAATATCTTGCCAGCCAATATTGGCCTCTGCCAGAGCTTTGCTGATCACAGGGGCAAGCGTATCAAGATGGGCGCGTGCCGCGATTTCTGGGACAACACCACCATGGGCGGCATGGATCTCAGATGATGAGGCAATGATATTTGATAAAATTACATGGTCACCGCGCACCACGGCTGCGGCGGTTTCATCACAAGATGATTCAATTCCTAAAATTGTGGGGCCTAAAATTGTGGGGCCCAAAATTGTAGAACCCAAATTCACTGAATCTTTGGCGGCAAGTGATGATGATGCAACAGCGTTGGTCATAAGCGGTTTTTTAAACCTTCTCGATCTGGCAATCATTTTCATTTCAAAAAAATGACGGATTTATTTTGCATCTTCAGTGATACATCATTAGACAGAAGGCATGAAGCCCTATGATGAAATCTTTGCTGAAAAACCGCTGCGCATTGTCAGCCGTAAATCACAGCTTGCCATGGCACAAACGGATATTGTGACAGGTCAGCTTGGTGGCATTGCGCATGAAATCATTGGTGTCAGCACCTCAGGTGATGAAGTGCTTGATCGTCCGCTGGTCGATATTGGTGGCAAGGGTGTGTTTATCAAATCGCTTGAAATGATGATGATTCAAGGCAAAGCGGATGCCGCGGTTCATTCCTTTAAAGATATGGAAACTATGCTGGCTGAGGGCACATCGCTATGTGCCGTTCTGGAACGTGAAGATCGGCGTGATGCGTTGGTTGGCCCGCACCAGACCATTGACGCCTTGCCAGATGGCAGTGTGATTGGCACCTCCTCTGTGCGTCGCGCGGCCTTGCTTCGCCATTTGCGACCTGATTTGGAAATTGCCTTGTTAAGAGGCAATGTGCAACGCCGCCTATCTTTGTTGGAAGAGGGCCAATATGATGCGATTATTTTGGCCATGGCAGGGCTAAAGCGTTTGGGCTTGTCTCATTTGGGTCATCCGCTTGATGAGGCAGAATTTATGCCATCTGCCTGTCAGGGCGCAATTGCCATTCAAATCACAGATCAAGATGCCAGCCGCAAACAGGCAATGACAGATGCCTTTGCCAGATTACATTGCGAAAAAACTGCGATTGCCACAAAAGCCGAACGTGCCTTATTGGCCCAATTGGATGGATCTTGCCGCACGCCCATTGGCGCAATGGCAGATGTACATGATGATGGCACAGTGACGTTAACAGGGTGTGTTTTGAGCCTTGATGGGGTGCATAAATTTGACGGCACTGCCACAGCCCGCCATGATGAAGCAGAGGCGCTTGGCAGGCAAGTGGCTGATGATTTATTGCAAAAATGTGGCGGCAGATCGTTTCTAGCGTGATCAAAAAAGGCGCATCCGATAAAGGGTAACAGATGATTTTATCACTTCGTGATCAAAATTTGGCAGAAGCTGATCAAGCGCGTTTGGCCAAATATCACGTGCCTGTTGTGATCGCGCCTGTCATGATCGCTGAACAAAAATCATATGATAACATAGTCATTGGGCAAGCAGATGGCTATATCCTAACAAGCCAACAAGCCGCAGATGCGTTGCCGCAACAAGGGGCAAATAAGGGATCAGATAGCGCACAAGTTGATCTTTATGCGCGTCCTGTCTTTACCGTTGGCAGAGCGAGCGCGGCATCAGCCAGGCAAAAGGGGTATTATAATGTCTATCACGGCCCATCTGATGGCCGTGCTTTGGCAGATATGATCGCCACTCATCCTGCTGCCAAAGGCCGCCATCTATGCTGGTTGCGTGCTGTAAAAATCAGCTTTGATATCGCAGGGGCTTTGCATGAAATGGGCCAAGATATCACTGAGGCAATCATTTATGAAATGGTGCCTGCAGCTGCTTTGGCTGATGATGTGTGTCATGCACTTGCCACAGCTCAGATCACAGGGATCATGGCTTTATCGCAAGCGCAATTGGGCCAGTTTGAAGATTTGCTTCATCACCATAAATTATGGCAGGCTTGTCACAATATAGATCTTTATGTGGTCTCTGAAGCGGTCGGTAATGCCGCGCGCAAATCTGGTTGGTCATCTGTATGGCAAGCACGGCGGAAGCGAGCGGTATCAGTGCAAGCGCTTGTGCGGTGGCGTCACAAACAGATTGGCCAAAAGACATAAAAAAATTGGGGATAACAGCTTGGGCACCGAAAACACAACAGACCAAACATCTGCCAAGGCCACATCACAAACAGATGATGTGATTGAAGGGCAAGCTGTGGTTCGTGAAACAAAAGCGCCCCCTAAATCCCAAAATAAAGCGCAAAATAAAGTGGCGGCAAAAAAGGTCCCTTCCAAAGAACAAAAACAGCGCCAGAGCAACAGCGGGCTGTTGATCGGCGCCTTGTTGATCTCTTGTGGCGCAGTTGCGCTTGCGTCTTATGGGCTATGGCACCAACAAAATGTGGTGCAAAATCTTGTGAGTCATATAGATCAACAAGCCGTACATCAAAGGCAGCTCGAAGATAAGCTTGCCGCGCTTGCATCTGATGTTCAAAGCCAATCATCAGATCAAAATAGACGGCTAGCGGACCTAGAAGACACCAACCAAAACATCGGTGATTTGGAAAAAAAGGTGTTGAATTTACAAGCCTCCCTATCAAATCAGGTGCCAAGAATGGCTGATGAGGCAGGCACAATATCGGTTCCGTTATCTCTTACATTGGCCATGTGGCAAAGCGCAAAACAAGGCCAACCATTATCACCTTATCTGCCTTTATTATCTTATTTGCCTGATGATGCGCATCGCCAAACACTTACCAAAGCCATAAGAGAGGCTGGTGATGAAACCCACAGATCTTTGTTGCGTGAGGCAGATGCTTTGCGTCTGTTTGACCAGATAGGCGCCGCTCAGCCACAAGAAGATCCGCCAACAGGCGGGATTATGGATGGGGTGCAAAATTGGCTGGCAAAGTTGGTGAATTTACGCGAAGTCGCAGGTGATAAAAAAATCTTGGAAAAAGAGGATCAAGGATCATCTCTTTTGGCTGAAATACCCCAAAATCTCAGCCTCTTAGAGCTGGTTGAAGCCGCGCAATCAAGTGGTGATAAGCCAAGTCTTGCGTGGGTAAGCAAAGCCAAAGGGCGGCTATCTGCCGAGACGGTTTTGGAACAGCTATTGCTGGCACAGCTGGCACAAATCAGCCAAGATAAAACAGCGTCCGATCACAAAACAGACAAAGGCTCACAATGATGTTGCGTGTGTTATTTTTCACCATTATTGGCCTTTTGATTGCCTTTGCCGCAAGCTGGTTATCACAACAAAGTGGCATCACATCTATCACATGGCTTGGGTATCAGATGGAGCTTGAGACCTCTAATTTAGTGGTTGGCATCGCAGGCTTTGGCATTTTGTTAATCCTGATTGATCGGATGGTGCGCGCGCTGTTTCGCTGGCCAAGCCTGTTTTCAGCAGGCTGGCAAGCACGCAGACGCGCCAAAGGGGAAAAGGCATTATCATTGGGGTTTGTAGCCTTGGCCGCTGGTGATAGCGGGGCTGCGGCAAAACAAGCAAGGCGTGCTGAAAAATTATTGGAAAAAGGCATTTTGACTGATTTGCTCTCAGCGCAATCTGCCTATGCCAGAGGTGATAGCAAAGCGGCTAGCCGTTATTTCAAAAAATTAGCAGCTGATGAGACAACATCTTATTTTGGGCAATTAGGTTTGATGCGGCTTTATCAGCAGGATGCTGGCGGCGCAAATTTAAAGGGGCAGAATATCAACCCCAAAGCGTTAAGCGCAGCGCAAAAAGCCTTTGCGCTTGAGCCCACATCATCAGAAGCCGCTCATTTCATTTTGCAACAGGCCCTAAAAGACAAACAATGGGGCAGAGCCACAGATTGTTTAAGTGTTTATCTCAATCAATCAGGTGGTCAGAATGCAGGTGAAATTGCCAAAGCAAAAACCATGATGGCAAGCTTGTTAACAGAAATGGCAGAAGGGGCCGATGACAGCAAGGATGCGATTGCGTATCTTGAACAGGCTTTATCAATCTTGCCGTCTTTCAGCCCTGCCATTGTGGGATTAACCGCAAGATATCTTGCCAAATCAGAGACGCGCAAGGCAGTTAAAATTGCCGAAAAAGGCTTTTTGCTGGTGCCACAACCATCAAGCCTTGCCGCATTGCGAGATGCCAAATCTGGCAATGATGGGGCTTTTATCAGCTATGCGGCAAAACTGGCTGAAAAATCAGCACAACCTGATCATGCCTATCGCGAAATTGCGCGTTTTGCCATTCATGCGGGCATTTGGGCATCTGCGTCTCAAATGTTGGAACATATCAGCCCTGAGACGCCGCGCACCAATGATGATTATCGGATTGCCGCAGCAATTGCGGCGGGGGTTGAAGATGAAGCAGCGTATCAAAGCGCGCTTGAAGCTGCCTCACAGGCCCCTAGAGCGAGCCGATGGCAATGCCAAGCCTGTCACAGTGACAGGCCAGATTATGAATTTGAATGTGGCCATTGCGCGGCCCCTGCGCAAATTCATTGGCACCAACCAGCCACCTCATCCTAACCACCTCATTTGCCCCACTAAAATAGGACATAAATGAGGGGCTATTTTTAGCTTATTTCGATGATTGCAGACGTTCTGGCAAAAGCCCCTTTGGCGCAAAGCGCAAGACAAGAAGCAAGATCAGGCCCATGGTCATCAAGCGCATATGGGCAGCACTGCCAAGCAAATGAACACGCAATGCATTATCTTCTGCCATGCCAGATGTGATCACATCCATCAGCCATAGACCAATTGGTTCGGCTTCAACCCATGCAAACCAGATCAAAAAGCCACCCAAGACAGCGCCTTTATTATTGCCTGAACCGCCGACGATCACCATTACCCAAATCAAAAAGGTAAAGCGCAAGGGCTGGTATGAGGCAGGGGTAAATTGGCCATCAATTGTGGTCAACATGGCCCCCGCGACACCAATCACGGCAGATCCTAAAATAAATACTTGTAAATGACGGCCTGTGACATCCTTGCCCATGGCTTCAGCGGCTGTTTCATTATCTCTGATGGCTCGCATCATGCGGCCCCATGGTGAGTTCAAGGCTTTTTCAGATAGGTATAAAATGAACAATAAGACCAAGCCAAAAAGCACCGCATAACACAATTTCACGATGATAGATGAAAATTCCACGAGGGGGATATTGGCTGATGCGGCCAAGTCTTGGAAAAATACGGAATTTTGAATATTCACCTCATAAGGCACGGGACGAGGCAGGCCAATGACGTTTTTAACGCCTCTGGTCATCCAATCTTCAAATTTCAAAATCGCAATGATGATTTCTGAGATGCCCAATGTGGCAATGGCAAGATAATCAGAACGCAATCCCAATGCCACCTTGCCAACCACCCAAGCCGCCGCCGCGGCAAACAGGCCACCGACAAACCATGAAAAGATAATTGGCATACCAGCACCACCTAGATAACCAGATGTGGCAGGGTTCACCTGTTCAATCGCATCTGTGGCAGGGCCATAAAAATGACGTGCCACAAAATACCCAATAATGCCAATGGCAGTAATGGTTAGTTGGCGACGCCGACCTGTGGTGTGGCGATAAGCATAAAAGATGGCAACAATCATCATCACAATGGTGATCAGCGCATATAAAATACCAGCACCACCAGCGGCCCATGCTTCTTGAACGGGTGGGGCAGAAACTAAAATGGCCGCCAAACCGCCTAGCGCGGCAAAGCCCATCACGCCCACATTTAACAAGCCAGCATAGCCCCATTGGATGTTAACACCCAATGCCATGATCGCAGAAATTAGGCCTAGATTGAGGATCGCAAGAGACAAATTCCAGCTTTGCAAAACGCCAACTGCGACATAAAGCAAGGCCATGCCCGCATAAAGGGTTACGGTTCTGTTTTTCAAAATCATAATGACTGCCCCTTAAAAATCCCTGTTGGCCTGACGAGCAAGACAATCACAAGAACCGAGAATGATACCGCAAATTTATAATCTGTTGATAACAGCTGAACCAACCCATCTGCTTGCCACCCATCAGGCATCAAATAACCAAGGAAGCGTTTATAGGCAAAGGTCAAAAGCACTTCAGAAAGCGCGATGACAAAACCACCTGCAATCGCCCCCAATGGTGAGCCAAGACCGCCCACAATCGCCGCCGCAAAAATCGGCAATAAAAGCTGGAGATAGGTAAAGGGCTTATAGCTTTTATCAAGACCATATAAAGTGCCAGCAATGGTCACAAGACCACCCACCAAAATCCATGTGATCATAACAACACGGTCTGGGTTAATGCCAGATAGCAACGCCAGATTTTCATTATCTGAATAGGCGCGCATTGACTTGCCTGTGCGTGTTTTATTCAAGAAATAGAATAAAGCGGCCACACAGATGATCGTGATGATTACGGTGATGCCTTGTGTCATTTTTAAGGACATGCCTTGTGCCATGCCTGTCATCTCTTTGAATTGACGAGCTGTGACGATAAAGCGTTCCCCATCTGTGAAATTTCGGTCCTTTGGGCCAATGATAAAGCGGATCAAACCATGATAAAAGAACATTACCCCTAATGAGGCAATCATCAAAATCACAGGGCTTGCTTTTTTGGCGCGGTGAAAGCGATAAACCACTTTGTCTGTGACCAGCAACATCATAATCGCAGCGGCAATGCCAACGGGAATGGCAAGCAAGGCTGTTGGCAATGGCCCAAGCGAGACGCCCCAGCTTTGTAATACCCATGTAAATAAAATTACGGACATTGCGCCAAATGACATCGCTTCACCATGCGCAAAATTCGAAAAGCGCAAAATGCCATAGATCAAGGTGACACCAAGCGCCCCAAGAGCCAATTGACACCCATAGGTGATGCCAGGGATCAGCACGAAATTAGCTAATAAGATAAATGCGTTTAAACTTTCCATTGCCTTAGCCCCCTAAGAATGCGCGGCGCACATCAGGGTCTGCCATCAATTTCGCCCCTGTGTCTGTGTAACGATTGCGCCCTTGCACCAGCACATACCCTTTATCAGCGATATTCAAAGCTTGCTTGGCATTTTGTTCCACCATCAAAATCGCAATGCCTGTTTTGGCAATTTCAATAATGCGGTCAAATAATTCATCCATAACAATGGGTGAAACACCAGCGGTGGGCTCATCAAGCATCAAGATTTTTGGCTGTGTCATCAAAGCTCTGCCAACAGCGACTTGTTGGCGTTGGCCGCCAGATAATTCCCCTGCAGGCTGGCGCCGTTTTTCTTTTAAAATTGGGAATAAATCAAACACCTGTTCAAGCGTGTCTTGGAAATCATCTTCGCGGATGAAAGCGCCCATCTCTAGATTTTCTTCGACTGTCATAGAGGTAAAGACATTGGATGTTTGCGGCACAAACCCCATACCTTTATTCACGCGGGCCTGTGGTGATAAATGGGTAATGTCTTCGCCATCCATAAGCACGCGGCCTTCGCGAATGGCAAGCATGCCAAAAACAGCTTTCATGGCTGTTGATTTGCCTGCCCCATTTGGACCAACCACAACGGCAATTTCACCTTTTTCGCCCCCTATGGTGCAATCATGCAAAATATCAGCGCCGCCATAGCCGCCTGTCATATTTTCCCCAATTAAAAATGCCATTATGAAGTCTCCTTTTCAGGTTTATTCTTCAGGCCTGTTCCCAAATAAGCTTCGATCACCGCTTCGTTATTTTTGACCTCTTCTGCGCTGCCTTCTGCCAGCACTTTGCCTTCTGCCATGCAAATCACAGGGTCACAAAGGCGAGAGATAAATTCCATATCATGTTCAATCATGCAAAAGGTATAGCCGCGCTCTTGGTTCAAACGCAAAATCGCATCACCGATGGTGCGCAATAAGGTCCGGTTTACCCCTGCGCCAACCTCATCCAAAAAGACGATTTTGGCATCAACCATCATGGTGCGCCCTAGCTCAAGCAGCTTTTTTTGACCGCCTGATAGATTGCCAGCCAATTCATCTGCGACATGCGCGATTTCCAGAAATTCGATCACTTCATCTGCTTTGGCGCGAACGCGTTCTTCTTCTTCAGCAACCTTTTTGGGGCTTAACCATGTGCTAATCAAACTTTCACCAGATTGTGCCGCAGGCACCATCATAAGATTTTCGCGCACGGTTAATGTGGAAAATTCATGGGCAATCTGAAAGGTCCGTAACAAGCCTTTGCCAAATAAGTCATGTGGTGGCAGGCCGCTAATGTCTTCGCCGTCAAGCAAAACGCGACCTGAAGTTGGCTTATAATGGCCAGCAATCACATTAAACAAGGTCGTCTTGCCAGCACCATTTGGGCCAATTAAACCCGTAATCGCCCCCGTTTTAATGGTCAAAGACGCGCCATCTACAGCGCGCAAGCCCCCGAAATGTTTATGAACATTTTCAACAACAATCATGAATTACTGCTCTTCATTGTTTGTGGTTTAAAAAAATAAATAAATTAATGAAAATTGAAAAGATGATGGGAAAAAAAACAGCCCGAAATGATCGGGCTGTTCTGTTTGTAAAAACCAATAAGGCTTAGCGATAGCCAACCACTGAGATGGCCTGATCCTTGATCTCGATCTGACGGTAGTTACCAGCAGATTCACCTGGACCGATCAATTCAACAGCAGATGCGCCGACATAGTCAACATCACCGCCATCAGCAATGATCTTTAGCGCCTTCGCCAACTCACCTGGGTAGATTTTTTCGCCTGGTGCGTTTGCGACTTCAAAGACTTTGTCTTTAAGAGCGCTTGATTCTGTTGAACCAGCAGCCTGCATCGCCAACATGATCAAAGCAGCCGCGTCATATGATTCAGCTGCGAAAGCTGATGTGCCGTCAAAGCCATCTGCCATTGCTGCGAATTTTGCTGCGCCTGGGCTGTCTGTGCCTGGGTTTGCGCCATAAGAGCCGTTCAATGCTGAACCGATCGCCGCTGGCAATGAATCACCAACCATGCCATCTGGTAGATAGAATGTGTCAAACGCGCCTGTGTCCAATGCGCCCTGGATGATACCCTTACCGCCTTGGTCTAGGTAACCAGCAACAACAAGAACTTCACCGCCAGCTTGCGCCAATGCGCCAACTTCAGCTGAGTAATCGCCTTTGCCATCTTCGTGAGCAGCAGAAATTGTGACTTCGCCGCCATGCTGTTCGAAATTCATCTGGATTGAGTCAGCTAGACCCTTACCATAATCGTTGTTTGTGTATGTCAACGCGATTGAGCTTACGCCCTTTTCTTTCAAGATCTGCGCAACAATCTGGCCCTGACGTGCGTCTGATGGGGCTGTACGGAAGAACAAGCCGTCATCTTCAGCTGTTGAAAGAGCTGGTGATGTTGCAGATGGTGAAATCATGACGATGCCGTTTGGACGTGCCACATTCTGCAATGTTGCACCAGTGACACCAGAACAGTCACCACCAACCATAGCAGCAACGCCATCTGTTGTGATCAAACGTTCGGCAGTTGCTGTGGCTGCTGCGGCGTCCACACATGTTGTATCACCACGGACAGCTGTTACTTTTTTACCACCCAAAAGCGCGCCGCTTTCAGATACTTCATTAATTGCCATTTCAGCAGCTGGACCCATGTTGGCAACGATTGATTCAATCGGGCCAGTGAAGCCCAAAAACACACCAATCTTCACACCATGGCCATCTGCCATTGCTGGTGAAGCTAGTGCTGCGGCCATTGCGGCTGCGCTTAGTAGCTTTTTCATTTTTCTCTCCCAAGATTATA
>JBMHDH010000109.1:0-4053 GCA_049889495.1 Puniceispirillaceae bacterium (SeqCode) | reverse complement strand
GTGCGTTCAAAAAATGCTGATATCGCTGTTTTGCGGGCTATGGGGGCAGGGCGTGCCTCTGTTATGCGCATATTCTTTATGACAGGGGCATCTATTGGGTTTATTGGCACTTTGATGGGCACAATTTTAGGCGTTGTCTTTTGTTGGCAAATTGACAATATCAAAGTCTTTGTTGAAGGCTTATCCGGCGCTGAATTATTTTCAGCTGAGATTTATTATTTATCGCAGCTTCCTGCCAAAATTGAAGCACAAGAGGTCGTTACCGTTATCGCTATGGCGCTTTTATTATCATTTCTAGCCTCAATTTATCCTGCATGGCGGGCTAGTCGTATTGCTCCTGCTGAGGTGCTACGCTATGAGTGATTATGCGCTATCATTACAAGATATCTCGCAAAGTTTTTTCCAAGGTGGTGAGAAAATCTCCATCTTAAGGCAAGCCTCTTTATCTGTAGAAAAAGGACAGATGACAGCGCTTATTGGCCCGTCTGGTGCGGGTAAGACAACTTTGTTGAATGTGGCAGGTTTGCTAGAAGAGCCGCAATCTGGCTTGGTCGAGATTAATGGTCAGCAAGTCTCAAAAATGCGGGCAGGGAAAAAAGCGCGTTTTCGGCGTGATCATATTGGTTTTGTGTTTCAAACACATCGACTTTTGCCTGAATTTTCAGCTGCGGAAAATATAATGATCCCGCAAATGTTAAATGGGCTTAATAAATTTGAAGCCCATAAACGCGCGATACAGCTTTTATCAATGATTGGGCTTGATAAGCGCGCCTCTCACCGTCCTGGTCAATTATCAGGGGGAGAGCAGCAACGTGTGGCAATCGCTAGAGCCGTTGCAAACGCTCCTTCTGTTATTCTTGCAGATGAGCCAACAGGCAATCTTGATCCGCAAACAGGGATTTCTGTGTTTGAAACTTTACAAAAAATTGTCAAAGGCACAGGGGCTGCGGCTTTGATCGTTACGCATAATCATATGCTCGCGCAGAAAATGGACGTGATTTACAATCTAGAAAATGGACAGATTAGCCAAACAGGATCACTGTGATGTCTGCTTCATTTGTTCATTTACGCACTCATTCTGCTTTTTCCCTGTCCGAAAGCACCTTGCGCATTGATACATTAAGCAAACTTGCGAGCGCAGATAATCAGCCAGCATTGGCGATTACTGACAGTTTTAATATGTTTGGCGCTTTGGAATTTTCAAAAAAACTAGCCGCAGTTGGGGTTCAGCCCATTATTGGGGCGACAGTGACGCTTTCAGATGAACGTGGTGAAGGTGAGGTTGTTCTGCTTGCCAAAGATGAGACAGGCTATATCAACCTATCTTTTCTTATATCAGAAGCTCTGATGGCTGCCTCTGGCACAGAGGATGCGTCTATTTCACTTGAGGCACTCCGATCGCGCCAAGACGGATTAATTTTGCTGACAGGCGGGGCAAAAGCGGGATTTGTTGGTGGTGCGGCAGGTGATAATCAACAAAAAATAGCCAAAGAAAGATTACTTACCTTGCAAGAGATGATGCAAGGCCGTCTTTATATCGAATTACAAAGGCATGGTCATCCAGAAGAACATATCGCAGAACGGCTACTTCTTGAATTTGCAGATGAAACAGGCCTGCCTCTTATTGCGACAAATGATAATCATTTTGAATCTGAAGAGATGCAAATTCCGCAGAATGTGTTGACCTGCATTGCCACGAGCAGACGCATTTCTGAATTAACAAACCCTGTTCATAACGCTGAATATCGCTATAAGACAGCGGCTGAAATGCAGGCTTTATTCGCTGATATTCCCGAAGCTTGGCAAAATACCAATATTGTCGCCAAAAGATGCGCTTTTATGGTCAAGACAAGAGCGCCTATCTTGCCCGCTTTCGAAGCAGGGGACGGTCGCAGCACAGAAGAAGAACTTGCCCATCAAGCAAAGCAAGGATTGGCAAACAGGCTTGTTGAATTACAGGCTTTATCAGCTGAAACAGGTTATGAGCTATCAGATGAGCAGAACTATCATGATAGGCTTAGTTATGAGCTTGGTATTATCAATGATATGGGTTTTCCCGGCTATTTTTTGATTGTGGCAGATTTTATTGGCTGGGCAAAAGACCATGATATCCCTGTGGGGCCGGGGCGCGGTTCTGGTGCGGGGTCTCTTGTGGCTTATGCGCTTGGCATTACCAATCTAGACCCTATTCGATGGGGGTTATTATTTGAACGCTTCCTCAATCCAGAGCGTGTCTCTATGCCTGATTTTGATATTGATTTTTGTCAAGATAGGCGTGAAGAGGTCAAATTATATGTGCAAGAACGATATGGCCGTGACCGTGTTGCCCAAATCATCACTTTTGGAACATTGCAAGCAAGAGCTGCTTTGCGTGATGTAGGCCGCGTTCTTGAAATGCCCTATGGTCAAGTAGACCGTATTGCCAAATTGGTGCCAAGTAACCCTGCTAATCCTGTAACCATTGCACAGGCTCTTGAATCGGAAACTGAATTGCGGCGCATGAAAGCGTCAGAAGAGCAGGTGAGCCATCTGATTGATACAGCGATTAAGCTAGAAGGGCTATATCGCCACGCCTCAACCCATGCAGCTGGCCTTGTTATTTCAGATCGCCCCTTGCCAGAATTAGTGCCTGTCTATCGTGACCCCCGTTCAGAGATGCCAGCAACGCAGTTCAATATGAAATATGTTGAAATGGCAGGTTTGGTAAAGTTTGACTTTTTGGGGCTGAAAACACTTACAGTTATCAAAAAAGCGATCGAGTTAATCGCAGAGCGCGGCATTACGATTAATATTGACCAAATCCCTCTTGATGATGAGCCCACATTTAAATTGCTAACAGAGGGCGATACGGTTGGCGTATTTCAGCTTGAATCCTCTGGTATGCGAGATGTATTGCGCGGGCTAAAACCAGATAGATTTGAAGATATTATCGCGGTTGTGGCGCTATACCGCCCGGGGCCTATGGATAATATTCCCACCTACATTGCCCGAAAACATGGCCGCGAAGAGGTCAATTATATGCATCCAAAGCTAGAACCTATTCTAGCTGAGACCTATGGCATTATGATTTATCAAGAACAAGTGCAGCAAGCAGCGCGTGATCTAGCAGGCTATACACTTGGTGGTGCGGATATTTTGCGCCGTGCTATGGGTAAAAAAATCAAAGAAGAAATGGATGCGCAGCGTCAGCAATTTGTTGAAGGTTCAGCTGAACATAATGAGATTTCTTCACAGCTTTCTGGTGATATTTTTGACCAAATCGCTGCTTTTGCTGGTTACGGTTTTAACAAATCACATGCAGCCGCCTATGCGCTTGTCACCTATCAGACAGCTTGGCTGAAAGCCAATTATCCAGTTGAGTTTTTCGCAGCCTCTATGGCACTTGATTCTCATAATACCGATAAATTGGCAGTTTTTCGGCAAGATTGCCTTCATAAAAATATCGCACTCTTGCCAGTAGATATTAATCACTCTCAGCCGCATTTTTCTGTCGAACAAGCAGATAATGGCCTAGCTATCCGTTATGCGCTAGGCGCGGTAAAAAATGTCGGTGAAGAGGCGATGATATCTTTATGCGCTGAAAGAGAAGGGGCAGGGGCTTATCACTCTCTTGATGATTTCATCAGGCGTCTTCCAAAAGAGGGCGGCAATAAAAGACAGCTTGAAAATTTAATCAAAGCAGGTGCGTTTGATAAAATTCATAATAACAGACGTCAATTAATTGAAAATATTGATCAAATTCTATCTCAGGCAGATTTTCATAGGCGTGAAGCACAATCAGATCAGGTCAGTTTATTTGGCGGTGCCGAGCAAAAAGAGCTTGATAATATTAAGCTAGCCGCCATTCCTGATTGGAGTGCGAATGATAAATTACAATTCGAATTTGACGCGCTAGGCCTTTATCTTTCGGCTCATCCACTTGATAGCTATGCACGCCAGCTTGAAAAATTAAAAACAGTTAGCTCAGCGCATTTAGAAGATTTATTGCTGAAAAAAGGCGCAACGCAAGTCAAATTAGCAGGCCAAGTCACCTCTGTTCAAGAACGTGTCTCT
>JBMHDH010000108.1:0-15181 GCA_049889495.1 Puniceispirillaceae bacterium (SeqCode) | reverse complement strand
AATCAATCTTTGCGCCAAACCATGGCCTCTGGCCCACGGGGCTAGGAAAAAAGTGGTCAATTGACAAGCAAAGGCCTGTGCTTCATTGGCTTTGGGGGGGCGGACAATTTGGCAAGACCCTGCCATCACCATATCAACCTTACCTACAAATAAGCGTCTTTCTGGAATCAGCAAAACACCGCGCCAATAATCTTCCATAATATTACGCGGCGGCGGGGCAAGCCAGCCAAAACCACCACCTGCTTTAATGGCTTCTTCAGCGGCATCGCATAATTCAGACAGATCATTGGCGTTAAGCTCATCTGCCATTTCCAATGTCACTCTGCCGCGATTTAATGTTGAAAATTCTGTTGTCATAACATCACATCAAAACCCTAAGGGCGCCAATTTAAAAACCCACGCAAAAAGGCTTGGCCTTCTGCTTGGCTTTTTTCGGGGTGAAATTGTGTGCCAATCATGGTGTCTTTTGCCACCAAGGCTGTGACAGGCTGGCCATAATCTGTTGTGGCAATCACATCATCATTATTTTGCGCTGAAAAATGATAGCTATGCACAAAATAAACTTGTGCCTTGGCAGACATATTCACTGTTGCTTTATGATTGCCATGAAATATCAGATCATTCCACCCCATATGTGGGATCTTAAAACTGTGATCTGGCGGTGTTAATTTTTGCACTGTGCCTTCGATCCAGCCAAGACCAGAAATGGCACGCCCTTCATAACCGCTATCTGCTAGCATCTGCATACCAACACAAATACCCAAAAAAGGCCGCGCTTTTATCCGCACCATTTCATTAAGCGCATCTTCCATCCCATCGGCGTCTTCCAAATTCTGACGGCAATCTGCAAAATGGCCAACGCCCGGTAAAATAATCGCATCTGCGCTTCGTAATTCATCAGCATCTTGGACCAATGAGACTTCCGCTGCGCCATCATCAGATGACACAGCAGCACGCACCGCATTCACCACAGAATGCAGGTTGCCAGACCCATAATCAATGACTGCGATTTGCCTCACAAAGATCCGCCCAATGTGCCTTTGGTTGAAGGAATGCGATCAGCTTGCGCTTCGTCAATCGCCACGGCACTGCGCAACGCTCTTGCCAAACCTTTATAGATGGATTCCACAATATGGTGCGTATTGAACCCATAAAGATTTTCCACATGCAATGTGATACCAGCGCCCATCGCAAAAGCTTGGAACCATTCGCGGAATAATTCTGTTTCCATTGTGCCAAGGGTTTGTGATGGCAAATCAACATGCCAGACCAAAAATGGGCGACCTGATACATCAAGGCTGACACGGCTAAGGCATTCATCCATCGGCAAATAAGCATGCGCATAACGCATAATGCCACGACGCTCGCCCAAAGCTTCTTTCAAAGCTTGGCCAATAGCCCAGCCTGTATCTTCGGTTGTGTGATGCGCATCAATATGCAAATCACCTGTCGCTTTGAGTGTTAAATCCATCAAAGAATGGCGTGCCACTTGTTCTAGCATATGATCTAAAAAGCCAATACCTGTGCTGATATCCGCCTGACCTGTGCCATCAAGATTTAACGTCACAGAAATTTCAGTTTCATTTGTTTTACGAGAAAGAGAAGCTTGTCTCATTGGCTTGTTTCCCAATACTAAATCCCCATCATTCGATCAAGGGTGTCACTCAAAAGGTAAATCATCTTTTTTCGATGATTACGCATCTTGTCACTGACATAACAGCTTTTCTAGCATTTTGCCAGTTTCATGACAGATATTGCCGCGCTTTACCAATAATGGCAGGACTGATGTGACACCCTCATCTTCAAGATCTTAGGTGCTTATCTAATTCTTTAAGCAAAGCCGCACATGAGTCTGGAGATAACCGATCAATATTGATGGCCAACTGATTTGCCAATTGCACCGCCTGTGGTGACAAGGATGACGCATCAATGGTTGGTTTGGGGTGCGAGAGAGCCGCTGCTTGTTTAATGGTCTCAGCTTCATCCCAAATCAAATCGAAAAACACACAAATTTGGTCAACCATCGCAAAAGAAGGCTTGCCCCTCTTGCCATGTTCCAGCGCTGATAAATAAGCAGAAGATACCCCTAAAAAAGCGGCTTGATCACTTAAGGTTTTTTGTTTTTGCGTGCGCCAATGACGCATTAATAACCCAAAAGGCGTCATGAATTTAGCCCCTTTTGCGGCTGGCGTGATCGGCGCAATCTGACATAGAGCGCACCGCCACCGCCATCTTTGGGACTGGCTTGTGAAATGGCCAAAATATGATCTTTTAATGGGAAATCTTTTAACCATTCAGGCACTTTGCGGCGCAGCACACCTTTGCCATCTGCGCCTTTGCCTGTGATGATCAAAACGGTTCTGGCACCAGCTCTACTTGCCTGATTGATAAATTGGCTTAACGCTTTATGTGCCATCATTTCGGTTTTGCCATGCAAATCCAAAATATGGTCTATCTCAAATTGCCCTTTGGTCAATTTTTTTGCAGATGCGTTATCAATACCAGCGCGCGCTGTTGGCTTATTCAGGCGCAAATCGGCTGGATTCAAAGAATTTTTGGCCTTTGTGACCGTCGCAATAGGCGCGCGTGGTTGCGGCTTTGATTTTTGTTTTGCCGAAAGTTGTTTTTTTACCTGTTTGGTTTTTGATAAGGCATGATCTGTAAATAACACATCATCACGAGTGGCAGGTGTCACTGTTTTTGTGACCTCTGCCCATAAATCATCATCTAAATGATTATCGTGATCGCCTTTTCCCATAATGATACATCATGTCCTGTTAAGCAGTCTCATCTTGGGTATCAGCAGATGTCTCAACAAGCTTCCAATTCGGATCCGCAATTTGAACATCACGCTCAAACGTCCAAATATCGGTCATGATACCATCATGGCTGTCATCATCATCAACCAATTCTTCGCCCATAGCGTTAAAGAATTGTCTTGTCTGATGGCTCACAAATTTCACTGTCACAGAGGCAATACCGTCATTTAATTCAGCTGATGTGATGGCAATTTCATCCAAAGATTGGATAGTGATCACCAATGTTTCATTATCAGCGTTTCGCTGGCGGATGGCTTCTGAGAATTCATTAAATAAATCATAGCCTAATAGCCGGCGCAATTGGCTTAAATCCCCATCTGCAAAAGCAGTTAACACCATACCAAATGCCGCACCAGCACCTTGCACAAATTGATCTTCATTAAATGAGGGATCTGCTTTTTTGATCGCTGAGATATCAGACCCTGATAGGGCCTCTGGGCGCAAAGGAACAATTTCAGCGCTTGGCTGTGTGCTATCTTCTGTGAAACGCGCACGCATTTCTTCGGGTGATTGTTCATACCCGTCTCTGGTGCCAAGAATATTCCGCAAACGAAGAACCAGAAAAATTGCGATAATCGCAAATATCAAGATATCGACAAAAGGCACTTTGATCCCCATATATGTAAAAGTGACGCTGTTACAGCTTGAAACAAAGATCGTTTCAATGCTCTTATTATAGAAATAGGAGACAACAGGTCAAAGAGCAAGAAATCTGAGGCAGAAAAGATCTGTTTCATAGATAAAAGAGATGAAAATGGCACTTTACGGCTTAATTTTGTTTGTCATTTATGGCTGGGTGGAATTTGAAGCTATGGCCCATATGGTAGATGCCATTGGCGGCTTATTGTCTTTTTTGGGGATTTTTGCCACCGCTATCATTGGCATTCAGCTTTTGCGGCATCAATCACAAAAAGTCATGGCATCAATGCGCGCCGATATGGCAAGAGGGCAATTTGCAACAACCGCTATTGCCAGCTCATTATCATTATTATTAGGCGCGATTTTAATGTTGATCCCAGGATATGTGACCGATTTCATGGGCCTTGTTTGTTTTATCCCAGGCATTCGCACCATCATTGGCTCATTTATCGCAAAACACCTGGCAAGCAGAACAATGTCAGGCTTTACAAAGGGTGGCTTTGCCAGCACTTTTTCAAATCATGATGCCTTTCAAGCCGCCTTTCGCGATGGCTATGAGGCAAAATCACATGATGACAGCCAGAAGCCAAAAGGGCCAAAAATTGGCGATGATGGGGTCATTGAAGGCGAATTTCACGAAAAAAAATAAACTTATTTGAAGAAATAACCTTTTCTTCATATTTTCATGCTACTAGCAAAGAAATCCTATCCACCATCACATATATAAAGGGATGATAACAGATGGCCAAAAAGCCTGCGAAAACGAAATCACCAGAAAACACAAAACAAAATGCTGAACAAAATGCTGGGCAAAACCAAGAGGCTGAGCGCCCCCAAGGCCCTCGCCAAATCATCATGCATGCGCAATATGTGAAAGACATCTCATTTGAAAACCCAAATGCGGTTCGCGCATTGTCCAATAATGGTCAACAACCCAATGTCGAAATTGGCGTGCAAGTGAACGCTGATAAAGTCAATGATGAACAATTTGAAGTGCGTCTGCAATTAACAGCCAACGCCAAAACAGATGAGATGACGTTATTTTTGGTTGAATTGACCTATGCTGGTCTTGTCTCCGCACCAGATGCGACGCCAGAAGAAATCAATCCTTTGGTGATGATTGAAGGCCCGCGTTTGTTATTTCCCTTTGCCAGATCCATTATCAGCAATTTGACAAGAGATGGCGGCTTTATGCCGTTGAATCTGCAGCCCATTGATTTTGTGGCCGTGTATCGTCATTCGCTTGAACAACAGCGCAAAGCGGCAACCGACGCCACAAAGCAATAATCAGATCATCTTAAGATTGTTTCCAAATCGGGTTTTCGATTTTTTCAAGAAACGCCTCATGACGCGCCAGCTCTTCGGGGCTGGCATGATGGGCGCGCGGCGGTCTGATTGGCCGATTTGCCACACTATCAGATAGTGAAAAACCATCATTTGAATGAGCCTGTGAAGATTGATTTTGGGCATAATGGTTTTGGGCAAATTGATTTTGATTTGGCGCGGATGTGATATCATTTGGCTGATTACCAGATAACATCAAATCAGGCTGGCGACCGCCAATCAGTTCAATATAGACCTCTGCCAATAAATCAGCATCAATCAAGGCACCATGTAAATCACGGTGGCTGTTATCAATTTCAAAGCGGCGGCAAAGCGCATCAAGTGAGGCTTGTGCACCAGGAAATTTTTTGCGGGCCATTGGCAAAGTATCAAGCGCACGTGAGGCAGGCAGGGCGGCGTGGCCAAGGCGTTTTAATTCTGCATTAATAAAGCCCATATCAAAGGGGGCATTATGAATGATCATCACATCATCTTTGATAAAATCCAAAAATTCATCAGCGATATCTTTAAAAACAGGCTTATCAGCAAGGAAGGCACTTGATATGCCATGCACTTTTTCAGCCGCATCATCAATGTCTCTTTCGGGCTGAATATACAAGTGAAGCTTGTTACCTGTTGGCATGTGATTAATTAATTCAAGCGCGCCAATTTCAATGATGCGATGTCCCTCTTCAGGGCTTAGGCCTGTGGTTTCTGTATCTAGTACAATTTCGCGTATTGCATCACTCATCACATTGCGCCTTTTAAAATTTTGAGCAAATCTGCCACTGTTTCAATGTTTTTTTAAGCTTTAATGTCATAGTAGCATAACCAAGCCCTGTTGGTATGACCACATCAGCTAGTTGTTTTTTGCGCTGTTGGCTAAGCTGTTTTGCCAAAATGCCAGCTAATTTTTGCGCTGTCATATGCGGGCGGCGCATGGCTCTTTGATAAATAATATAATCAGGGGCCCAGCTCATCATAGTGACATCACAAATGTCATCTGTGCCAGTTTCAAATAATAAAGGTACATCCAACAAAACCGCTTTTTTGCGATTGGCCTGCATGATAGCCAAGAATTTTTCCCGTTTTTTGGCGATAAGAGGGTGCAATAGACCTTCTAACTTTTGCAAAGCCTCAGCATCAGAAAAGACAATTTTCCCTAATCGCGGGCGATCAATCGCACCATGATCATCACGCAAATCCCCAAAATGAGACATCACCGCTTCAACCGCGTCTCCAGAAGGGCCGAGCAATTTATGAATTTCAGCATCTGAATCAAAAATCGGCACTTTTGCGCGCCGAAACCGATTGACGATCGTGGATTTGCCGCTGGCGATTGAGCCTGTTAAACCAATAATAACCATAGGCCTTATGATACCTTATTTTTATCCAAAATCAGACCATGCAATTTCAATTGCGGTAACAGGGCCAGCATCGGCAGGCCTAAAATCGAATAATAATCACCAAACACATCAGCAAATAAATGAATGCCAGCATCTTCTAGAAAATAACTGCCTGGGCTGGCAAGCGCATGATCGCCAAAATATGTTAAATACTCATCGATTTGCGCATCTGATAAGCTATGAAATGTGATTTCAGGCCGCGCAATATGGTGCCAAATGCGTTTGCCTTGGTCAAATAGCATCACTGCAGAAATCAAGCTGTGAAGTTTGCCAGATAGGTCTGAAATATGTGTTTTGGCTTCTTCAAGATTTTTTGGCTTTCCGTAAATCTTGCCATCACAAACCAGCAATTGATCAGATGATATGACCATAGCATCAGGCCGCGCGGCCGCCACTCTTTCACCCTTTAATTCCGCCAATAGAACAGCAATTTCATCAGGGTTAGCCCCTTCATTTTCGGCCGCTAGGCGAATGGCAGCCTCATCAAGAGCGACAGGCTGACAGTCAAATTGAATGCCAGCTTGCGTTAACAAAGCCTGACGTGCCGCGCTTTTTGACGCTAAGATTAAGGGTTTTCCTGGAATGTGAAATCTCATATCTGCTTTCCTAGACACCATAATGATAAAAAAGAGGATGGTTTACTCAATCACACCTGCCCCAATCACACCTGCCCCAATCACATTTGGGCCATGCGCCATTCATTATGAAGATGAATGATAGAGGCTGCGGTTTCTTCAACAGATCGTCTTGTTACATCAATCACTGGCCAGCCATTTTTTGCAAAAAGACGTCTGGCATTTCGAATTTCTGTTTGGATCTCATCATCACGGGCATAGCTGTCATTATTCAAATCAGACATCGCGTTAAGACGTGATTTTCGGATTTGCGATAAACGTTTCACATCTGATGTTAGGCCAACCACAAAGACATTTTGTTTTTGTACAATTTCTTCGGGGAAAGGCACATGCGGCACAAGTGCATAATTTGCCACAAAATAGCCGCGATTTGCCAAATACATAGATGTCGGTGTTTTCGATGTGCGTGATACCCCAACAAGCAACATATCTGCGCCAGATAAATTACCAATATTAACCCCATCATCATGATTTACGGCAAATTCCACAGCCTTCATGCGTGAGAAATACGCATCATCCAATCGATGCTGGGCCCCTGGTTTTTGTCCTGCCGCCGTGCCAAGGATCATGCCAATCAAATTCACAACAGGATCAAGTAAGGATAAATGCGGCACCGCATATTTCACACAGGCCTTTTCAACCAATAAGCGGATGTCAGGATTGACGACAGACATCAATAAAACACCGCCATTTTCTTCTAAGGTGCGTTCAAGAAGTGCCACATGTTCAGCTGTTCTCACCAACGTCCAAATATGTTCTTTGATTTCTGCTTGGGGAAATTGAGCCAATGCCGCTCTTGCCGCTTGATGAACCGTTTCGCCAGTTGAATCAGACACAAGATGAATATGTAACATGCCACACCTTTAGATGGGTTTTTGTTTGTCTTTACCGTCCCTTATAAAGACGGGTCTATGCTAGTTTATCTTTACGATACGCATTTCACTGTGACTTTACCAGAGCGCAGATCACGCACAATTTTATCCACAAGCTTTATGCTTTTTTGTGGGCAGATTAAACCTCATTAAAATCATGCCCGTTACTCAAAAATTCTCCACAAGCCAAATCACATGTGCATAAAGCCAAATCCTTGACGATTACAAATGGGGATATCATCAAAACTTACCAAAATCAGGTTATTTTTGATGAAAGATGCTAAGGATAAATTTGGGGATAAAATCTGTATTTAATGCATCCCCATTATTGATCCCCCCTATAAAAACAACAATCTTTTTATATATATATATTATATTTGATTTATGATATGTGAATAACAACACGCCATAGGACAACGGCAAATAAGCCAATAATAGCCTTGATCATGATGACAATAACATAATGTCAAAAAGAGAGATTCCATGCTTTTAACACGCAGCCTTGCGGGTGAAAAATTATCAGTGCCTCCTATTTGGATTATGCGTCAAGCAGGCCGTTATCTTGCTGAATATCGCGCGGTGCGTGAAACCACATCTGATTTTATTTCTTTTTGCTTATCTCCTGAAAAAGCCTGTGAAGTGACATTACAACCTATTCGTAAATTTGGTTTTGATGCCGCGATTATTTTTTCTGATATTTTGATTGTGCCTTGGGCTTTAGACAGAAATGTCCATTTTATCACTGGTGAGGGGCCAAAATGCACCCCTCTACAGAGTGATGATGTCATTTCCGATACGTTGGTGCAGAATGTGCGTGATAAATATAAGCCCGTAGGAGAGGCTGTCGCCCTAACAAGAGCATCATTACCACAAGAAACCGATTTGATCGGCTTTGCGGGCGCGCCTTGGACCTTAATGACCTATATGATTGAGGGGGGATCATCAAAAGATTACGCCCAATCGCGTAATTGGTTATGGGGTCATCAAAAAGAAACAGATCGGCTGTTAGATATTTTGATTGAAACCATTTCGCAATCTTTAATCTTGCAAGCTGAAAAAGGGGCTGATTCATTAATGCTATTTGACAGCTGGGCCAGTGCAGTCCCATCTGATTTGCGCCCTTGGATTATTGAAAAGCCAGCTCAAAGAATTATTGAAATCGTTCGCGCTAAAGGCATTGATTTGCCTTTTATCTGTTTTCCAAGAGGTATTTCAGCAGATTTACCGCGATTTGCAGATCATGTTGACTGCCAAGGTTTGGCCATCGATCAAGGTGTTTCATTGGAATTTGCTGCGAAAACCATCAGGCAAGATATCACATTGCAAGGCAATCTTGATCCGCAAGCTTTGATTTATGGCGGTGATATGATGCGCCGTCATATCGATCACATTCTAGAAGCAATGAAAGACAGAGCACATATCTTTAATTTGGGTCATGGCATTACCCCGCCAACGCCTGTAGATCATGTGCATGAGTTAATTTCCTATGTGAGAGGAAAATAATTATGGATTATCAATGGGTTAAGGCTCTTCATATTATTTCTATTACTGCCTGGATGGCTGGCCTTCTTTATTTACCGCGCCTCTTTGTTTATCATGTTGGCGCTGAGAAAAATGGGGTAAATGCGTTGACATTTGCCTTGATGGAACGCCGTTTATTAAAAGCGATTATGAATCCTGCGATGATTGCATCTTGGGGTTTTGGTTTGTGGATGCTTCATTTAAATAGCGCCTTATTGCAAGAACCATGGATGTGGGTGAAATTGGCGGCTATTATTGTGATGACCTATACCCATATGAAATTTGCAAAAATGCGCCGTGAATTAGAACAAGGTCAGGGGCGAAGTGATAAATCTTATCGGATTTGGAATGAAGTTCCGACAGTGTTGATGATTATCATTGTGATTATGGCAATTGTTGAACCAACCTTTTAAATGGCTGGTAAAACAGGCCATTTGGCCATTCATGGCTCCTAATTTGACAGATGGATCAGGAATAGATACAGTTGAGTCATCAGTTTAAAGGAAGACTCTGGTTTTGGGTTAACCCTCCCCCCATTTTCTAAGGGTATCAAGTGATTACCCTTATTATTTCACGACCAGCCCATATTTGATTTCACGCGCTTGGTCGGTTGCTCTCCTCAAAAAAGCAGTTTGACGTTTTAAGTTTTAAGGCAGGTACTTATGCATCTTCAGGAATTAAAAGCAAAATCGCCCTCTGAATTATTGGCATTTGCCGAAGAATTAGAAGTGGAAAACGCCTCTACTTTGCGTACGCAAGATATGATGTTTGCAATTTTGAAAAATCTTGCCGAAAATGATGTCACCATTCGTGGTAACGGGGTGCTAGAGGTTTTATCAGATGGGTTTGGATTTTTGCGTGCCCCTGAATCAAATTATTTGGCAGGACCTGACGATATTTATGTCTCACCGTCACAAGTGAAACGATTTGGCCTGCGTACAGGTGATACGGTGGAAGGTGAAATTCGCGCTCCAAAAGATGGTGAGCGTTATTTTGCTTTATTAAAAGTGGAATCGATTAACTTTGAAGAGCCTGAAGCGGTTCGTCATCGCATCAATTTTGATAATTTAACGCCGCTTTACCCAACTGAAAAATTAACCTTCGAATTACCACAAACACCAGATAAAAAAGATAACACACCGCGGGTGATCGATCTGGTATCTCCGATGGGTAAAGGCCAGCGTGGTTTGATTGTGGCACCACCACGTACTGGTAAGACCATGATGCTTCAGTCAATCGCGCATGCGATTTCCGAAAATCATCCTGAAGTCTATCTGATTGTGTTGCTGATTGATGAACGCCCCGAGGAAGTGACAGACATGCAGCGGTCAGTGAATGGGGAGGTTATCTCTTCGACATTTGATGAGCCAGCATCACGCCATGTACAAGTCACAGATATGGTCATTGAAAAAGCCAAACGCCTGGTAGAACATAAAAGAGATGTTGTGATTTTGCTTGATTCGATCACACGTCTGGCACGTGCCTATAATACCGTGGTGCCATCTTCTGGTAAGGTGTTAACAGGTGGTGTTGATGCCAATGCGCTACAACGTCCAAAGCGGTTTTTTGGTGCCGCGCGCAATATTGAAGAAGGCGGCTCATTAACCATTATTGCAACCGCGCTTGTGGAAACAGGCTCTCGTATGGATGAGGTGATCTTTGAAGAATTTAAAGGCACTGGTAACTCTGAAGTGGTGCTTGACCGTAAATTATCTGATAAGCGTATTTTCCCAGCGATTGATGTCACCAAATCTGGCACAAGAAAAGAAGAATTGCTGGTCGAAAAGGGCACACTTTCAAAAATGTGGGTCTTGCGCCGCATTCTGATGCAAATGGGGCCTGTGGATGCGATGGAATTCTTAAGCGATAAGCTGAAACATTCAAAAGATAATAATGATTTCTTTGATCAAATGAACAGCTAGAGCTGCGATACCCTATAAAATGACATGAAGCCCTGCCTCTAAGTCCAGCAGGGCTTTTTTTCTGGCAATATTAGCAGGATTATCAGGTGTGCTATGATCGCCACCAGAATAACGGTCATAAGCCCCATTTCCCCCAATTACGCGATGACAAGGGAAAATAATCGGCAAAGGGTTTTTTTGGCATGCCCCACCAGCCGCACGCGCTGCTTTCGGATTGCCCCACATGGCGGCAAAAGCGCGATAGCTGATTGTCTGGCCATAGGGAATTTTTTGCATCACATCAAGCCAGCGACGCATGGCTTGGGAAACAGATTTATCAGATACAGGAATGGTGAATGCCTGTCTTTTACCAGATAGATAATCTTTTAACTGGACACATGTTTCACGTGAAACATCATTGTCATAATCATTATCGATTGGCTTATCTTGTTGCCAATTGAGATATAAAATCCCTTCATCATCACAAACCGCCTGCATATAGCCAAGCGGGGTGGCAAGGGTGCTGGTATAAAGATTTGTTTTTTGATGATATGACTGATGATATGACATGGGTTTCATGTGATCTTTCTGACGCAAAGATGTTGCGCTATAAAGGCGTAAGCGATTTATCGTCGCCTAACAATACCGCTCTATGGTAAGCTATCGCCATTGGTGAACGGGCGCAAGTTTGCTCTGCGTAATTATCATTTGAGTTTTATATTTTATGAATAAGGTTTCTGTGATGACAGATACGATTTTTGCAATGGCAACGCCTGCTGGTCATTCAGCCATAGCGGTTTGCCGTTTATCAGGCCCAGCAAGCTATGCTGTGGCAAATCGGTTATCTGGCAAAGAGTTGCAGCACCGCCTCGTTCAGCCATCTGTGATTCATGATGAAGAGGGGAGACCGCTTGATGAGGTGATGTTGCTTTATCTTAAAGCACCAGCTAGCCCAACAGGCGAAGATATGTTGGAAATTCACATGCATGGCTCTTTGGCTGTTACACAAGCCATTATCAGCTATTTGGGGCGTCAGCCAGAATGCCGTCATGCTGAGGCAGGGGAATTTACGAAACGCGCCTTTGCCAATGGAAAGATGGATTTAACCGAAATTGAAGCCCTTGCTGATCTGATTGAGTCACAAACAGAGACACAAAGACAGCTTGCCTTGACGCAATTAAAGGGGGCTTTGCGGAAAACAGCAACGGCTTGGCGCAATGACATTATTCAATTATCAGCACGTTTGGAATCTTTGATCGATTTTGCCGATGAAGATTTGCCTGATCATGTGATCGATGATCTTACTCAGACAAGACATACGCTTATTGCCGCTTTAAAACAGGCGATTGCAGATAGTGCGCGCGGCGAGATTTTAAGGTCTGGTTTAAAAGTGGCGTTAATTGGGCCCGTGAATGCTGGCAAATCAACAGCGTTAAATGCGCTAGCAGGGCGGCCAGCGGCCATTGTGTCTGATGAGGCTGGTACGACAAGAGATATCGTAGAGGTTCGCCTTGATTTACAGGGCTTGCCAGTGATTTTGCAAGATACCGCTGGTATCAGAGACCGCGCTGGTCATGTCGAAGCGATGGGCATTGAGCGCGCCAAACAAGCCGCAACGGATGCGGATATGTTGATTTTCATTTTGGATGGCACAGCACGAGATTGGCAAGAGGTGGAAAAACAAGTACGTGCTGAGATAGGCGCACCTGCCACAACCCCGCATTTGCTGTTTTTGAATAAAAAAGATCATGCTGATTTTAATCAACAAAACAGAGATGATGTGATGGCGGTTAGCTGGCATGAGGCAAGCGATGTCGCCACGTTAGAAGCGTTATTAACAGATCAGGGGGCGCTTTATAATCATGGTGGTAAAAACCCATTGATTGCAAGAGAGCGGCATTTATCTCTTATTCAAAAAGCTCTTTCTTCTTTGGAAAGTTCAGCCAGCCTATCACTTGAGATCGCACCAGAGCTTGTCGCAGAAGAATTGCGTCAAGCCGCTGATGCGTTGGGCCGAATGATGGGGCATATTGATGTCGAAGATATTTTGGATGATATCTTTTCGTCTTTCTGCATTGGGAAATAGAGGGCCTATCGCTCAGGAGAGGGTCTGGCCGTCTTTGCCTTTTTGATAATTTCCTATATAAGATGACAAGATAAGATGAGATATAATGGTGATTGTTTCACGTGAAACATGGGTGGGCCAGACCAAGATCAGCTAACCCACCAAAAATAAGGTTTTATAAAGGTAGCTTTGCCATGACAAATCAAACACAATTTGATGTGATTGTTGTTGGTGGTGGCCATGCAGGTACAGAGGCCGCCGCGGCCGCCGCGCGCATGGGTGCCAAAACAGCGCTGATCACAATGCAAGCTGATAAAATTGGTGAAATGTCATGTAACCCTGCGATTGGTGGGTTAGGCAAAGGACATCTGGTTAGAGAAATTGACGCGCTTGACGGGTTGATGGGTCGTGCGATTGACCAAGCAGGCATTCAGTTTCGGATGCTGAATAAATCAAGAGGTCCTGCGGTTCATGGCCCACGCGCACAAGCAGATAGAAAATTATACCGAAATGCCATTCAATCCTTCTTAGAAGAACAAGAGAATTTAACGGTCATTGAAGGGGCCGTTGCGTCTTTTTCTCAAAATAAAGGCCATCTAAATGGCCTCACAACAGAAGATGGACGCTTTTATGGGGCAAAAACAATTGTTTTAACCACGGGCACTTTTTTGGGTGGCCTCATTCACTTAGGGGCAGAACGCACCCCAGCTGGCAGAGTGGGCGAAGCGCCATCTAACCAGCTGTCAGATTTTCTTCATAGGCTCGATTTGCCATTGGGGCGCCTGAAAACAGGCACACCTGCCAGACTGGATCAACGCTCTATTGATTGGGATAGTTTGGAAAAGCAACCAGCTGATAACCCACCTGTCCCATTTTCAATGCTAACAGATCAGATTATGGTGCCGCAAATTGAATGTGCCATTACCAGAACAACAGCAAAAACACATGAAATTATTGCCGAAAGCATTCATTTATCAGCTGTCTATTCTGGGCAAATTCAAGGGCAAGGACCACGTTATTGCCCGTCTATTGAAGATAAGGTGCATCGTTTCGCAGATAAGACATCTCATCAAATTTTCCTAGAGCCAGAAGGGCTAGATGATCCCACCATTTATCCAAATGGTATTTCCACAAGCCTGCCACGTGATGTGCAAGATGCGATGGTGGCCTCTATTCCAGGTTTAGAAAAGGCCAAGATTCTGCAATATGGTTATGCGATTGAATATGATTTCGTTGATCCAAGAGCCTTGCGCCGCACATTAGAGTTGAAAAAAATGCCAGGCTTGTTCTTAGCTGGCCAAATTAATGGCACCACAGGCTATGAAGAAGCAGGGGCACAGGGTCTAATCGCAGGGACAAATGCAGCTTTGCAGGCGTCAGGATCTGATGAGATTTTTACACTTGATCGCGCAGATGCCTATATTGGGGTGATGATTGATGATCTGGTCACAAGAGGGGCACCAGAGCCGTATCGCATGTTTACATCACGCGCGGAATATCGGTTATTGTTGCGCGCTGATAATGCGGATCAAAGGTTAACAGATAAAGGTCTTGCCATTGGTTTGGTGCAAAAGGACCGAAAGGCATCGTGGCAAGCCAAAAAGGCTGATTTGGCAGACGCGCGTGCTTTGTTGCAAAAATTGACGGCTGGCACCAAACAAATTAGCAACGCTGAATTGCCCCCACCAAGAGATGGGCGAAGCCGCAGTGCCGCAGATATGTTGACGCTTGAGGGCATCACCATTGATAAATGCCGTACGATTTGGCCAGAATTGGAACAGATCCCGCAAAAATATCATGCACAGTTAGAGACAGATCAGCGTTATCAAGGTTATCTACGTCGGCAAATGGCTGATATTGAAGCAATGCGCAAAGATGAAAATGTGATTATTCCAGATGATATTGATTTTGGAGCGATTGGCGGATTATCCGCAGAATCTCAAGATCTGTTAAAGCGTTATCATCCAGAAACATTGGGACAAGCCAGCCGCATACCAGCC
>JBMHDH010000107.1:0-6257 GCA_049889495.1 Puniceispirillaceae bacterium (SeqCode) | reverse complement strand
GTGACTTTTAAAGCCAAAGATTTTTTGCCCTCTTCCATCTTATCTCCTTCATAAAGGTCAAAGATGCTGACATCAGCAACAAACGGCTTGCCACCTGCTTTGACAGCTTTCACAAGCTTATCTGAGGTCACATCACGATCGACGACAAAGGCAAAATCACGTGTAAGAGCCTGAAGCGCATTTAACGCCAATAAAGGCTTAGCTGGCCCTTTATCCTTTGGTGCTGGCACACGTTGGAAGAAACATTCAAACGCAACCAACGGGCCTTTCACATCAAAATGTTTGGCAATTGAGGGGTGAATTTCACCAAAATAGCCAAGCACAGTGCGGCCTTGCACCAGCGCGCCTTTGCGCCCTGGATGATAATAATCAGGGGCGTCAGTTGTGATTTGCAAATTATCCACAGACACGCCAATCGCAGCGAGCGCATTCAGCAAATCAGCCTTGATATCAAACACGCTGACAGGCACATCTTGCAAACGCCAATCCGCAACCTGCAAACGGCCTTGACGTACACCGCAACACATAGGGAATTGCTGATCAGCTGGTACACCATGAAAGACGGGACCAACCTCAAAAAACGCCATATCAGATACGCCGCGTCTTTGATTCTTGGCAATCGCATGAAGCAGATTTGGCACAATGGTTGGCCGCATCATATTCAAATCTGATGAAATCGGATTGGCAAGCCGCAACGCTTCACTGCCGCCCCCAAATAAAATGGCATCCTCATCTTTCATAAATGAAAATGTCACAGCTTCGACAAAATCACGGGCCACCAAGGCGCGACGCAAATAGCTGGCGCGGCGTTGCAATTTCGAAACAGAAGGTTTGGCAATCATCTCATCACGCGGCAAGGACAACATCGGCAGATGGTCATAGCCATAAATGCGGATGATTTCTTCAATGATATCCGCCTTGCCATGTACATCGGGACGCCATGTTGGCGCTGTGACGTGCCATATGTCTTTGCCTGTGTCTTTTGCGGCAACATCAACTGTGAAACCCAAAATTTCCAAAATCGCCTTTTGCTTATCAGCTGGCACATCAACACCAGTCAGCGACGTGACATCCGCTGGCGCAAATGCCACAGGCTCTTTTGGATCAATGCCTGAACCTGCCACAACAAGGTGACTTGCCTCACCACCTGTTAATGTGGTGATCAAGCGCGCAATATAACCAGCAAAGGCTGTTGGCCCATCTGTATCAAGCCCACGTTCAAACCGATAGCGTGCATCAGAATGCAAATTCAATTTACGGCCAGTGATTGCCACTGATACAGGATCAAAAATAGCAATTTCCAAGAACATAGTGGTCGTATCAGCAGACACGCCTGTTCTGTCACCGCCCATCACACCAGCAATATCATCTGGCCCATGATCATCACAGATCACAATCATCTGGTCATCAAGATCATAGGTTTTTTCATTTAACGCTGTCAGGCTTTCCCCTGATTTGGCGTTGCGGATAACCAGCTTGCCACCAGAAATTTTGTCAGCATCATACGCATGTAACGGGCGACCCAAATCAAACATCACATAATTTGTGATATCAACCAGCACATCAATCGGGCGTTGGCCAATGGCATTCAGGCGGTTTGCCATCCAATCAGGAGAGGGACCATTTTTAACATTGCGGAAGGTGCGCCCTGTTACCAAAGGACAAGACGCGGCATCATCTGTTTCAACAGACCATGTGACGGGGCTATCAAAGCTGCCTGCCTCATCTGAAAAATCGAGCGGCTTTAACGTGCCATAACCAGCCGCCGCCAAATCACGTGCCACACCTCTTACCCCAAGGCAATCACCTCTGTTGGGTGTAATCGCAATTTCAATCACAGGATCATCCATGCCAGCCGCAGCCGCAGCAGGTGCGCCCACCACAGCATCGTCAGGCAATTCCAGAATGCCATCATGATCTTCTGAGATACCCAATTCAGACGCTGAGCAAAGCATGCCTTGTGATGCCTCACCTCTGATCTCACCTTCTTTGATGGTGATATCAAGACCAGGGATATAGGTGCCTGGCTTTGCCAAAACCGTTTTCAAACCCGCTCTGGCATTTGGCGCACCACAAACAATTTGCAAAGTCTCACTGCCTGTATTGACAGAACATACCTGTAATTTATCTGCGTTCGGATGGCGTGTCGCTGAGATAATTTCAGCAACAGTGAAGGCTTCTAGGCGTTCAGCTGGGTTATCAAATTCTTCAACTTCCAAACCAATCATAGGCAGGATATTAAGAATTTGTTCCAAAGAGGCAGTCGTATCTAGATGGTCTTGCAACCAATTCCAAGTAAATTTCATCTCTGATTACCCCACAATACCCGTATGGAGTGCAGGCACATCCTGCCCCATAAATCCATAATGACGCATCCAGCGCAAATCACTGTCATAGAATGTCCGCAGATCGGGAATCCCATATTTCAACATGGCAAGACGTTCAATCCCCATACCAAAGGCAAAGCCTTGTACTTTTTCAGGATCATAACCGCAATTGGCCAATACTTTTGGATGCACCATGCCAGACCCAAGAATCTCTAGCCAATCATCACCAGCGCCAATCTTCAGCCCGCCATCTTTGCGGCTGCAACCAATATCAACTTCGGCTGATGGTTCTGTAAAAGGGAAAAAGCTTGGGCGGAAACGCACAGGCAATACATCCACACCGAAAAAGGCTTTGCAAAATTCAATCAAACAACCTTTTAAATGACCCATATGAATATCTGTGCCAATCACAAGCCCTTCACATTGATGGAACATTGGTGAATGGGTGGCATCATGATCAGAACGATAAGTCCGCCCTGGGGCAATAATGCGAATGGGTGGCTCTGTGGCTTCCATCGTGCGAATCTGCACAGGCGAGGTTTGCGTGCGTAAAACAGGGCGGGTGCCGCTCTCATCTGCGTTCAAATAAAAGGTATCATGTTCTTGGCGCGCGGGATGTTCAGGCGGAATATTCAACGCCGTAAAGTTATAATAATCACTTTCCACATCTGGGCCTTCAGCCACGGTAAAGCCCATATCGGCAAAGATAGCTGTAATTTCTTCGATGGTGCGACTTAACGGATGATACCGCCCGCCTGCTAAAGATGGCACTGGCAAGGTAACATCCACGGCTTCATCTGCTAATTTGGCATCCAAAGCTTGTTTTTCCAAAATGGCAGATTTTGCAGAAATCGCATCTGTGACAATCTGCTTCACCTTATTCACAGATTGACCAAATTCTTTGCGTTCTTCGGCTGGCATCGCGCCGAGAGATTTTAATTGTTCCGAAATAACCCCTTTTTTGCCAAGCGCATCAACACGGATCGCATCAAGAGATGCCAAATCGGTTGCTGATTCGATTTTGCCAATGAGGTCTGATTGAAGCTCATTAAGAGAGGGCATCTTTTACCTTTCAAAAACATCATAAAACCAAGCAGGATGAAACCATCAGGACAAAACCAATAGAGCAAAGCCAATAGGGTAGCGCCAGCAAGGTTAAAAAAAGGGCCTTAAAATACCGATGGGGCCAGTCAGGCCCCATCTTATCACTACTAAATGCTTTATGTTAAGCAGCTTTGCGTGACTGTTCTACCAAAGCAGCAAATGCTGCGGCATCATGCACTGCCATATCGGCTAGCATCTTGCGGTCGATCTCAATCCCCGCTTTATTTAATCCGCCCATCAGCGCTGAATATGTCATGCCATGCAAACGTGCAGCGGCATTGATACGCTGGATCCACAAAGCGCGAAACTCACGCTTACGGACACGGCGGTCACGATACGCATATTGGCGGGCCTTATCAACAGCCTGCTTTGCGGTACGAATTGTATTCTTACGACGACCATAATAGCCTTTTGCGGCCTTGATCACCTTGTTGTGACGTGCGTGCGACGTTACGCCTCTTTTTACTCTTGCCATGCTAGATCTCCTTTAGGCGTATGGTAGAAAACGCTTTACGATACGGGCATCAGCATCACACAAGATCATTGTGCCTCTGGCCTGGCGCTTCATTTTCTGTGAACGACGACGGAGATTGTGGCTTAGGAAAGCAGCTGAACCACGCACTTTACCTGAAGCTGTAAGACGGAAACGTTTTTTCGCCCCGCTCTTGGTTTTCATCTTGGGCATTTCATCCTCACTTTAAAAAAGGGTTATAGATAATCAGATCATTGCCGAGGCAACAATGATTATCTAACTCATGACCAGACAGGCAGCCCTATGTTTCGCCTATGCTAGTCGCTTCTTAGAGCATGTGGGTATAGCCGCATGCCTATAAAAATGCAACAAATTTATCTGTTACAATCAAAAATCATTATCGCAATCATAAGATGATTATTTTGGTGCGACCACCATGATCATCTGACGGCCTTCCATCTTTGGCATAGCTTCGACTTTTGCGACTTCATCAATCTCTTCACGAACGCGCGCCAAAAGCTGGCTGCCAAGTTCCACATGTGCCATTTCACGGCCACGGAAACGAAGCGTGATTTTTACCTTATCACCAGCTGCCAAAAACTTATTCACAGCTTTCATTTTCACCTGATAATCATGGCTATCGATATTAGGGCGCAGTTTGATTTCTTTGACTTCAATCACTTTTTGCTTTTTGCGCGCTTCATTGGCGCGCTTTTGCGCCTGATATTTGAACTTGCCATAATCAAGGATTTTGCAAACAGGCGGTTCCGCATTTGGTTGCAATTCCACCAAATCTAGACCTGCCTGAAAGGCTTTCTCTAGCGCTTCATCAATTGATAGAACACCGAGCTGGTTCCCTTCAGCGTCAATACATCTGACGGAAGTTGCGCGGATGGCTTCATTTATGCGAGGCCCAGCATTGGCTGGCACCGCATCTTGTCGTGAACGTGCTATGAGAATGTCTCCTATTATTGTTACAGCTCGTCAAAATTTTATCTTATCTCACTTGAACCCCTAGCAAGCGCCTTTAAGGTTATTTTGAGATGTTCAATCATTAGTATGAATTAATTAAAAATTCAAGCACTGGCCTTCGTTTTTACCATCTTGGCTTTTGCAAACAAGGTCACCAGATTAGCGTCGCAAATCTGGTGGTGTGGCTTCATCTGCCAATTGGACCATCGCATCTGCCAAAGGCAAAATAGTCTGTTCCGTTGACCCAAGACGGCGAATGGCAACACTGCCTGCCTCTGCTTCACGTTCCCCAACCGCAATAATCACAGGGATTTTGCCTGTGCTATGTTCGCGGATTTTATAGCCGATCTTCTCGTTTCTCTCATCGACTTCAACACGCAAACCAGCATCTCTTGCGGCCTCTGCGACGGCATTCGCATAGTCATTTGCTGCCGCTGTAATGGGTGCCACGACCATCTGAACAGGTGACAGCCATAGCGGCATGCGGCCTGAATATTGTTCAATCAAAATGCCGATCCAGCGTTCTAATGAGCCCAAAATCGCACGGTGCAACATCACAGGTCTGTGGCGGTTGCCATCTTCGCCGACATATTCTGCATCAAGACGTTCTGGCAATACAAAATCAACCTGCAAAGTGCCACATTGCCAATCACGGCCAATGGCATCTGTCAGCACAAATTCCAGCTTAGGACCATAAAAGGCCCCTTCACCAGGGTTTAATTTGGTTTCAAGCTTTGCCGCCTTTGTTGCATCGGTCAAAGCCGCTTCTGCCTTATCCCATACCGCATCTTCCCCTGCGCGCACCTCTGGGCGATCAGAGAATTTCACGCGGATATCGGTAAAGCCGAAATCTTTATAGATATCTTGCAACAAGGAACAAAAGGCCACTGATTCAGATGTAATTTGATCTTCAGTACAGAAAATATGGGCATCATCTTGGGTAAAGGCACGCACACGCATAATGCCATGCAATGCGCCTGATGGCTCATTGCGGTGACAAGAGCCAAATTCAGCCATGCGCATTGGCAAATCACGATAGGATTTCACGCCTTGTCTGTAAATCTGGACATGGCCTGGGCAATTCATTGGTTTTAACGCCAATGTACGATCATCTTCAGAATCAGCGGTAAACATATTTTCACCGAATTTATCCCAGTGACCAGAGGCTTCCCACAAAGAGCGATCAATCAATTGTGGTGTTTTCACTTCTTGATAATTGGCCCCATCCAAGCGACGACGCATGTAATTTTCAATTTCGCGATACAAAGTCCAGCCACGCGGATGCCAAAAGACAGACCCTGTGGCTTCTTCTTGCATATGGAATAAATCCAATGCTTTGCCGAGCTTTCTGTGATCTCTTTTTTCGGCTTCTTCCAGCATAT
>JBMHDH010000106.1:0-61647 GCA_049889495.1 Puniceispirillaceae bacterium (SeqCode) | reverse complement strand
CAAGATTGGCTTGAAGATAGCACACCTGATCAAGAAACCACCTTTGCTGAAGCCCAAGAATATGACGCAAGAAAATCATTGATGATTGAGGCCATGCAAAGCTTGAATGAACGTGAACAACGCATCATCCAAGCACGCCGCCTATCAGAACCGCCTTTGACCTTAGAAGATTTGGCAGGCGAATTTTCGGTAAGCCGAGAAAGAGTGCGGCAAATCGAAGTGCGCGCCTTTGAAAAATTAGCAGAGGCTGTGCGCGCCAAAGCCATCGAGCAAAATTTATTGCCAGTCCAAGAGGATTAAACAAATACCCCCCAAAAAAAGAGGCCCTGATGATCAGGGCCTTTTTTCATAATGATCTGTGATAAGAGGCGATGAGCCGCTTACATATCCCCAAAAGGATCACGCACCAAAATTGTATCATCACGTTCTGGGCTGGTCGATAATAAGGCAACAGGAATGCCTGTCAGCTCTTCAAGACGGCGAATATATTTCACCGCATTGGCTGGTAATTCAGCCCAAGAGCGCGCGCCATAGGTGCTGTCATGCCAGCCTGGGATTTCTTCGTAAATCGGCGTTACTGCGGCTTGCGCGGCGCTATCTGCTGGGAAATAATCAAGCGTTTTACCATGCAATTCATAGCCAACACAGATTTTCAAAACATCAAACCCATCAAGCACATCAAGCTTGGTCAAAGCCATGCCCGTGATCCCTGCTGTTAAGCCAGCTTGTTTCACCATCACAGCGTCAAACCACCCACAACGTCTCTTGCGGCCTGTCACAGTGCCAAATTCACGGCCCCGTTCACCCATCCGATCGCCATCTGCACCGAAATCTTCGGTTGGGAAAGGTCCTGACCCCACTCTGGTGGTATAGGCTTTGGTGATGCCAAGCACAAAACCGACAGATGTTGGCCCTGTGCCAGATCCTGTGGCAGCTTGGCCCGCAACGGTATTGGATGAGGTCACAAACGGATAGGTGCCATGATCAATATCAAGCATGATACCTTGTGCGCCTTCAAATAAAATCCGCTTATTGTTTTGGCGGGCATTGCCTAGCACCTGCCAGCTGCGCCCCGCATAAGATAATAATTCATCAGCCATCGCCATTAAATCAGCATGCATTTTGCCTGCATCGGCTTGTTCAACACCAGCGGCTTTCAAAAAGATATTATGGAATGCTGTCAAAGCTTCTAGCTTACCCATCAACGCATCAGAATCAGCCAAATCAGCCAAGCGCACCGCGCGGCGTGCCACCTTATCTTCATAAGATGGGCCAATGCCTCTGCCAGTGGTGCCAATTTTATCTGCGCCTCTGATGGCTTCTCTGGCATGATCAACCATCTGATGCACGGGCAAGATCAAGGTCACTTGTTCTGAGACCACAAAGGTTTCTGGCGTGATGGTCGCACCTTGCGCACGTAAGGTCGCCATTTCAGATAATAACGCGCTAGGGTCAACAACAACACCATTGCCAATAACCGACATCTTGCCAGGGCGCACAATGCCTGATGGCAAAAGGGATAATTTATATTCCACCCCATCAATCACAAGGGTGTGGCCTGCATTATGACCACCTTGAAAACGCACAACCAAATCAGCGCGTTCAGATAGCCAATCCACAATTTTACCCTTGCCCTCATCACCCCATTGAGAGCCAATCACTGCGACATTTGTCATGGAATCACCTTTTTTTCTTGTCCAACGCAACAGGCATTCCATCTGCCTGAGTTACGATAAATTCACACCCACAATTCAAAGCTTCTGCTTCTGGATCATCTGTTTCACCGCCCATCACCACATGCCTGCCGCGGTTGGTTAAGGCCATCGCGGTGGCAAGACCAGCGGTCGATGCCACATAAATTGATGGTGGCTTTTCTGACTCTGGAAGCGCACGCAACACCCGTTCCATATAGATGGAAAGACCAGTGGCTTCTTCGCCAAAACCTGTGACATAAGCCCCGCCCTTGGCAATTTCCCCACGCAGATTTTCAGCAAAGACAGCAAAACTTAACCCGTTATGATAATCGCCATCGCGTCTGTCCAACAAATCAAGTGTGATCGGCAAATCTGGCCAGATTTCACACACCATTTTTTGTACATTTAAGACATCGCGAACCATAGTCGCGGCTTCATCTGATAAATCAGGCAACATTTGTGTCAATTTATCTGGATTTTGCCCTGATGCGTTCACAAGCTTTGCCAAAAGTGCGGCGGCAGGATGATCAATCATCACCAGCTGATCAACATCACGTAAAGACAAGGCATCAGATAGGTTTTTGTAAATCTCGTCAGACACATCGCCAATGATCACATCAAATAAATGCGGAATGCCAATATCGATGGTCAAGCCTGTGATGCCCGCCTTATTTAATGATTGCACCGCAAGCGAAATCATCTCTGCGCTTGCCAAGGCATCAGACGAGCCGATTAATTCTGCACCTGCTTGTACCATTTGACGTTCAGGGTTTAACACATCTGGGACAACACGCATCACCGCGCCACAATAAGACAGGCGCAATGGGCGTGGCACATGTGATAATCTGGTACCTGAAATACGTGCAATTTGCGCCGTCATATCAGCGCGCAAAGCCATCATTTTGTGTGAAAGAGGGTCAAGCAAGCGGAATGTTTTATCAGATAATGCCGCACCGATCTTATCGCCAAGCAAGCTGTCTTCAAATTCTACCAAAGGGGGCTGGACACGATTATACCCAAAAGACGCCAAACAAGACATGATGATTTCTGATGCTTTGGCATCATTATCAGATTGCGGATATAGCACATCCTGCAAACCTGCTGGCAACAAGGCGGCTTGTTGCGCTAATGGCTGTCCTGCTTGTTGGACATCATCTGATTTCATATCTGTTGTTTTATTCTTAGCCATTTGGCCAGCACCTGTTTTTTGGCGTAACCTATCTGGACTGACAGCTCTATCAGACACAGACAGATTTCTATTCTGCCGCATTGGTACCAAATTCAAAGGCAAACAGCAAGATAAGCCTCATCGCTGTTTGCCCTTAGATGCTATAAATATTCAGCTTGCACTGGTTGCGTTTGAAATGCGGTTACATTTCAAAAGATAATCTGTCAGCACGCACCACCTGTTCTAACGCTCTGACACTGACCAAGGCATCATCTGAAATTTGACCATCAATTTCAACCAAGGCAATGGCCTCACCACCTGCTTCTTTACGTCCCAAATGGAAGGTTGCGATATTCAAGCCAATATCACCGAAGACACGACCCAAAGCCCCGATAAAGCCAGGCTTATCATAATTACGCAAATAAAGCAGGTTTGACGGGAAATCTGCTTCCACTGCGATATCCTGCACTTCGACAAGGCGCGGTTTATTGCCCCCGATCAAAGTGCCTGCAATGGTCCGACTGCCGCCTTCATAAGCAATCGTCACGCGAAGTAGGCTTTCATAATCGCACCGACGATCATGACGCACAGTTGCCACCTCTACCCCATTGGCAGATGCCACCGCGGCCGCATTCACCATATTCACCGAATCCATCTTTGGCCCCAACAAGCCAGCCAAAGTCGATGCCAAAACAGGTGCTTCATTTAACACAGCGGCTTTGCCATCAAATTCCAATCTGACAGATGAAATATCTGGCGTATCCGTTTGCCCCAAAAAGGAACCAAGCAAGCGGCCCAATGTCATATAAGGTTGCAGAATAGGCGCTTCTTCTGCTGAGACAGAAGCCATATTCAAGGCGTTCGTGACAGCCCCTGATGTGAGGTAATCTGAAATTTGCTCTGCCACTTGTAGTGCCACTTTTTCTTGTGCTTCGGTCGTGCTGGCACCTAAATGCGGGGTAGCAATCAGGTTTGGCGCGTCAAATAGCGGGTTATCTTTGGCAGGCTCTTCGGCAAAGACATCCATCGCCGCCCCTGCCACATGGCCATTATGTAACGCGGCCAAAAGCGCGACCTCATCAATTAGGCCCCCTCTGGCACAATTGATAATCCGCACGCCTTTTTTGGTTTTATTTAACGCGTCTGCTGAAATGATATTGCGTGTGGCATCTGTTAGAGGGGTATGAAGCGAGATAAAATCGGCTTTTTGCAGCAATACATCTAGTTCGACCTTTTCAATGCCAAGTGATTTCGCACGTTCTGGCGTTAAAAAGGGATCAAAACCCATCACTTTCATCTTCAACCCTTGCGCTCTATCAGCAACAATGGCCCCAATATTCCCACAGCCAATAATGCCAAGCCGTTTGCCATTAATTTCTGTGCCCATAAATTTTGATTTTTCCCATTTGCTGGCAATGGTGGACATATGCGCCTGTGGGATTTGACGTGCCAAGGACAACATCATTGTGATGGCATGTTCTGCGGTTGTCACAGAATTGCCAAAGGGCGTATTCATCACAATCACACCTGCTTTGGTCGCAGCTGGCACATCGACATTATCAACACCAATACCAGCACGGCCAATCACCCGCAATTTTGTTGCTTTTTGAAGGACCTCTTCTGTGACTTTGGTTGCAGATCTGATTGCAAGACCATCATAATCTGCAATGATTTCTAATAACTCATCTGCTGATAGGCCTGGGCGAAAATCGACATCAACGCCTCTGTCTTTGAAAATGGCGACCGCTTCGTCAGCCAATTTATCACTAATTAATACGCGTGGCATATCCATGCCTCCTTTTTAATTTGAGTCTTATATGTAATTCGGGGGTTTTTTACCGTTTGAAAAAATCTGCTTTGACAGTTTCAAAGGCCCAATCAAGCCACGGAAGCAGCTTTGCGATATCTTCTGGATCAACGGTGGGCCCTGCCCAAATGCGCAATCCCGCAGGCGCGGTTCGATAAGCGCCAATATCATAAGCCACATCCAAATCAGCCAGCAGCGTTACCATCTGTTTGGCAAAGGCCGATTGACCAGCTTTATCCAGACCTGTGACATCATCATCAACAATCGATAAACAAATCGATGTATTGGACCGTGTTTCGGGCACTTGTGCCAAAAAGGACACCCAATGCGTTTCTGCAACCCAATTTTCAACAAAAGATAGGCTGGCATTAGACCGCGCAATCAAAGCTGATAGACCACCAATAGAGTCTGCCCAATCAAGTGCGACATGCAAATCTGCCACCGCCAGCATGGAAGGGGTATTGATGGTCTCACCACGAAACAACCCTTCGATAAGTTTGCCATTTTTGGTCATCTGAAAGATTTTTGGCAGGGCGCGTGGGGCTGGTTGTGATTCCAGACGTGCCACCGCACGAGGTGACAAGACAACCACACCATGCCCGCCTTCACCGCCAAGCGATTTTTGCCAACTAAAGGTCGCAATATCAATTTTATGCCATGGCATATCCATCGCAAAACAAGCCGAGGTAGCATCTGCGATTGTCAGCCCTTTTCGGTCATCTGGTATCATATTGCCATTTGGCAATTTGACCCCTGATGTTGTGCCATTCCATGTGAATAAAACATCACGATCAAAATCAGCCTGCCCAAAATCAGGCAGATGACCCCAATCAGCTTCGAAAATACGTAAATCGTCTAATTGTAATTGGTTTTTGGCATCAGACACCCATGTCTTGCCAAATGATTCCCACGCCAGAATATCCGTCCCGCGTTGTCCCAATAAAGACCACATCACCATTTCAACAGCACCCGTATCAGAGGCTGGCACAATGCCAAGACGATAATCATCTGGCAAAGCCAACAGACGGGCCATTCTTTCAATGGCAGATTGTAGTGATTGTTTAGGGGATGACGCGCGGTGCGAGCGTCCTAGGTGAGAGGTTTCCAAAAGCGGTAAGTTCCAGCCAGGCACCTTTTTGGTTGGCCCAGACGAAAAGCGTGCCGATACCGGCTTCAACGCAGGTTGCATAATTAACCTCATCAGTAATGTGACTGTCCGTTGGGGGACAGCGACCCACTGATGAACATAATGATACGACCATTAATGTCAATATTACGACATCATATTTTTGGTTCTTTTTTGACGATAGATAACATCGTCACGAAGCCGTGACCTGTGCCCTTTAAAATATCAGGCGTCATTCAGGTCTTTTAAAGCGGTGACAAGCCTATCAATTGCGGCATCAAGGCGCGCAGGATCATAGGCTTCGACCATCACACGGATTAACGGCTCTGTGCCAGATGGCCGTAATAAAATGCGCCCTTGCCCTGCGAAGTCATCTGTTAATTTTGTGACCAAATCAATGATCATAGGATCCGTGACCAATGTTTTATTCATATTTGGCAAATTCACCAATTTTTGCGGCACACTGTCATATAATGATAAAAGCGCACTCATGTTTTTGCCTGATGCCAGCTTGGCCTTGATCAATTGCAAAGCGGCCAGCAATCCGTCGCCAGATGCGCAAATATCGCTCATTAAAATATGGCCAGAATTCTCGCCCCCAAGATTGCCGCCTTCAGGGGCTTTTTCATGACCCCCTTCTAGCATTTGCAGAATATAACGGTCGCCGACATTGGCTCTGGCAAAGGGAATGTTTTTCGTTGCCAAATAAGCTTCAAGCCCCAAATTGGTCATTAATGTACCAATGAGAGTGCCGCGCAATACACCGATTTCAGCATGATAGGTGGCAATAGCGGCAAGCACCTTGTCCCCATCATGGATCACGCCTGTTTCATCTGCGACAATCAATCTGTCAGCATCACCATCAAGCGCAATACCAAGATCTGCCTGATGTGTTTTGACGGCCTCTGCCATCTTATGGGGGTAAACGGCACCACAATCTAGATTGATATTCAGCCCATCTGGCTCGCAATTCAGCGCCACAACCTCAGCACCTAGTAAGCGCAGTGTTTTCGGTGCTGTGACATAAGCGGCACCATGGGCCGCATCTACCACAATTTTCATCCCAGCTAAGGGCTGTTGGGTGACATCATCACGCATAGTTGCGGCCGCAAATTCCACATAATGATCAGCGGTATCCAAAATACGGCGGACTTTGCCAAGATGTTCTGCTTCAGCCAAGGCAATCGAACCACCCATTAATTGGCTAATTTCATTTTCAATGGAATCATCTAGCTTTTTGCCATCAGGGCCAAATAACTTAATGCCATTATCATGATGCGGGTTATGGCTTGCCGAGATCATAACGCCCAAATGTGCCCCAAGCTTGCCCGTCATATGAGAGACAGCCGCGGTTGGGATCGGGCCTAGCAAGCGCGCTTCCATCCCAATTGAAGAAAATCCCGCCACCAAGGCCGCTTCAAGCATATAACCAGATAATCTCGTATCTTTGCCGATCACCACCAAGGGCGGGCCATCATGAGACGCGGTTTGTTCTTGATGCGAGACAAACCATCTGCCAGCTGCCAAAGCAAGTCTGACAACAGATTCAGCTCTCATCGCGCCTGTGTTAATGCGCGCTCTGACACCATCTGTACCAAAAATCCCAGCCATGGTCTTACCCTCTTAGCGTCTTTGCTTATTCGCAAATGGCTTTCTTATGCGCTCGCACTATAAGCACAGCCCTTGCTGAAGTCCAGCGCGACCCACGCCCCCTTGCCTATGATCACGCCGATTGCACCTGTTGATACAGGCTTATGGCTTGCACCGTTTCAGGCACGTCATGGGTGCGGATCATCTGTGCCCCACCTGCAATCGCTTCGAGTGTTAAGGCCAATGAGCCGCCGAGGCGATCTGTTGCAGCTTCGTCTTTTGACAATTTCGCAATCGATGATTTACGTGACACCCCAATCAACACAGGCACCCCTAGCCCATGAAACAGGCTGGTCCATCTGATTAATTCTAAATTATGACGTGGTGTTTTACCAAACCCAAACCCAGGGTCAATGGCAATATGGCTGCGTGGCAAGCCAGCCTGCTCTAGCACCGCGATCCGCTCTGCCAGCCAGTCATAAACATCCAAAGGCGCAAAATCATAGACAGGGTTTTTCTGCATGGTCTCTGGCGTGCCCTGCATATGCATGGCGATCGCAAAGGCCTTATCAGGATTATTCTGTGCAGCAGATGCCAGCAAATCAGGCGCCCCCACATCGCGAAAACCGCCCACATCATTGATAATGGGTGCCCCTTTTTGCAAGGCTTGCGCCATCACATCTGTGTGACGCGTATCTGCTGACACCACATAACCATCGCGGCTCAACGCTTCAATCACTGGGGTTATGCGGCGAATCTCTTCATCAAAGCCAACTTGTTCTGCCCCTGGTCTGGTGGATTCTCCGCCTACATCCAAGATGGTTGCGCCATGGGCGGCCATCCTCTTTGCGCCTGTGATGGCATCATCTGAGGCGTAATGCCGCCCGCCATCAGAAAAGCTATCTGGTGTGACATTCACAATGCCCATCACCTGAGGGCTTGCCATAGACAAACCCGCAAAATCGGTGCGTGCTTTTGTAAGATTATCATAAAGGGCGTCTGATAGGGTTTTATCTTGTGATTGGCTGCGCCAGTCATCAACGCCCATTTCCTGAATGATGATATGACCATCATATTTGGTTGCCACAGCCACCTTGGTGAACCCCATCCAGCCACTAGCCAAATGATGGGCATCATGGCCGCATTCAGGGCTGTCCCAAGGCACAAGACCTGTTGGCCGCACCCAGCAGGGGCTGGAATGCGGCGCATAAGGCAGTTTGTCATAAATGACCTTCATCATGGCATATCACCTTGGCCAGACGGCCTGATGGTTTTATCAGGCTTGGTCTGGTCCAGCTGGCTCACCAGATGGCTTTTGGGAGCGACGGCCACCTGTTGGCAAGCCAGAACGCGGCTTTTTGGCACGTGGCTCTGATGGCTCATCATCTGACGGCTCATTGCGAGACAAGGTTCCACCATCGACAATGATTTTGATCTCTTCGCCGTTTAAGGTTTCATATTCCAACAAACCTTGGGCCAGATTTTCAAGCTGATCATTATGCTTTTTCAACAGATTTTCAGCATCGGTATAGGCTTCGTCCACAATGCGACGCACCTCAGCATCAATCAAATCAGCTGTTTGATCAGAGACATTTTTTTGTTGTGTGACAGACCGCCCCAAAAAGACTTCTTGTTCATCGCCAGCATAGGCCAAGAAGCCAAGCTTATCTGACATGCCCCATTCTGTAACCATACGGCGTGCCATATCCGTTGCCATGCGAATATCGCTTGATGCGCCTGTGGTGATTTTATCAGACCCAAAGATCAAATCTTCAGCGATACGACCGCCACAAGCCACACGCAAATCAGCCAAGATTTTATCGTAAGCCAATGACACGCGATCCCCTTCGGGCAAGCGCATCACCATACCAAGCGCACGACCGCGCGGGATGATGGTTGCTTTGTGAATTGGATCAGACGCTGGCAAATGAAGTGCGACAACCGCGTGACCCGCTTCGTGATAGGCTGTCAGACGCTTTTCATCATCTGTCATCACCATAGAGCGACGCTCTGAGCCCATCATCACCTTATCTTTGGCTTCTTCAAATTCAGCCATTGAAACGGTGCGGCGACCTTTACGCGCTGCCAACAAAGCAGCTTCATTCACCAAATTGGCCAAATCAGCACCAGAAAACCCTGGTGTCCCACGGGCAATCACACGTGGTTCCACATCATTGGCAAGCGGTGTTTTGCGCATATGCACTTTCAAAATGCGCTCACGACCAAGCAAATCAGGGTTTGGCACCACAACTTGTCTGTCAAAACGACCAGGACGCAATAACGCAGGGTCAAGCACATCTGGGCGGTTTGTGGCCGCAACCAAGATCACACCTTCATTGGCTTCAAAGCCATCCATTTCCACGAGCATCTGGTTTAATGTTTGTTCACGTTCATCATTACCGCCGCCTAGGCCTGCACCACGATGGCGGCCCACAGCGTCAATTTCGTCAATAAAGATGATACAAGGCGCGCTTTTCTTGCCCTGTTCGAACATATCACGCACACGAGACGCACCAACGCCGACAAACATTTCAACAAAGTCTGAACCAGAGATTGAGAAAAACGGCACATTGGCTTCACCAGCGACAGAACGCGCCAGCAAAGTTTTACCTGTACCTGGCGGGCCAACAAGCAACACACCTTTTGGAATCTTGCCGCCCAATCGCTGGAATTTGCCAGGGTCTTTTAAGAATTCAACAACTTCTTCTAATTCGGTTTTGGCTTCATCAATGCCTGCCACATCGTCGAAGGTGACACGGCCATGCGCTTCGGTAAGCAATTTGGCACGTGACTTGCCAAAGCCCATTGCCCCGCCTTTGCCACCGCCTTGCATCTGGCGCATAAAGAAAATCCAAACACCAATGAATAACAACATGGGGAACCATGATAACAACACCGAGAACAAGCCTGGTGAATTGCTTTCATCTGGGCGCGCTTCGATACGCACGTCATTTTCCGTCAAGATCGAGACGATATCTGCCCCTTCAGGCACAAATGATTTCACTTGCTGATTGTCTTTTGTGCGGCCTGTAATGTTTTGGCCTTCGAGGATGGCATCTGTGACTTGGCCAGATTCGACCGTGGCCACAAAATCAGTATAAGCCACATCCCGACCAGAGATGGTGCCTGATTGATTCTGGAAAAGGTTAAATAGTGACATCAGCGCGACGCCAATGATCACCCATATAAATATGTTGCGGCCAAGATTATTCACGAAGGCACATCCTTAACTAGAGCTATCTGTTGTTTTGTTGGTATCGCATTAGCCTTTTTTTGCAATTCGGCCAATAGGATAAATCTCTATACCCCCTATTGGCTTGTCACATAATCCAAAATGGCCAGGACGAACACTATTATAAAGATGGGGAGTCACATCTTCTTCGTCAAGGGTTAGTGCAAAAGGAAATAACCGTCGGCATGCCATTGGCAATTCAGACAGCGCCTTGCGATAGGCATTGTTGGCATCTAGCCGCCCATAATGATGATCATCCATATCATGCAACATCACATCTTTTGCGGTTCGAACCAAAAACCGCCCCCGATAGATCATCTCGTTACCTGCCGCCAAAAATACAGCAGGCACAGGGCGTCCCACCTCTGGCAGAACCGCAATACGGCCTGCTTCATAACGCAAGATGCAATAAGATAAGGTTGTGTTTTTTCGCGCTTTCATAAAGGGCAAGATCTGTTTCGTGGCATCAAATGTGGGCCCATAATCACAGGCCCCAATTTGCGGCAAAATGACACGCAACAATCTGATTTGTGCCAATTCTGGTAATTTCAAAAACCCGTCATAAGATAGGCTGGCCCATAATCCCGCATCATGAAATGTGACATCATCCCCAAGCGTATCTGTCAATATTGACCCAAATGCCTGATCCGCGCGCTGTGCCAATTGTGAGAGCGTCACAAGATGATCAGATAACAAATCATCTTGGGCGAGCAAGTGACGCCATCTTGTTCGCTCAAACGCTGTATTGTGATTCGAGGCATCTTGCACAAATGATAAATGATGGCGCACGCACGCTTGCTGCAAGATATGTTTTTTAAGGTTTAAGAAGGGGCGCAAGCAAACCACCCCTTGCTTTACCACAAGCGGCGCCATGCCTGATAACCCTGCAAGCGCGCTGTCATGTGCCAAGCGCATTGCAACGGTTTCTGCTTGATCATCTTGATGATGACCAAGCCATAAGATCTGGCCGCCTTCGCGCGCTTTTTGACATAACAGCTTATAGCGTTCGTCACGCGCCCAGGCTTGTTTATTGGCCACGGGCGGCGGCGCGGTAACTTTCATGATACTGGCATCCACACCTTGGCTTTTGCAAAATTGCAACACATCACGTGCTTCACGAGCCGAATGGGGGCGCAAATTATGATCAATAATCACAGCGTTAAGGCTGGCACCAAAATGAGGTGCCGCCTGTTTTAAATAATGAAGAAGCGCCGTAGAATCAGGCCCACCAGATAAAGCCACTAGCCAATGAAGCTTGCTTGGCACATCATAAAGCGTTTGATCACCTAGCAAGCAGGCATAGCCATCTGCAATGGCGGCCGCACAAATGGCATCAAGATTTTGGCTATCTTTCTGACTAGCTTGCACAGGCCGCGTCTGTTTTTAATTCACCCAAACGTTTCACAAATGATTCAGGTGGCTGATCAAGCAATTGTGGCAGATCAGCAAAAATCTGACAGGCTTGTTCTGCTGTGGCAAAATTCGCAACTGATTCTGCAATCATCAAAATCGCATCTGGCAGACGGGAATCAGCGGGGAATTCAGAATTAAATTCGGTGAATGTCATCGCTGATTTTTCATAAGATCCTTGAATGAATTGCACGCGGCCTAGCCAATATAACACATCTGGCGCGCGTTCATGACCTTGATGGGTGTCTCTGAATTCTGCGAAAGCTGCTTCGGCGGTTTCCAGATCATTTTGCAAAGCCCGCCCTAGCGCAAAGCGATATTGCTCTTCTGGACTAGCATCAGGCAGAACGCTTGGCACTTCAATGATGTCTTCAGTCACTTGTTCATCTTGGCTTGCCACCTCGGTGGTATCATCACCAGCTTGTGGATCAGCCTGTGCATCAGCCTGCGCATCAGCTTGTGCAAGACCATCACCACCCGCATCATCAGCCACCAGCACCTCATCACCGCTGTTATTATCAGCATTATCTGCAATCACGCTGTCATTATCGGCCTCAGACGCATCTGTGATTTTTTCCAGTTCTGGCGCCACTTCATCTTTTTCTACAAGCCATGTGGATCCGCCTGTATCAGCATCGCGGCTCATAGAAACAGCAGGGGCGGTGCCACCTGCGGTAACATCATCTTGCAAGATCGCATTGGCCAAATTGTCACCAGATAGCGATAACAGGGTTTGCATGCGCTTTTCCATGCGCAACACCCGAAATTCGATATCAGATGCCATTTCAATTGAGCGACGCAAACGCTGATTGAAAATCGCAATATCATCTGATAATTCGCTGATCTTACCTTTTAAATCTTTGACAGATGCCGCTTGCGCGGCGCTGTTTGACAAGGTTGTGCTAGACATTTGTTCCATTTGCAGGCGAATGGCGCGCAATTCTGTTTCGACCGTACCACGTACATCTTTGAGCGATTCTTCCACATTGTTCAATCGCATGGTCTGACGCGCGAGCAAGGCGGAATTTGAATCACTTGATTGCGCAGAAGCAACCATAGTCATTGGCGGCGTCATCATCATAGCCATAGCCGCAATCATCAGAAACTTTTTCACAACAGATCTCTTTTCTTTCCTATCACATGGGATCTTATCAATGGCGTTCAGAAAACATTCAATCATCATAAAACGCATAATTTCTTAAGCACTGTACCACTTAAGACTGAAATTGGGCAAAAAAAAGGCCTTGTGTGTCACAAGGCCTTTTGCATTTCGTAACGCTAGGTGCGTGGGTTAGTTCAGCACTGTGACTGAACGACGGTTTTTCGCCCATGCCTCTTCGTTTGAACCAACAACAGCAGGACGCTCCTTGCCATATGATACGATGCGGATGCGAGAGCCATCAACGCCCTTAGCAACCAAATAATCACGGGCAGCAGACGCACGACGCTCACCCAATGCTAGGTTATATTCTCTCGTGCCGCGCTCATCAGCATGACCTTCGATCTTAACGCGGAAGCTAGGCTTGGCGTTCAACAAAGCAGCTTGCGCATCCAAAGTTGCCATTGCATCAGCATCTAGCTGAGATGAATCGTAGCCAAACAACACTGTATCGCCGATTGACATCAATTCAGAACGCGCATCGTCAAGAGCAGATGCTGCGGCTGCGGCTGCTTCGCTTGAAGCAGAAGCGCTTGCTGATGAGCCAGCATCGGTTGATGATGAGGCTGAGGCAGTTGAAGATGATGATGCGGCAGAGGCATCTGATGCACCAGCAGCTTCTTCTGAAATAGTAGAGGCCGTCTCACAAGCTGCAAGAAGGAAAGTCGCTGCGAATAGCGTAAATAAAGGTTTGAACATGCGATGCTCCCAAAAAACTGAACAAACCACAGTTGGCCTGCACATTAGCGAATTCGTTTTGTACCACCCTCTCCTTTCGCCAAACCCAGCCTTATTATAGGCTGATTAAACGCCAAACAGGTGAAGTGACACTGGTAACCAAATTCTCTTTACCATTAACACAGCCCAATCGCAAGTTTTTACATCGCAGAAAACCAATCAAAGCAAAATGTGCGAGCTTTTCTGTGTTAGACCTTGTTTTAATTTCAAAAAACAGCCCTTTCCTGTCACAGAGCTATCTTGACGTTTTGTTGCTTTTCACCACCCGATTACGAGCCCCCTATTGTAATACCCCTATTGCAATAAGGGTGACCAAGCAGGGTCACTGCCATCGGCTGGCGTGATGATGCGGCGTTCATTAAAGCCCGTGATATCAACACGATACATAGCCACTTCACCGCCAGATCCATCTGCTTCTTGCGGTTCTTGTTTGAAATACATCAACACACGCCCATTGGGGGCCCATGTGGGACCTTCAACCAAAAAGCCTCTGGCAAGTAACCTTTCACCAGACCCATCAACATTCATAACCCCAATGAAGAACTCGCCTTTGACGATTTTGGTAAAAGCGATGATATCACCACGTGGCGACCAAACAGGGGTGGCATAACGACCATCACCAAAGCTGATACGTTTCACAGATTTGCCATTGCGCCCCATCACATAAAGCTGCTGAGTGCCGCCTCTGTCAGAATTAAAGACAACAGATTTGCCATCAGGGCTGTAGGAAGGAGAGGTATCAATTGATGGTGAACGTGTCAGTTGGGTGATATTTTGGGTTTTCAGATCCAATTCATAAATATCGGTCAGGCCATCTTCGGCAAGCGACATAATCAGCGCATCCCCATCAGGACTGAAGCGTGGCGCAAATGTCATGCCAGGAAACGACCCCACCCGTTCTGTACGCCCTGTGGCAACATCCAAAAGATATACATTTGGCTCATCATTAAAATAATTCAAATACGCAATTTCATGGGCGGTTGGCGAAAAGCGCGGCGTTAGCACAAGATCATAACCTGAGGTTAAATAGCGATGATTATGGCCATCTTGGTCCATAATAGCCAAACGTTTGATGCGCCGATCAGCAGGGCCTGATTCTGCAACATAGACGATTTGGGTATCAAAATAGGCGCTGTCGCCTGTGAATTCTTCATATACAAAATCAGCAATTTGATGAGACAGACGGCGCAAACCTTCTTGAGATGCCTCGCCGCCGCCTGCTGTGATATCACGCTGAGCGACCACATCCCATAACACAAATTCCACCTCAAGCGCACCAGCATCATTGATAAAAGCAGAGCCAACCAGCAAGCCTTTGACCCCAAGCGGAATCCAATCATTGAAATCAGGGCGAATATCTGGCGAATCTGGCGGCGAGATAAAAGCAGCGGAATCAACTGGTTTAAACTGGCCAGAGCTGCTGAGGTCATCAGATATAATCTGTGAGATTTGGCGACCCACACTGGTCGGCTGGCCGTCTGGGCCCGTAAATTCTGCAATGGCAACAGGGATAGGTGCCACCCGTCCATCTGTGATATCCAATCGCAATTGCGCTTGCGCCAATAACGGTGTGACGAACAAGATTACAGCAAGAAGACCAGCCATCACAAAAGACTGACCTGTTTCATTTCGAAATGGCGTCTGCGTGGTTTTTCCTGTCATTCCTGCTCTCCTGTCATCAGCGTGGCGGTGTTTTCTGTAATAGATATAGGTCCCATCGCCTTTTGTTACCTTATGCCTACAACACAATAAAATAGAATACCATCTTATGCTTCAACATCACCGTGATATAAAGCGCGGATCAAAGCCAAAGATAAATTCTTTCCATAAGTCATATTTTTCGCGTGGCAATGGCAAAGGTGACGCATCTAGGACGGCACGTAAAGCGGCATTCGCCGCCGCGCGATAGGTGCCATCTTTTTGATATCGTGCTTTTTCCACAATGCTTGCCTCTGTTACCGTGCCATCTGGTTTTAATTTCACAAAAATATCCACTTTCAGACGATCAGCCCCAGCCGCAGCAGGTGGCGGGTTCCATTGCGCCGCAATATGGTTACGCAACCTGTCCAATTCAGATACACCAATTGGTGTCAGGCTAGGCTCAGCATCTGTCTTTTGTGTAACCTTAGAGACAACATTTGACAAATTTGTGGCAACTTTGTCTTTTACAGCATCTTTTTTCACTTTTTGCGCCTGTTTTTTGTCAGCTTCCTTGGTTTTTTGAATATTGGCCAAATTTTGCAAAACACCTGTGGCAGCTTCTTTGCGCTTTTTCTGCTGCTCAGATTTCTTGGCAAGCTCATTAATCTTTGACAGATCAGGCTTTGGTTTTGGTTTTGGTTTTGGCGCTGGTTTAGGCGTTGGCTTTTTTACCTCTGCTTTTGGTTTTTTAGGCGGCGTTGGCCGTGGCACAGGACGTGCGATAGGCTTTGCCACTTCAGGCTTTTTATCAGTTGGCAGAATTTCAGCACTTGCCACATCTGGCTTTGGCGCAGGTTCTGGCGCAGGTTCTGGTGTCGGCGCAGGTTCTGGCGCAGGTGGCGGTGGCGGCGGTGGTGGTGGTGGTGGTGGTGGCGGCGGTTTTGGTCGTGCTTTTTCTTGATCCAAATCATCTTGTGGGGCGCCTTCAGATTGTGAGGCGATATTTGTGACCTCTGCCAAATCCACCATATCAATGATCACCAGCTGGTCTTCATTTATGTCTTTTTTGCTAAAAGACGGCCACCCCACGGCCAACACAGTGACCACGGCAATATGAAAGCCAACAGAAATCAAGGTGAAGCGATTCATCATAAGAGCACTTTCAACCGATCATAAAGCCTAGCTGTCTTCTGGTAATTGCGCGACAAGCGCAACACGCGAAAAGCCAGCAGTTTGGATGCGGCCCATTAATTCCACAACCGCACCATAAGACACAGATCTGTCACCACGTACAAAAATACGCACATCAGGATTGGCTTCAGACACAGCGGTTAAACGCGGGATCAAGGCCTCTTCTTCTATCGCGGTTTCTTGCAAGTAAATTTGTCCATCTTCTTGAATAGACACAACAAGTGGCGCAGCATCAGCTGAAATTTGACCCGCCTTTGTTTTTGGCAAATCCACAGGCACACCGACGGTTAAAAGCGGGGCTGTTACCATAAAAACAATCAATAAAACCAACATCACATCCACGAAAGGTGTGACATTAATTTCTCCCATTGGCCGATGGCGTGAACGACCAGCGCGGCCTTGCGATCTGTTTAAAGAGGCCCCCATTATTGACCACCTTCATCCAGTTGGCGTGCTAATAAGGTGGAAAATTCAGATGCAAAAGTTTCCAATTGCGCGGCGCGTCTTTGCAAATCACCTGAAAATTTATTATAGGCCGCAACCGCAGGGATCGCCGCCGCTAGACCAAGCGCGGTCGCAAATAAGGCTTCGGCAATACCTGGGGCCACAACGGCCAAAGAGGTGTTTTTCGATTCGGCAATGGATTGGAACGCGTTCATGATGCCCCAAACCGTGCCAAACAATCCGACAAACGGCGATACAGAGCCAATAGAGGCAAGAAAATTCATGCCTTTTTCCATCTTATCCATCTCTCTTGTGATGGTGAAATTCATAGAACGGTCAATACGGTCAACAAGAGAGGCTTTCAAATCAGCACGCCCTGTGGCTGTCAGCCCTTTGGCAGAGGCACGGCGCCATTCCCGCATTGCCGCTGCAAACACCCGCGCTTGCGCATTATTGGGATTGGCCCCTGTTTCATCATAAAGACGATCCAAAGAGCCGCCTGACCAAAATTCATTTTCGAAATGCAAAGTGCGGCTTTCTTCGCGGCGCAATGATACCACTTTTTCAAAGATGATGGCCCAGCACCAAATCGATGCGGCTACCAATAGCAACATGACAAATTTGACAAGCGGATCAGCAGCCCAAAACAGCCCCATAATTGTCAAATCATGGGCTGTTTGCGTCACATTCAAATCAATCTCAGTCATCCTTTATCCCCTCTTAAACCTTATCAAAGCCCCCTTTTGGGTAAAGGTGGCTTTTTCTCTCTCGCTTGCCTATGGCCCTGCTCATTGGCGGTGCCATCTGGCCTTGGTATTTTTCAGCCCTTATGATGCCACATCATTATCTGGCCCAGAATTTGGCAACCCAGAATCTGATAACATGGCATCCATGATTTGTTGTGGAAAGCGGATTGGCCGCCCGCCATCATTGACCATAACTATTTCAACCTCAACCTTGGCAAAAATAGGGCAATCACGCAGATTTTTTGCCTTTGCACCAGCCTGTGGCTGATCAATGCCTCTAATAATTTGCTCAGCTGTCATTTTAACACGGCTTGCTTGCTTGAGTTTGGTTTCCACGATCACCTCATCCATTAATTTGGCAGGACGCAGATAATCAAGGCTCGCGCGGCGCACTACAAAGCCCACCTTTTGGTCATAAAGATTGTCATTTTGGGAAATGCCAAGAATGCGCAACCAGCCTGAACGGCCTCTTTCAGCAAAGCTTAAATAATTGGCGTGATAGACAATGCCGCCCGCATCGGTATCTTCAAATTGCACAATCAAGGGATAAAAATGGGCGCCATCTTGGACCCAGCCGTCGCGCATCGCTCGCGCTGTATCAGGCACAAAGCCGCCAAAAATATCTGTCTGGCCACGGTCAGTCGTCATTATTGGCCCCATCATCAGACAGAAAATCAAGCTGTGTGGCGGCCGCAGGTGGCGGGGTTAGGCCCAAATAATCCCAGCCATTACGCGACAAACAGCGGCCCCGCGGGGTGCGCATCAATAAGCCTGTTTGCATCAAATAGGGCTCAATCACCTCTTCTAGCATATCGCGTTGTTCTGCCAGTACCGCGGCCAAGGTTTCCACCCCAACAGGCCCGCCGCCATAATGATCTGCCAAAGATGACAGATAGCGCCTGTCCATTTGATCAAGACCTGTGGCATCCACATCAAGACGCAGCAAAGCACGATCAGCCAAGGCGGCATCAATCACCTCTGCCCCTTCTACGGTTGCGATATCACGTACCCGCCGCAACAAACGGCCTGCAATACGCGGTGTGCCTCTGGCGCGTCTGGCGATTTCATAAGCCCCATCATCAGCCAAATTCAAAGATAATTTGGCAGCTTGAGACAATAAAATGGTAGATAATTCATCTGGCGTATAAAATTGCATGCGCATTTGAATGCCAAAACGATCTCGCAAAGGCGTGGTCAGCAATCCCGCTCTGGTTGTCGCCCCAACAAGGGTAAAAGGCGGCAAATCAATACGCACAGATCGTGCAGATGGCCCCTCGCCAATCATCAAATCTAGCTGAAAATCTTCCATGGCAGGATAAAGCACTTCTTCAACAGATGGATTCAGGCGATGAATTTCATCAATAAACAACACATCATTGGGCGCCAGATTGGTCAGCAATGAGGCCAAATCACCTGCTCTTGCAATGACGGGCCCAGAGGTTGCCCGAAAGCCTGTGCCAAGTTCGCCAGATATAATTTGCGCCATGGTTGTTTTGCCAAGTCCTGGCGGGCCATGAAGCAAGATATGATCCATCGCTTCAGCGCGGCTACGCGCCGCGGTGATGAACATTTCAAGGTTTTGCCTGCCTTGGCCTTGGCCGATAAAATCATCCAGCCGCTTGGGACGAAGCGCGTGATCTGTGGTCTCTATCGGGTCAATTTGATGCCCTGAGGTCAGGCGGTTATCTGTTGTGCCATCTTGGCTCATAGCCGCCCTCCTTTGATGCCCAATTCTTTCAACGCCGCACTGATCAAGCTTGCGCTATCAGCACCAGAATCGGTTGCAGAAATCTCGCGCAATACTTGCCACGCTTCGGCTCTTGCATAGCCCAAATTCACCAGCGCAGAAAGCGCATCTGACAAAGCCACATTGGCCGCCAGATCTGCCTGATCAGATAGACCGCCAGATAGACCGCCGCCACTCCCCATAGCAGGGGCGAGGCTTGCTGATTTTAATTTGCCCAATTTTTCAGCCAATTCATTGACAATACGTGTTGCAATTTTTGGCCCAATACCATCAGCGCGCGTGATCATCGCTTTGTCACCTGCCATGATGGCCTCTTCAACCTCAGCAGGGCCAAGTGCTGATAAAATCGCAATCGCCGCTTTTGCGCCAACCCCTTGCACAGTTTGAAGCAATAAGAACACATCTTTTTCATGCGTTGAGCCAAAGCCAAATAAAGTCATGGAATCTTCGCGAACGACCATTTCTGTTAACAGCTTCACCGAGCCGCCAATTTCGCCAATCGCATCAAGTGTGCGTGAGGTCGCTGTTATCAAATAGCCAACACCGCCAACATCAATCACCGCTTGTGTTTGCGTTTTATTCGCCAATGTGCCAGCAAGATGTGCAATCATAATATCACTCGCATAGTATCACTCGCATAGTATCACTCGCTTTATCGCTGTTCTTTTGCTAGTGCGGCTTGGATCGCAGCCGCTAGCCCTTGCCCTGTACGCGGGGTGCGTGACGGCCTGTTATTGTCACTTCCAATAGTATCTTTATTTAGACCAGAATGAGGTAGACTAGACCGCGCTTGACGCACATCCAGCAAAGAGCCATTGGCCGCATCATGAATGCCCGCAATCGCAATGCCAAGCGCATCAGCCGCATCCGCGCCTTTTGGCACAACGCCCAAAAGATGAGAGACCATGGTTTGCATTTGTTTTTTATCAGCTGACCCAGAGCCTGTGACCGCTTTTTTGGCCAAGCGTGGCGCAATTTCATTTAACGGCAATTCTTGCTGTGAACAAGCGGCCATCGCGACACCGCGCGCCATTCCCAATTTCAAAGCTGATTTGGCATTTTTTGCCATAAAGACAGATTCAATCGACGCCGCATGCGGCCCATGATCCTGACAGACCGCCACAATGCCATCGAAAATTTGTTGCAAGCGCAAATGATCAGGCTGTGCGGGTGTTGTGCGAATATGACCGTGACCTAAATGGACCAGCTTGGTGCCTTGCTGTTCAATGACACCCCAACCTGTGCAAGTCAGACCAGGATCAATCCCAAGCATTCGCATCGCCTATCCTTCTCAATTCGGGGTCTATGGGCGGCTATGAAATACCAACCTCATTATCTTGCCTTAGCTGTCCAAAGATGCCAGCACCTCATCTGAAATATCAAAATTAGACGCAATGGCTTGGACATCATCATTATCATCCAGCACTTCCATCAATTTCAGCAACCCTTTGGCGTGATCAGCTGTGACTTCTACTGTGTTTTGCGGCTTCCAGACAATTGCGGCTTCTTCAGGTGAGCCAAATGTGTCTTCCAGCGTATCACGCACCATATTGAAATCTTCAATGGCACAGGTGATCGCATGACCATCATCATCTGATTCCACATTATCCGCGCCTGCTTCAAGGGCGGCTTCAAACATCGCATCACCATCTGCAGCATCGACGGGATATAAAACCTCGCCCACCCGATCAAACATAAAGCTGACAGATCCTGTTTCGCCCAATGAGCCATTATATTTGCTGAAGGCAGCGCGCACTTCAGATGCGGTGCGATTGCGGTTATCTGTCATGGTTTCCACAATCAAGGCTGTCCCACCTGGTCCATAGCCTTCATAGCGGATTTCTTCATATTGCGCGCCATCGCCGCCTTCGGCCTTTTTGATTACGCGATCAATATTATCTTTTGGCATATTGGCGGCGCGGCATGCGGCAAGCGCGGTCCGAAGACGTGGATTAGAGGCAGGATCTGTCCCTGCTCTGACTGCCACAGCCAGTTCCTTGCCAAGACGAGAAAAAACTTTTGCACGTTTTTTATCCTGTGCGCCTTTGCGGTGCTGGATATTTTTAAATTTGGAGTGGCCTGCCATGGGAATAGAAACTCTATCATCTAAAAAGGTTATGATTATTTGCTATGTACACTCATAGCAAAAGGGGCAAATGCGGGGCAAGGATTTTAACCAATCGTCAGCTTGTTTGTGATAAGACGCCGCCCATCCGAAAAGGGTCTGCTGAGATCGCAAGGCCTGTTTTATCATCTGTTTCAACAAGCAGGCCAGATAAGGTTGGGACGCCCATGGCCACCGATAATCTGCCTGCTTTGCCGCCTTTTTTCTGGCCCGTAAAGCGGCTGATGGCGACCTCAACATCCATACCAATCACGGAATGATAATCACCACACATGCCAGCATCTGTCTGAAAGGCGGTGCCACCTGCTAGCACGCGGTGATCTGCGGTTGGGATATGGGTATGTGTGCCAACCACACAAGATACCTTGCCATCGCAAAACATACCTGTTGCCACTTTTTCTGAAGTGGCCTCACCATGCACATCAACCAGAATAAAATCAGCATCTCTGCCAAGCTGCATCTTGGTCAAACAATGGTCTAGCGCGGCAAACATATTGTCATTGTCAGCCATAAATAAATTGGCCATCACATTAATCACACCAAGGCGTCTGCCATCAGCAAGATTATGAATAACAGTGCCAGCCCCAGGAAAAGCCCGATCCATATTGGCTGGCCGCAACAACCGAGGCTGTTTGGCGATATAGGGCGCGATTTCTGCTTTATCCCACACATGATTGCCTGTGGTTAACACATCCGCGCCAGCGGCAAATAAATCATCACAAATCGCAGGCGTTATACCAAATCCCCCAGCGGCATTTTCACAATTCACAATCACCGCATCTAGGCGATGGGATTGGCGCAAATCTGGCAGTTGTTTGATCACTTCTTGACGTGCGGTGCGTCCGACAATGTCACCTAGAAACAGCGTTCTCATTGGCTTACTTTCTTTACTCTTACCATCATTTATGGCTTAAGGGCTTATGGTTAAGGCTCTTTATGGCATCTCTTGGGGAAGACGCAGGCCAGATGGCGTTAAGATCCCATCAAGTTGCCTGTCATAGGGGCCTGTTGGCACAGATGCCACTTCGCTTTCATCAAAGGCAATGCCAATCACCGACGCTTGTTTGCCTTGCGCCTCTAGGGCCGCCAAGGTGCGATCATAAAATCCGCCCCCATAACCAAGCCGCCAGCACGCTTTATCATAAGCCAATAAGGGCGCCAAAATCAGATCAGGCGTCAAGATCGGCGCATCTGAAAAGGGCTCTTTGGTGCCATAGGGACCGTCATGTAATGCCATGCCTTCTTGCCAGTGATGAAAGGTCAAAGGCAATCCTTCTGCTGGGGTGGCTGGCAAACAAGATGAGGCCCCCCTTGAAGCCCCCAGTGAGACCAGCTTTGTTTGCAAAGGGATAGGGTCAATTTCTGTGCGAATGGGCCAATAAGCCGCAACGATACGAGGCTGAAAATGATTATAGATCTGAGCCGCATGATCTGTGATCATGGCCGCCGCATTTGGCCAAAGATCAAAGGCTTTTTTGCGCGTCTGAGATGCTGTTTTTCGCAATGCCTTTTTCACGTCATCTAAGTCATGATGTTCTGAAGACATATCGAGATGTTCTGTCATAAGCCGAAAAAGACCTTTTGATTAAAACCCAAAATAAAAAAACCAAAAATTAAAAAAGATGGCCGGAACAGCCGTCGGCGTGATTCATCCTCTGTGACCTGTAGTACAGGTGGGTGCCGCAATAATCAGACCTCAGCCTCACCAGAGGCAGCTCCCGTCAGAAGATTATGGTCCCAGGGATTGAAAGACCTAACGCACTGTCTAGCCAAATTTTTAAATTATAATTCTATGGTTTTTGTATGTAGGCTTATTTCAACGAAGCGGCAAGGGCAGAAACAGATGCTGCCAGCTTTTCCAGCCGTTCAATATCGGCATCTTCAGCCACATTTTCGCTTTGTGAAGCTGCCTTATTTGGGGCGGCTTTATTTTGTTCTGCCAGCAACAAGGCCGCCATCACCAATAAACGCGCTTCACCAATTTGCCCAACAGACGCCACAAGAGATGAAACAACCCCATCCACTTGCTTGCCCAAAGCCTCAATCTCAGCTTCTTGCCCCTTATCACATCCTAATTGATAAGGCTGGCCATTAATACGAATTGTGACGATTGACCCGCTCATCTGCCCGCTCATCTGCCCGCTCATCTGTTAGGCTCCTCATCAACAACAGGCGCATCTGGTGCGGCCTGATTTGGTGTCACCTGATCAGGTGCCTGAATTTCTCTGACAAGGCTCATCGCTTCTTGCAATTCTGATTTCATCGCAAGCAACTCATCATCTGAAATGACAATCCCATTTGCCGCCTCATCATGCAAGCTGTCCTTATCCTGATTTTGCTGTTGCGCCTCAGCAGATGCAACACGTTCAGCGCGATCCGATAACGCTTTTTGCAAATCAGCGAGTGATTGTTCAACAGCATCAATAGCAGCGGTTAAGCGAGACATCAGCGATCTATCTTTTCTATTTTAATGGTTATCAGATTTAACCGTTTGGTTCTTTGTCATAACCAAGATGACATTATCAGATTACAGCATAGCGGAATGAGCGAAAAATTCAACACTTCCAGATGATTGTGATGACGTGTTCATTCGCTAGGCGAAACAGAATAAAATAACCGTCATCAAGGCCCCACTCAGGCCGCACCATTCATCATGTTTTTTGACATATTACACGATTGACTGAAGCGGCCTGATTGGCGCATGATGGCCCCAAATTTCAGACCGTGCCGCTATCCTTTAGGAGTAATTTTATGACCGCATCACAACTTGATATGGCGAACGCCATTCGCGCCCTTGCTATGGACGCTGTAGAAGCTGCCAAATCGGGCCATCCTGGTATGCCAATGGGAATGGCAGACGCGGCAACAGCCTTATTCCAAGATCATATGCGGTTTGATGCCAGCAACCCTGATTGGCCAGACAGAGACAGATTTATCCTGTCCGCTGGTCATGGGTCCATGCTGATTTACGCCCTGCTTTATTTAACTGGCTATCAAGATATGAGCCTAGCCGAAGTGAAAGCCTTCCGCCAATGGGGCGCAAAGACAGCTGGCCATCCTGAATATGGTCATGCAAAAGGCATCGAGACAACAACAGGCCCGCTTGGCCAAGGCATTTCTAATGCCGTTGGGATGGCCATGGCAGAACGCCACAAAGCAGCGATTTATGGCGATGATTTGGTTAATCATTACACCTATGTCATCGCTGGTGATGGCTGTTTGATGGAAGGGGTCAGCCACGAAGCAGCCTCGCTTGCAGGCCATATGAAATTGGGCCGTATCATTGTGCTATTTGATGATAATGGCATTTCCATTGATGGCCCAACATCACTGACTGTATCTGAAGACACAACCAAGCGTTACGAAGCTTATGGCTGGCAAGTCTTGTCATGTGATGGCCATGATGCCGCCGCTGTATCAGATGCGATTGCACAAGCCAAAACAGATGACCGCCCAACCTTAATCAGATGTAAAACTGTGATCGGTTATGGTGCCCCAACCAAAAAAGGCACCTCAGGCATTCACGGCGCCCCGCTTGGCGCAGATGAAATTCAAGGCACAAGAGAGGCTCTTGGCTGGTCGCATGACCCATTTGTTATCCCACAAGACATCTTGGATGCGTGGCGCAATGTTGGCACCAAAGGCAAGGCAGATGCTGATGCGTGGCAAGCGCGTCTCGATGCGTCAGCCCATAAAGCTGATTTCATGAAAATGAATTCAGGTGATTTTGATCAAGATGTCGATGCCGCCATTGCGGCCTATAAACAAGAGCTGGCATCTGGTGAGCCACAAAAAATTGCCACAAGAGTTGCCAGCCAAAAGGCCATTGGCGCGCTTGTGCCAGCCGTGCCAGCCATGTTTGGTGGATCAGCTGACTTAACAGGGTCAAACAACACCAAAGTTGGAGATCATCAGATCTTCTCAGCTGATAATTACGGCGGCACCTATATCCATTATGGTGTACGTGAACATGGCATGGCCGCGGCGATGAACGGCATTTCATTGCATGGCGGTCTTGTCCCATTTGGTGGCACATTCTTGGTCTTTACAGATTATTGCCGCCCCTCTATTCGTCTGTCAGCCTTGATGGAACAGCGTGTGATTTACGTCATGACACATGATTCTATTGGGCTTGGCGAAGATGGCCCAACACACCAGCCTGTTGAACATATCGCCAGCTTGCGTGCCATGCCAAATGTCAATGTTTTCCGCCCTGCTGATATTGTTGAGACAGCCGAAGCATGGCAAATCGCGATGACATCTCATAATACCCCATCGATTTTGGCCTTAAGCCGCCAAGGCTTGCCACAATTGCGTCTTGGGGATGAGGTTGCAGAAAATAAATCTGCCAAAGGCGGCTATATCTTAACCGAAGCCTCATCACAGCCGAAAGTCACTTTGCTGGCAACAGGCTCTGAAGTGGCTATCGCAGATGACGCTAGAAAAGCCCTAGAAGCAGATGGCATTGCCACAAGGCTGGTATCTGTGCCTTGTTTAGATATTTTGATGGCACAAGATGAGGCCTATATCGACAGCTTGCTTGGCGAGGGCACTGTGCAAATCGCCATTGAAGCTGGCATTGCACAAGGCTGGTCAGATTTGATTGGTCGCAAAGGCACCTTTATCGGCATGACAGGCTTTGGCGCCTCTGCACCAGCAGGCACACTTTACGAAAAATTTGGCATCACATCAGATGCCATTTGCGCTGCGGCAAAAGCAAAGCTGTAACGGGGACAGCTGTCGCAAAAATCGGGCACTCTGTATAACTCAGTTATCTGTAAAGGACATAATGTGACCACAAGACTCGCTATTAACGGCTTTGGCCGTATTGGACGATTGACTCTTCGCGCACTGGCATTATCAGGACGAAACGATATTGAAGTCGCCTTAATCAACACACCAGGTTGTGTTGAAACATCAGCGCATCTGTTTGAATATGATTCCACCCATGGTCGCTTTCCACGAGGCGTGACAACAGGCGATGATTGGATGGATATTGGCAATGGCCAGATCAAAATGACTCATATAAGAGGGCCAGAAAACCTGCCTCATAAAGAGCTTGGCATTGATGTTGTTTTGGAATGTGCTGGTATTTTCAATGCCAGAGCTGATGCGATGCGCCATCTAGAGGCAGGCGCGAAAAAAGTGCTGATCTCTGCCCCTGCCAATGACAGTGATTTCACATTGGTGTATGGCGTGAATTCAGACCAATTACAACCGTCACATAACATTGTGTCAAACGCATCTTGCACAACCAATTGTTTGGCCCCCATTGCCAAGGTGATGAGTGATAATTTCGGCATTGAAAGCGGCTATATGACAACCATTCATGCCTATACGAATGACCAAAATATCTTGGATAATCGTCACAAAGATTTGCGCCGCGCGCGTTCAGCCGCGCAATCAATGGTACCAACATCCACTGGGGCGGCCAAAGCTGTTGGCCTTGTATTGCCTGAATTAAAAGGCAAGCTTGATGGGTCTGCGATCCGCGTTCCAACAGCCAATGTATCAGCAGTTGATTTCAAATTTGTTGCTGAAAAAGATGTCAGTGTTGACGATGTGAATAAGGCCTTAATCGCAGCGGCAAAAGGCCCGCTTTCTGGGGTGCTTGGCATTAATAAAAAGCCTTTGGTATCCATTGATTTTAACACAGACCCCCATTCTTCGATTGCTGATATTACGCAGACAACGGTAATGGGCAAACGGTTTGTGCGGGTATTGGCTTGGTATGATAATGAATGGGGGTTCTCAAACAGAATGCTCGATACCGCTGTGGCCATGACCCATTAAAGGTTTGCCATTTATTTGGCCAGCCATTTGGCCATTAATTTATCGCTATTTTGAGAGATCGCTGACAGGTCAATCAGCGATCTTTTTGCAAAAAAACGCCTTATCTTATGCGGTCATTTACGCTTCGTTTTGCTCTGATTGGCATAAAAAGGTTGGCAATTGGCCTGTTTTTTGCCAAAACGACACCCATCATTCCCTATTTTTGAGGTTGCTGTCATGAAACTTAACGGAAATGCCATCCGCCCTGGCAATGTGATCGAACATAAATCACGTTTATGGGTTGCAGTAAAAATCAGCCATGTGAAGCCTGGCAAAGGGGGCGCTTTTGCACAGGTGGAATTAAAAGACATCAAAGATGGCACAAAGCTAAATGAGCGCTTTCGTGCAACCGAATCGGTCGAACGTGTGATCCTTGACGAAGCAGAATGCACCTATCTTTATGCCGAAGATACAAAGCATATTTTCATGGATGCCACCACCTATGAGCAATATGAAATTGACGCTGATATGATTGGTGAGCCAGCTGCTTTTTTGCAAGATGGCATGAGTGTTACCATGCAAAGCCATGAAGGTGAGCCGATTTCTGTAACATTACCTGATCAGGCAGTGGTTGAAGTGGTTGAAGCAGATGCCGTTGTCAAAGGCCAAACCGCATCATCATCTTATAAGCCTGCGATGGTTGATAATGGGTTGCGCGTCATGGTGCCACCACATATTACCGCTGGCACAAAAATCATTGTGAAAACAGAAGACGCCACTTATGTGGAACGTTTCAAAGGCTAGATAATAACGCCAGCTGATAAAGCTGGCACCATCGTTACTGTTTGGCACATTGTCAGCACTAGCGTGTTCTTAGGAAGAAAGTGAAAAATATGGCTGGTCGTTCTGCCCTTATAAATGTGATGTTCAAAGCAGCAGATGCTGCCAGCCGTCGCATGATGCGTGATTTTGGTGAGGTGGAAAATCTGCAAGTCAGCCGCAAGGGGGCCGCAGATTTCGTCACCAGAGCTGACATCACAGCAGAACAAACCATTCAAGAAGAATTGAGTAAGGCGCGTCCTGATTGGGGCTTCATCATGGAAGAAGGCGGCACAATCAAAGCCAGCGACCCTGATCAGCCCATGTGGATCATTGACCCCATTGATGGCACCACCAATTTCACACATGGGATTCCGCATTTCGCCATTTCAATTGCCGTCATGCAAGCTGGCAAAATCACAGCAGGCCTGATTCTAGATCCAAGCCGCAATGAATGTTTCTTTGCCGAAACAGGCAAGGGCGCCTTTATGAATGAACGCCGTATCAGAGTGTCTGGCCGCCGTCAGATGTCAGATGCCTTATTCGCCACAGGCATTCCATTTTTGGGACGTGGCACAGCGCAAAGTGACGAACGCTTTATCGCAGAATTAAATGCGGTGATGAAAAAATCAGCTGGTGTGCGCCGTTTTGGGGCCGCATCACTTGATTTGGCATGGGTGGCCGCTGGTCGTTATGACGGCTTTTGGGAAACAGGCCTCAGCCTATGGGACATTGCCGCAGGTCACCTGATCGTCAGAGAAGCAGGTGGATTTGTTTCTGATTTTGCCTCTCGTGACAAAGCCCTTGAGACAGGCAATATCGTTGCGGCCAATTCACAGCTTCACACACTATTGTTAAAATTATTACGCGAAGGGCGTGATAGCCTATCAAGTTAAAGGCAAGTTAAGGGCAAGTTAAGGGCCCGCAATTTGCAAGCGTAATTGCTGTCATGTGATTAAGCCTTTTCACATCACCATAATCCTGCCATTGTTTTATCATAACCTGTTTTATAAAGGTTATGATGTGACGCGGTGACTTTGCGCGTCAGGGGTTTAGGAGAGACAGGCATGACAGATCCGCGCAGATATTTGATCCGAATGATGGCATTTTTGGTAGTGGTCATCATCATCACGGGCCTTCTGATCAAACCACTAACAGCGGCTTTCATGGGCAATCCTGTGTTGAATGCCTTGATCATTGCGGTTGGTCTGATCGGTATTATCTATGTCATTTTACAAGTGTTACGCCTTGTCCCTGAAGTGCGCTGGCTGTCAGACATTCAGCGCACACGCACACTCAATCCCAATGCGCCGAAACCTGTATTGCTTGCCACTGTCAATGTGATGCTAGCCGATGCCAGATCTGATTCACGCCTATCTGCCTTATCCTTGCGCTCTGTCCTTGATGGGGTTGCCGCCCGCCTAGATGAAGGGCGCGAGATTTCCCGCTATATGATTGGTCTGTTGGTCTTTTTGGGCTTGCTTGGCACCTTTTGGGGCTTGTTACAGACCATTGGCGCTGTGGGCGATGTAGTGGGCGGCCTTGATTTGGTTAATTCTGATTTCGAAGGGATGATGAAACAATTGCGCAATGGTCTTGATGCGCCTTTATCTGGTATGGCCACAGCCTTTTCATCCTCTTTATTTGGTCTTGGTGGCTCTTTGGTTCTTGGCTTTTTGGATTTGCAGCTTGGGCAAGCGATCGGCCGTTTTTTCAATGAGGTAGAAGATTGGTTATCTGCCTTTGCCAAATATAATGACCCTGCGGGACAAAACCAATCTGGCACAGGGGCCTTGGCCCAAGGCATGAGCGAAGAAGCCTCACGCGCCCTGATCACACTCGCAGAAGCCATCCATAATGCTGAAAATGACCGTGGCCAGATGATTGAACAAATCACAGCCATGAACCAAAACATGCATCAGCTTGGTGAATTATTGGCAGATGATAGGCGGTTGCGTGACCAATTGGCCGCCTTGCAAGCCACCATGGCAGAGCTTGGCAAACAAATGACAGCAAGCCGCCTTGATCATCATAATGAAATGCGCGCTGAAATCAGAGCCCTCGCCACCTCCTTATCACAAGCGCAAAAAGACGCTGGCTTAAAAGCACGTAAAGATTAACCCTTATGATTGATACGCCAATGAGATTTGAGATCGTGAAGGTTGGTAACTGATGTCTGTATCCCGCCTTAGCAACCGCAACCGAAGCGATTATACGTGGCCTGGCTTTGTTGACGCGCTTGCCAGCTTGTTGATGGTGTTTGTCTTTGTACTGATGGTCTTTGTTTTGATTCAAGCCAATCTGGCCTATCGGTTATCTGGCCAAGATGCCTCTCTATCTGCTTTGCGGTCTGAATTAAGCACCTTATCCTCATTGCTTGGCCAAGAACGCCAATCAAATGCCGCTTTAACAGCTGAATTAAACAGCACAAAATCTGCGCTTGCCACAGCGCAAGATAACATCCTGTCTTTATCATCTTCGCTGGCAGAAAGCGAAGCCACCGCCGCTGATCAATTGGCGCAATTACAAGCACTCAATGCCAAATTAACAGCACAAGCCGCAGACGCAGAAAAGCTGAGCTTATCTTTGGCTGATAAGCAGGCCTTGCTGGCGGCCGCACGGGCCGCGCTTGCCGAAGCAGAGGGCAAATTGGCCGATACCACAAATAAATTATCAGCGATTGAGATTGCGCAAGTGGCATTGCAGAGTGAAAAAGACAAATTAGCAACAGAATTGGCCACCAGCCAAACCGCCTTGCAAGGCCAGCAAACGTTAAATGAAGAATCACAGCTTGAAATTGAACGCTTGATTGCGGCAACTTTGACTTTGCGCAATGAATTAGACGCCCTGCGCAGCCTATTGGCCGAAAAAGAAGCACAAGCCCTTGCCGATAAAGTCACCATCGCATCCTTGGGCAAATCATTAAACCAAGCTTTGGCAAGCCGTGTCCAAGAATTACAACGCTTCAAATCTGACTTCTTTGGCAGATTGCGCGATATTTTAGGCAAACGAAATGATGTGACCATTGTCGGAGACCGTTTCATCTTCCAATCAGAAGTGTTATTTGGCCAAGGCCAAGCCAATCTGGGGCAAGCAGGCAAAGACCAATTACAAGAAATTGGGCGCGCCTTGATGGAAATCTCGGAAACGATCCCTGATGATATTCCCTGGGTGTTACAGGTGGATGGCCATACAGATGATGTGCCAGTATCTGGCGTTTATGCTGATAATTGGCAACTTTCCACAGAACGCGCTTTGTCAGTGGTGCGCTTTTTGATCGATCAAGGCGTGCCAGCAGAACGGCTTGCCGCCACAGGCTATGGCGAATTCCAGCCAATCGATACAGGCACAAGCAATGAGGCCAGAAGCCGAAACAGACGCATCGAATTAAAATTCACACAACGTTTCACCAAAAAACCTGAAGCGAATTAGTCTGGCAGCTTAGTCGGGGACTTAAAAAAGCGATTTACAAAAAAGATGAAGCAAATTTAGGCTGTGATTTGCACTAGCTTTGATAAGTCTTTGTTTTATGACAACTTCTATTCACTGGCCAATTCACCGATTTTTGCTTCTCGTGGGTATGATCCTCTTTAATCCCATTGACCATAGACCCAATTGCAAGGCCAATGTCATCGCGTTATCGGCCCCAACCCACTATCCCTCTGCTGTTGTAAGCAACCAAAATGCCCTGAACCTGATAGCCGATAGACGCGTTGTGATAGACCCTTTCGCCGATATTTATGCCAGCATTGAATCGACTGTGAGCCTGCCAGATTGGGAAGAGGCCATTCAGATTTCGCGGCCACCACCCACAGATCCGTCTTCTATCCTTGCGCAAAATATGGCACAAGCAGATCAATTTCAGGTGCTTTATGCCCCAACAAGTGCCTATGATGCGAACTGGTTTTTGATAGCAACACAGGATCTGCCGCTAGTTGATCCTGCCATTCATCTGAACCATGCCACAAAGCTAACTTATCGCTCGCCCGATCAGAGCTTTATGATTTGGCCGTCACAAGCTTGGACTATTTCTGAAGAGATTACGCTATCGCGCACCATAGCTGACCTTGCGCAAATTCAAGATGCCTTGCACCCTGCCACCGCTGAGGTGATGCTGGATATCTTTCACCGCACGGGTGATATCAGAATCGTTACAGAATTACCGCAAAAAATTGTGGCGCATCATATTCCTTATCAGATGCAAGATTTGGCAGATATCGGCTTTGTAACACAACAGACTTCTGTGATTTCAGGAGCCAATGAGACACCAATACAGCTGTTTTTGGGTATGACATCACCGCCAGATAGCGCCGTTTTTATCATCTTTCACACTATCCAAGAAACAGTCGGCAAAGATGATCTACAAGCTGGCATATTAAGTAATTTGCCGCCCTCTATCTTAGATCCCATTACGCTGTTTCATTAGCCAAATTGATGTAAAGCCAATTCACGGTACAACGGCGAGGTGGCAAGCAAATCATCATGCGTCCCTTCAGCCACCAAATGACCTTTTTCAAGTAATAAAATCCGATCAGCATCAATAATGGTGGAAAGACGATGGGCAATAACAAGGCTTGTACGGCCTTTCATCAAATTGGTCAGGGCAGCTTGCACCGCGGCCTCAGACACAGAATCAAGCGCCGATGTCGCTTCATCCAATAATAATAATTGGGGATTACGCAAAATCACACGGGCAATGGCAATGCGTTGTTTTTGCCCGCCAGATAAGCGGATTCCTTTTTCCCCAACAAAGCTGTCAAAGCCATCTGGCAGACCATCAATAAAATCTAGAATTTCTGCTTGGCGGGCTGCCTCTCTTACTGCTTGTTTTGTCGCATTGGGAAAGCCAAAGGTAATATTATCGTGCAAACTGGCAGAAAACAACGCTGGTTCTTGTGGCACCAAGCCGATATAAGACCGCAAGTCGGTTAATGCCATTTCACGCCCATCAAGCCCGTTAAAGGTCAGCGTCCCTGTTTGCGGATCATAAAACCGCAAAATCAAATGAAATAAGGTTGATTTGCCAGCCCCACTTGGCCCAACCAATGCCACGCGCGAGCCAGCTTCGATGGTGGTTGATAGATGATGAAGGGCAGGCACATCTTTACGTGTTTGATAAGCAAAGCTGACATCTTGCAAGTGAACAGTCACGCCATTGCCTTTTGGCAAAGGCTTTGGCACGACGGCATCTTGTAATTCGCTTGTTGTATTTAAAATCGCAGCAACCCGATCTGCTGCCCCAGCGGCACGTTGCAATCCGCCGCCCAATTCAGACAGGCTGCCTGTCGCAGAAGCAATCAAAAAAGCATAGAAAATAAAGGCTGATAAATCTCCAGCGGTAATCTTGCCAGCCAACAGATCTTGTCCCCCGATCCATAAAATAACCGCGATCCCGCAAAAGACCATAAAGATCACAGTGCCTGATAACACCCCTAACAAATGCACGCGTTTCAGGGCAGCGTGCAAGGCATCTTGGACAGTTGCCCCAAATTGGCGGCTTTGTTCTGTTTCTTGGCCAAATGCCTGAATAAGACGCATCGCTGACAGGCTTTCTTCTGCCTGCACAGTGACATCTGCGACTTTATCTTGCGCAAGACGAGAGGCTTTGCGCAAACGCCGTGCCATGGCAATCACAGGGATCACCACAGCTGGCACCACAATTGCCACCACCAATGACATTTTTGGGCTAGCCAAAATTAACAACACCAACCCGCCAATTAAAATCATCACATTGCGAATCGCCATTGAAAGGCTAGAGGTTAACACGGTTTGCATCACTGTTGTATCTGTGTTAATTCGCGCCAGCAAATCCCCTGTTCTGGCTGTTTCAAACCAGCCCGTATGCAAACCCATCATGTGATTGAATAATGCTTTTTTGATATCTGCGACAATGGCTTCGCCAATCTGATTTACCAAGCTTGCACGCAGATAACTGCCAAAAGCCAGCACAGCCGCAATCACCAAGGTGACAATAACCGCTTGATCTAAAATCTTGGGATCGCCTGCGCCAAGGCCTTTATCAACCAAATAGCCAAGCCCCCGCCCCATTGACAGCATCGCACCAGATACCATCAATAATGACAGCGCTGCACCGATTAATTTGCCGCGATATTGTTTGGCAAAAGGCCAGAAAAACCGCAAAGAAGATAAGGAAGCCTCAGCCGCGTGATCGTCGTTATCAGATGATGATCTGCGTGCAGAGCCAGCGGCACGATTGCCCTGAAATAACAGACGATATGACATAAATGACCTTTCTTGCACGCCCTTCACAATAGCGTTGCCGATAGTTTATAACACAAGGCATAGCAAAGGCATATCATACGATAAAAGACGGCCACAATAGGGCAAACTGCCCCATCTGTTGGGCAATGGGTGAAATAAAGTAAGCAGGGATGAGGCGGTTTTGAATCTGCTTGCATAATAGAGCAAAGACGTCTATACACAGCGTCACAAAAGAATTCAGTTACAGGCCTTCAGCTAGATCAGCAATGCTAGCGCGCCTAACAGGAGAGAGATGATGAAAAAGGATATCCATCCTGAATACCATGAAATCACACTTGTGATGACAGATGGTTCAAAGCGTAAAACACGTTCAACTTGGGGCAAGCCTGGTGACGAAATGAAGCTGAGCATTGACAGCTTGAACCACCCTGCTTGGACTGGTCAGCACCGTGTGCTTGATTCAGAAGGTCAGGTTGCACGCTTTAACAAGCGTTTTGCTGGTCTTGGCATTAAGTAATAGCTGATCAGCTCAGCGCGGTAACGCGCTAGCGAAATGTAAAAGATTTAAAAAGCCTCACATAATTTGTGAGGCTTTTTGTTTTTCGTCATCTATAAAACAGATGTGATCTTAGCTAGATGATTTGTGACGTAATGCGGCTTGGGCTGCGGCAAGCCTTGCAATAGGCACGCGGAAAGGTGAACAGGACACATAATCAAGCCCAACTGATTCGCAAAAATCAATAGACGCTGGATCACCACCATGTTCGCCGCAAATCCCAAGCTTGATATCAGGACGTGCGGTCTTACCTTTTTCAGCCCCAGTTTTCACCAATAGCCCAACCCCCTTTTGATCAATAGATACAAAAGGATCGATTTCATAAATGCCTTGCGCTTCATAAGCATGCAAGAATGAAGCCGCATCATCACGGCTGATGCCTAAGGTGGTTTGCGTTAAATCATTGGTGCCAAATGAGAAAAATTCCGCTTGCTCTGCCAGCTCATCTGCCAATAAAGCGGCGCGTGGCAATTCAATCATTGTCCCAACCAAATAGTCAACTGATTCGCCTTTTTCAGCAAACACATCTTTTGCCGTTTGATCAATGATGGTGCGGCAGATCTCAATCTCTTTGGCTGAGCCAGCCAATGGCACCATGATTTCAGGGATCGGGGCTTGTGTTTTTTCTGCGACCACCAAGGCGGCTTGGAAAATCGCTCTGGCTTGCATAGCGCAAATTTCAGGATAGCTGATGGCAAGTCGGCAACCGCGATGACCCAACATCGGATTTGATTCCGCAAGCTTTAGCGCACGTTGGCGTGCCACATCCATTGAAATGCCAGCCGCCTTTGCCACATCTTCAAGCTCTGCTTGGGTATGTGGCAAGAATTCATGCAATGGTGGGTCTAGCAAGCGAATGGTCACAGGCAAGCCAGCCATGGTTTCAAACAAGGTTTCAAAATCGGCTTGTTGCATCGGCAATAATTTGGTCAAAGCAGCTTCTCTGCCTTCTGTGCTATCTGCCATGATCATCTCGCGCATGGTGATGATACGGTCAGCATCAAAAAACATATGTTCTGTGCGGCATAGACCAATGCCTTCTGCGCCAAAATGACGGGCCTTGCTGCTATCAAGTTTTGTTTCAGCATTGGCGCGCACGCTCATACGACGCGCAGCATCAGCCCAGCCCATCACCGTTTCAAAATCACCAGATAATTGCGGCTCAATGGTGGCCACTGCCCCGTTATAAACCTCGCCAGCAGACCCATCAATGGTGATCACATCACCTTCTTTCAGGCAACGTCCTGCCATATGAATTTCACCAGATTTGCTATCAATACGCACATCACCTGCACCTGAAACACAAGCGCGGCCCATGCCTCTTGCGACGACCGCCGCATGGCTTGTCATGCCGCCTCTGGCTGTTAAGATCCCTGCGGCAGCATGCATCCCATGAATATCTTCAGGGCTTGTTTCCACGCGCACCAAAATCACCTTTTTACCTTGGCCAGCAAGCTGCTCTGCTTTATCTGCGCTCAGGCAAATCTCACCAGACGCTGCCCCAGGAGACGCAGGCAAGCCGCGCGCCAATAAATCACGCTCTGCCTTTGGATCAAGGGTGGGATGCAACAGCTGGTCAAGTGATTCAGGTTCAATGCGAAGCAAGGCTTCATCAGTTGTGATCAGCCCTTCTTGCGCCATATCCACCGCGATTTTCATCGCCGCTTCTGCGGTGCGTTTGCCATTTCTGGTTTGCAACATATACAGCTTATTTTGCTGGATGGTGAATTCCAGATCTTGCATATCTTTATAATGCGTTTCCAAAATATCACGCACATCTGCCAATTGTTGGAATACCTCTGGCATTGCTTCTTCTAATGAGTGGGCACTTTCGCCTGATTCTTCTCTGGCAAGTTTGGTCAATTGTAATGGTGTACGAATACCAGCCACCACATCTTCACCTTGGGCATTGATCAAAAATTCCCCATAAAAGATATTGCGCCCTGTTGAAGGATCACGCGTAAAGGCCACGCCTGTCGCACAATCATCACCCATATTTCCAAAGACCATTGCTTGAATATTCACCGCCGTACCCCATGCAGCAGGGATATTATTCAGCTTGCGATAGGTGTTGGCTCTGGCATTCATCCAGCTTGCCAGCACCGCACCAATTGCGCCCCATAATTGTTCATGCGGGTCTTGTGGGAATGGCGTGCCCAATTCATCAAGCACAATTTGTTTATAACCAGAGACCAAATCACGCAAATCCGCACCTGATAGCGCGGTATCTTCAAAGACGCCCAAATCCATTTTCTTATCTTCAAGAAGATCTTCAAACAAACCGTGATCGACGCCAAGCACCACATCACCATACATTTGAATAAAACGGCGATAGCTGTCATAGGCAAAACGTTCATCCCCTGTTTTTGCCACCAGCCCTTCGCAGGTCACGTCATTTAATCCCAAATTAAGAACCGTATCCATCATGCCTGGCATAGAGGCACGCGCGCCAGAGCGAACGGATAACAATAACGGATTAGCAGGATCAGCAAAGCGCAAGCCTGTTTCCGCCTCAACGCGCGCCAGCGCATCTTCTAGCTGTGTCTGTAAATCAGCAGGGTAGGATTTGTTATCATCATAATATTGATTACAAAGGGCGGTTGTGATGGTGAAACCTGGTGGCACAGGCAAACCAATACTGGACATTTCTGCCAAATTGGCCCCTTTTCCGCCCAAAAGATTCCGCATAGATGCGTCACCTTCACAAGCTGAAGAACCAAAAGAATAAACCCATTTATTTGTGATGTCAGGTGCCATCAGCTATCCCCTTTTGTGACAACAAATTTCATATGACCCCTGTAAAGCCAATTCACGCCAGCTTTATTTTTCAATTTTTGTAAAATCAGCCATTTTGCCCATTTGGCTGACCACCTCTTTTAACAATGATAATCGATTTGCCCGAATAGACATATCATCATCATTCACAATGATTGTTTCGAAAAACCTGTCAATAGGATCTGCGAGATCCGTTAAGGCTGACATCACTGATTCCAATGTTGCTTCATCTGCGATGGCATCTGCTGGCACAGCTTGCAAAGCATCATAAAGCGCGGTTTCTTCACCAGCCACAAACAAGCTGGCATCAATTGATCCTGATACATCTTGGCCTGTTTTCTTTTGCTCTGCTGCCAAGATATTATTGGCGCGCTTAAAGCCAGCCATCAGCCTGTCACCCTCATTGGTCGCCAAAATCTTGGACAGGCGGCGGGCTTTCATCATCGCAAGACGCGGATCCGCAAAGGCATCATCTGATAAAGCAGCTGCGACAACATCATGGCCAAGCCCTTGATCACGCAACATGACTGTCATTCGATCAATCATAAAGGCTGATAAATCACCATCAACCGTCGCAAACCCATATTCTTTGGCCGCATGATTGCATAATGCCTCTAGCGGCAGACGCAAATCACATTCATCAATCATCCGCAAAATTGCCAAGGCCGCACGACGCAAGGCAAAGGGATCTTTTGAGCCTGTTGGTTTCGCACCAATACCAAAGAACCCAACAAGCGTATCAATTTTATCAGCCAGTGAAACCACAAGCCCCGCTGGTGTTTGCGGCAAAGAATCGGACGGGCCAGCTGGCTTATAATGATCTGAAATCGCAGCAACAACAGCCGCATTATGACCGTGATGTGCGGCATAATAGCCCCCCATCAGCCCTTGCAATTCAGGAAATTCACCGACCATGCCTGTGACCAAATCAGCCTTTGCCAAACGCGCACCCTCAGCGGCATCACTTGCCTTGGCATCTTCCACAAAATTGGCAATTTCACCTGCCAAATTGGTCATGCGATCTGTCTTTTCCAACACAGAGCCAAGGCCTTCATAAAAGGTCACATTGCCAAGTGCTGGCAGATAATCTTGCAAAGCTTGCGCTTTATCTTGATCCCAGAAAAAGGCCGCATCTGCCAATCTGGCACGCAGAACTCTTTCATTACCATGGGCAATCAGCGTATCTGTTTCTGGCGTTGAAATGCGATTGGCAACTGTGATGAAGTAAGGGGCAAGCTGGCCTGCTTTTTCCCCTGTGGCATAGCGTGTTGCGAAATATTTCTGATGCACTTTCATAGAGGTGATTAACACCTCTTCAGGCAATGCCATAAAGCTGTCTGAAATTTGGCCAATAATCACATTTGGCCATTCCACCAAACCTGTTACCTCAGCAAGCAAGCCATCATCATGAATGACTTCAATGCCAAGATTTGCTGTTTTTTCGGCCATTTGCGCTTGGATCATATCAGCTCTTTTGCCAGCATCCACCATCACATAATGCGCCGCCATTTTATCTTGCCAATCAGTCGCGCTCGCAAAAGTAAAGGGGTCTGGCGCATGGAACCAATGGCCAGCTGTCTGATTGCTATAGGCAATGGCCATATCACCGCCCAAATCAAACGCCCCTTCAATCAAGGTATCATCAAGCATCAAACAAATGCGATGAAGTGGTCTGACCCAGTTTTTGCGTGATGTGCCCCAGCGTTGACTTTTGGGCCATGGGAAATTGGCAAGGATGTCATTAACCATCTCAGGCAGAAGCGATGCGGCTTGCTGACCTGTTTCAGATTTGCGTGCAAAATAAAACACACCCTTATCTGTTTCTTCTTCAACCAGCTCATCTCGGCGCATGCCAACAGAGGCACAAAACCCATCAATGGCTTTATCAGGCGCGTCGGTGCGCGGGCCTCTTTTTTCAATCTCTCTATCAGCTTGCTTGTCTGATAGCTGTTCGATAACAAGCGACAAATGACGCGGGCCATAATGATGGCTGGCACCAGATGGTGCAAGACCTGCCTCTTCTAAGGCTGTCATCATCAATTTTTGTAAATCTCTGCCAGCGTTTTTCTGCATGCGTGCTGGGATTTCTTCACAAGATAAAGCAAGGAATAACTGTGCCATTATGCGTTACCCCCTTCTTGTGCTGATGCGCCGCCTGCGACCCATGCTTCACAGCATCCTTTGGCAAGCGCCCTGACGCGGCCAATATAGCTTTGGCGTTCGGTAACAGAAATCACGCCTCTGGCATCAAGCAAATTAAACAGATGGCTGGCCTTCATACATTGATCATAGGCTGGCAAAGCAAGAGGCGTCTCTAGTGCCAATAATTTTCCGCATTCTGCCTCAGCGTCTTTGAAATGTTGGAATAAGGCGTCTGTTTCAGCATGTTCAAAATTCCATGTGGAAAATTCAACTTCGGCGCGTTGGAAAATATCACCATAAACCTTGCCGCCCTTGTCTTTTGGCACGCCATCCCAATCAAGGTCATAGACATTTTCAACCCCTTGGATAAACATCGCAAGACGTTCAAGACCATAGGTTAATTCCAATGGCACAGGGTTACATTCAATGCCGCCCACTTGCTGGAAATAGGTGAATTGCGAGATTTCCATCCCATCACACCAAATCTCCCAGCCAAGACCCCATGCCCCAAGCGTTGGTGATTCCCAATCATCTTCGACAAAACGGATATCATGCGCTCTGATATCAAGGCCGATGGCCTCTAGCGAGCCAAGATAAAGTTCCTGTGCATTGGCAGGTGATGGCTTCATGATGGTTTGGAATTGATAATAATGCTGCAGGCGGTTTGGATTTTCGCCATAACGACCATCAGTGGGGCGACGCGATGGCTGGACATAGGCCGCGTTCCAATGAAAATCGGGCCCTAGCGCGCGCAATGTGGTGGCAGGGTGAAAGGTACCAGCGCCGACTTCCATATCATAGGGTTGCAAAATCACACAGCCCTTGGACGCCCAATAGCTTTGCAAATTAAGAATGATTGATTGAAAATCTGTGCGTATCGCCATTTGATCCCATTCGGCTGGCTAAGCTACCATGCCGCTCACGTAAAAGTTGGCGTCAATTTACCTGATTGTAAGGCAGAAAATCAACAGCCTGAATTAGCCATTTTCGCAAATATGATCGTCTTTATTGGCCGCTTGATACCATTTACCGCAATCAGGGCATTCAATCATATCAATGGATGAGGCACCTGTGCCCTCATCTGATCTGCCAGATGATTGTGATTCTCTGATTTTCTTTTGTGTTTCAAGGAAACGGAAGACCTGCCAGACCACAAATAAAATAACGGCAAGACCAAGAATTTTTCCCAAAGACAACATGATTACGGCCCCCAATATGATGATACCAATGCTGGCATCGGCTTATTTTTATAACTGCATTATATCTATCTTTACTTACGAAAACCGCCTTTGAAAAGATCGGTTTTTTGGAAAGATTTGGCAAAAGATGAAGAGAGGCAAATCACACCCCAAAACACAGATGCTAATCATAACCCAAGGCGTGACCACCATGATTTATCTTGCGCAGCATCGATCATCGCATCTGGCAAAGAGGCTGCTTGTGATGAGGCGCCATCAGACAGCAATGATGATGATAACGCGCTTAATGGTGACAGACCTGTTTTTGGCGCGATTGAAACCAATTTATAATCTTCCCCAAATTTTTGCTCTAGCACATGATGAAGACTGCCAATTTGATCAACAAGACCCAATTCGGCGGCCTTGATTCCAGGCCAAAAGGCACCGTTAAAAAGCGCATCATCAGCGGCTGTTAATTTACCGCCACGCCGCGCTTTGACATAATCGATAAATTGCCCATGCAGATCCGCTTGCAAAGATTTTAAATAGGCCACATCATCTTCTTTTTCAGGCTGAAAAGGATCCAACATGGCTTTGGATGTACCAGCGGTGTAAACGCGGCGTTCAATACCCATTTTTTCAAGCAAGGCTGGAAAGCCAAATCCCGCTGAGATCACGCCAATTGATCCAATCACAGAGGCAGGGGCAGCATAGATCTCATCTGCGGCGCATGCCAGCCAATAGCCGCCCGATGCCGCGGCATCTTCGCAAAAAGCCAAAACAGGCACCGCATCACGATCTGCCAACTGGCGCACCCGATCCGCGATTAATTGAGATTGCACAGGCGAGCCACCAGGGGAATTAATCACCAAGGCCACAGCTTTCACACCAGAAACCGCAAAAGCTTTTTTTAATTGCGCATCAAGAGATTCCAAATTCAGTGATTTGCGCACCCCGCCTGTTGCAGGGGCAATCACGCCTTTTAAGCGGATCACAGCCACCACAGGTTTATCAGACCGCCAAAATAATAATTTTGAGAAAAGCCGTCCTAGCATCTTACTCTCATCTCCGTTACGTAACGCCCTAGCCTATTATAAATTTGGCCTAATATAAAGAGGGCAAGGCCAATAAGCCAGCCCCTTCACCTTGCAAGATTTGTGCCGCAGGCGCGGTTAAGCCACCATCTGGATGATGAAGCACCAAACCAGCCAATAGGGTAAAAGGCGCTTTGACATCTTTTTGCGCAGACACAATCACGCGAATAGCGGGGCTTGATTTATACGGCCAGACAGGTTGCAAAACAATGCCGCCTGCTTGTTTAGACCGCAACAATGCCATCATTTCATCTGTGCGGTCAGCGCGCAAAATAAAATGCAGCCTGCCTTTGGGTTTTAACGCTTTCAAGGCCGCATCCACCCAATCAGCCAGCCGCGCATCATCATCCCCATGATGGGCCAAAGCGCGCCGTGTTTGTCGTGATCTTGTGCCTGTTGGCGCATGAAAAGGCGGGTTGGCAATGATATGATCAAAATAGCCATCCCAGCGATTTTCAAGATTTGTGATATCATTTTCAGACGCGCTGATCCTATCGGCTAGGGCATTCAGCGCTATATTATGAGATAAGCATTTCGCCATCACATCATCTTTTTCAAAAGCCGTAATATGTACTGATTTCACCGCATGGGCTGTGGCAATTGCAACCGCGCCAGCCCCTGCCCCAAAATCAGCGATCATCCCCTTTGTATCAGCTGCCAAAACAGCCGATAATAAAATCGCATCAGTGCCAAACCGATAGCCCTTTTTTGGCTGATAGAGATGATATTGCTGGTGCAAAATACCGTCACAGCTTAACGCCACATCTGGCAAAGCTGGCAAATCCTTATGGGTATGGTTCTGATAAGAAGCGGCATCTCGCATCGCATCTGATGCTGGTGATTTTGTCATAGGTTAATCGGCCCTAATCATCATAAAGCTCTTCGACATCTGCCAACAGCCCCTTTGCCACCCCTTCATAGGCAGATGGCACCATTAATCGGCGCGGAAACGCCCCAATACCAGCCTCTAGCGCAGAGATATGTTCATCAAAGACAGCAAAAGGCACATCCGCGCTATCAAGCACTGATTTCAAATAAGTTAGCCGCGCCAAATTGGTGGTTTTCACAACACAAATCATGCCGCAATTATCACCTATCTGATATGAAATGCCAATCAAATTGCGATGCAGGAGAGAGGATTCTGCAAAAAAGCAAAACACCAAATCCACCGAAAGGCTTGCCAGCCTAGATCATAAGATTTACATAAAGGCATCACGATTTTTTTGGACAGAACCAACATGACCCCCACAAAATCAGATAATCTTCAGGCAGATAACCAGCCACAAGCCTCTATCGAGAAGCTGACCAGTTTGATGGCTGATGATATGAAGGCTGTGAATGAAGTGATTTTGGCCCGCATGGGGTCTGATGTGCCAATGATCCCTGAATTGGCCAATCATCTGATTGCCGCAGGTGGCAAGCGTATGCGTCCCATGTTAACGCTGGCTGGTGCTTATGGTGCAACAGGCGGCAAGGCCAAGGCAGATAGCCGCGCTTTGTTATTGGCCGCAGCGGTGGAATTTATCCATAACGCCACATTGCTTCATGATGATGTGATTGATGAAAGCGACAAGCGGCGCGGGCGTGATACAGCCAACGCGCTATGGGGCAATGAAGCCTCTGTGCTTGTAGGGGATTTTCTGTTTGCCAGATCATTTGAATTGATGGTGGAAACAGATGATATCGCGGTACTTGGCATGTTGTCATCTGCATCTGCGAGAATCACCGAAGGCGAGGTCAAACAAATGACCATGGCTGGCAGACCAGACAGCCCCATGTCAGATTATCTTGATGTGATCACAGGCAAAACAGCGATTTTATTTGCCGCCGCTGCCGCATCTGGCGCAAAAGTCATGGGCGCTGATCAAACGATGATTGACGCGCTTCATCATTATGGTTTGTGCCTTGGTATGGCATTCCAGATTGTTGATGACGCGCTTGATTACCGCTCAGATCTAGGGGCGATGGGCAAAAATAGCGGCGATGATTTCAATGATGGGAAAATCACCATGCCTGTTATTTTAGCATGGCAAGATGGGGATGAGGCGGAACGCGCCTTTTGGCAACGCACCATTGGCATGGGCGCCATTCAAGATGGTGATTTTGAAGAGGCGGTGCGCTATCTAGACAGCCATAAGGCAATTGAACGCGCGCTTGATGAAGCCACAAATTATGCCAATCAAGCGATTGCGGCCCTATCTGTGATCACCGACCCTGATTTGCGTGAGGCGTTGGGGGATGCGGCGCGTTATACAGTGGCCCGCAAAAGCTAGCCCACGCCCGTTCACCATCACCCTTTTTATCACCAATTTAAAATTTCCTGTCTTGATAGGCTTGCCGATAAGTGCCCGTATTAACGATAATTTGTTCTGCAATGCGGATGGTTTGCAAGTGACCATCATCATCACAATCTGCACCAATCACATCTTTGGCGCGCCGAATGATAAAATAAGGCAAGCCGCCCTCGCGGTGGGCTTCTAATTGGATATGCGCAATACCATCACTTAACAGATGCACAAGCAATGTGCGCGCAAAATCAGATACACTGCCAAACCCACTAGCAGGCTGGTGAAATAATTGAACCAATTTAGGATCGGTATCGATCAATTTGACAGGATCGCGAAACGGGGCCCCACTTAAAATTTGCACCAGCCGACCGAGCCCATTAAACAACACAGACCGCCCAAGGCGCGCGCGCCAAGCTGACCAGCTTTCGGCTTCTTCGCGCGGCAACCATCGTGCCCCTGCGGCACGCATCGCTGACGTGCCGCCAAGCAAATCATGGATCAAGCGCAATTCTTCTTCCATCGCACGCCAGGCAAGCCCAGGTGTGGCAATCATATCTTGCATGAAATCTCTCTTTAAATGTCCAAAGGTAAAGCGTTGTTAAAACCGCATTTCTTGGCTTTGCGTCTGTGTGCCAGATAACAAAGCTGTCAAGGCCCAAACCGCTGCATCCAACCGATCAGGTGAAGGGGAGGACTGACCTATCGATGAGCGGCCAGATGTGGAAAAACAAACCATTTGATCGACCAATTCTGGCAAAACGCCTGCATGAGAGACCTGCCCTCTGGCATAGGCAGCCGCCACAGGTTCTGCGCGGATATATTTGCTTTTGAACGCACGCACCTTTCGCAATGGCAAAATCACACCTGATTGGCGCAATAAATGATCAACCAAATCACCCCCTTGATTGACCTCGACCACCACCGCTTCTGCACGCCAAGAGACAAAATTTTGCCGTACAATTTTTGCCCAAATATGCGGTGCGGTTTTTTGCGAATGATCTGCTAGCACCCATAAATGGCCATCACTTGTCTTTCCTGCAATGATAATGCCTGTTTCATTTGCACCACCAATCGCAGGATCAACCCCAATAATCACACGCACCAAATCAGATCGTTTTGGCATTGGCTTGGCCAACATTGCTAATTGGTCACGCGACCATAACGCATCTGAATAACCATCAAGCAATTCACCGCCTAATTCTTGGCGTGCCAAATCACTTTGCCCATAGGCGTCATACATAGCCCGCACAAAATCAGGTGCCAAATTGGACTGATTTTCATCTGTCTTGCCTGTCACAAGTTTGGTTGTTGGGGCCTTTGCCAATGTCATCAGCCAATCAAGCGGACGCGGTGTTGTGGTCGCCAAAATACGCGGGCACTCACCAGCGCGCAAAGCCAACATTAAATTATCCCATGCCGCATGATACCGCCATTTGGCGATTTCATCTGCCCATGCAAAATGAAATTCTGGCCCTCTTAATTGCGAAGGCGTATCAGCGGCAAAGGCTCTGGCAATGGTGCCATTTTGCCACCGCAATTGATGCTTAGATGACAAATAGAGCGGCCGTTCGTCGTCTCTACAAACAGACAAGATACCTGACGGCCCTTCTATCATGACATGCCTGACATCATCAAAGCTGGCCCCGACTAAGCCGATATAACAACCAGCATATTCTCTGGCCAGATGACGCACCCATTCCGCACCTGTTCTGGTTTTCCCAAAACCACGACCAGCCATCAAAAGCCAAACGCGCCAGTCCCCTTCTGGTGGCAATTGTGAAGACCGCGCCCAAAGGGGCCAATCTTTTGACAATCGTTGTAACTCATCATCGCTAAAGCCAGATAAGACATCTTTCACCACGGCAGGGCTAAAGGCCTTTTGGTGGTATTTCATGATCATTCTCTGGCTTAGTGTCATCATCGTCTTTGGCCAAAAGCGCAATTAATTTTTGACGTATCAGATCTGCCTCACCAGCCTTATTCTGATCTGGCTTGCCATCTGTGCTAATCGCCTCAGATGCCAACGAGCGTTGCACATCTGATTGCCAGCTTTGCAATAAATATTTCAACAACAAATCAGAAGGACGCTGCCTGACCCCAATTTGCTCACCTTGATAAAAGACAGGCTCATCCACACCCCGCAAGGCGCGTTCCCATGCCAATTGCCGCACCCGATCAAACGCCTCTTGATGGGCCTTTTGAACAGCACTGGCAAAGCCATCATCCTCATGTAAAAAACCGCGAATATCTGACAGAGACAAACCAGCATTATCAGCTGCGGTTGTGATATTGCCACAATGCGATAGACAAAATAAAAAGCACCTCTGGCCAGAGATGCTTCATCTTTCATAATTTGCCATTTCTTGTAATTGGGGATGCTGAAACAGTTTCGTTCGGCTATATAATAGGAAATATCCTATTTTGTCCCCTTTGTCAAGCCAAAATTATGATGGCTGTGATAATTTTTGTGCAATATCACGCAAGGCAAATTGATAAAGGCGGTATAAATGGGTTCGGCTCTTGGAAAAACGTGTTTCCAAATACCGCCATTTAATATGATTGGCACGTGCCCATAATAATTGCCGCTGTTGTTCTGTGAGATGATACAAAGCATCAATGATCAAATAACAATCCGTAATATCCTTTTGATCAGGGGAAAATTTTGGCGTATCGCGATGCAAAATAGCGCCTGCCTTGGCATTTCGTATCATTTCTGGCCAGCCAGAGATATAACCAGCTGGCCTTGTTTTCGAATCATTCGGCAGAGCATGTAATGTCAGCACAGCACGCGCCAAACGCCTTTGAATCTCTTGATGTTTCATAGTGAAAATCCTTTTTGATAAATAATAAAAAGTCTGATATCATCTTGATAATAGGATTTTTCTTATTATTGCAATGAGCCAAAAGGATAGGTGCGCAACAATCAAGGACGCGCTAGGATAAACAGCAAAAGGCGTTCCATCAAGAGTTTCACCATGACCCCAAAACACCCTTTACCATCAGGAAATTATGCCACATCTGACAGGCAATATTTGGTGAAATGCCTTTCGCAAAGCCCGTGGACGTTGGCCAGCCTGTCGCGTGCCCTTGGCAAAAACGCAGCCTATCTTCATCAATTTCTGCATAAGGGATCGCCGAAAAGATTACCTGAACAAATCCGCCATCAAATAGCCGCGACCCTTGGCATCTCGCATGAATGGCTTTTGCCAGAAAAAGACAGAGCGACCTATGCCGCAACCGTGCCACAAAGCACAATTGCCATAGCACATTTGGATATTGAAACAGCGGCAGGATCTGCACGTTTGGTAGATGACGTAAGCGAGGCCAGCCCCAAACCACATCTTTTTGATAAAGCCCTTCTTCATGCCCTACCTCATAGCGGCACTGAACATTTGCGGCTTTTGACAGTGCGCGGCGACAGCATGTCTCCAGAGTTAGAAGATGGAGATGTCATCTTAATCGATTTGCAAAACAGATCGCTTCGCAAATCTGGGATCTTTGTGCTTGATGATGGGCACGGGTTGGTGGTCAAACGGCTTGAAGAATTGCCAAGCCAACAAGGCGAGGTGCCACGTGTGCGCATCATTTCCACCAACAAAGCCTTTATGACCTATCGGCGTTCTATCGATGAAATTCGCGTCCTTGGCCGCGTCATTTGGCTATCACGTCACCTAAGCTCATTTTGATTTTGGCCTTTGGGTGATATTTATCTGTGATGGAGCATATCTGGCGAAGCATATATGTGCTATAGCTGTTATAACATGCCGCTGTGCCTTGCTGATATGTCGCACAGCCTCCTTTTTTTGATTTCTATGAAACAGTTCCCTTTATGTCGCGCTTTTCTCAACAAAAATTCCGCAAAAAAAGCCGTTCTAGCCAAAAATCAGCCAGACGTGATACCGCCCTTGCCAAAAATGCGGCACCGCTTGAAGTGACCATTTCCCATATTGGGGGGCGTGGTGATGGCGTTGGCCAGGCTGACTATACCCATAATTATCAAACCAAAACCCATATGGTCTTTGTGCCTGATACCTTGCCAGGTGAGCGTGTTATCATTCAGCCAACGCATTTAAGCGGCCAAGGCATTACAGGCCAAATGACCGAATTGCTTGACGCTTCTGATGATCGCAAATCACCCGATTGCGGGGCCTCGCCTGCTTGTGGGGGATGCCAATTTCAGCATATGAAACCTCACGCCTATCAAAGCTGGAAAGAGACCCAATTAAAAATCATCCTTGAAAAATCAGGCATTAGCCCTGCCAAATGGGAGGCCAGCTTTTTTAGCCCCCTAGCCGCAAGACGACGCGCCAGATTGGCCTTGAGACGACGCCAAGATGATGTGATTATTGGCTTTCGTGAAAGAGCGAGCCACCATATTATCCCGCCCACAGATTGCACCATCCTAGCCCCTGAAATCATCACTGTGATTTCACAATTGCAACAAGATTTGCTTCTGGCCCTTACCCCTGGCATGACAGGCGAGGTGGAGATCACGCTGTGTGATAATGGCAGTGATGTTACTTTAGTATCTGATCAAAGCTGGGATAGCGGCATCATCACAGATTTAACAAGCCGCGCCACCCTATCACAAGACATCATCCGCCTATCTTTGCTTGACCGCACAGATAAAAAATCAGCCCTGCCCTTATTATTAATCACCCGCCATAATCCTGTCATCAGCTGGTCCTTGCCAGAGGGATGCATTACAAATGCGGTGAAGCTGTATCCTGCGCCTCTTACCTTTTTGCAAGCAGATCGAGCGGCTGAAAGTGAGATGCGCCATCACATTTTCGCAAGTTTACAAGGCTATGATAAGGTGCTGGATTTATTTGCTGGCAGTGGCACATTAAGCTCATCTCTTTTATATCAACCAACCCCACCTACTAAGCTTGCCGCCTATGACAATGCCAAAACAGCATTGGCGAGTTTTGAAGCTTTGGCACATGCAGGCGGATTTTCGATGAATTTCAGCGCGCAATATCGTAATTTATTTGATGCCCCTTTAACGGACAAAGAATTGGACGGCTTTGAGGCATGTATCATTGACCCGCCACGTGCTGGAGCGGCGGCCCAAATGCCTGCCTTGGCCAACAGCCAGTTGAAACGCATCATCATGGTATCTTGCAACCCTCATAGCTTTGCCAGAGATGCCGCCATCTTGTGCGAAGCAGGCTGGCACTGTAAATGGGCAAGACATATTGATCAATTTGTGATGACATCTCATTCTGAAATCATTGCTTGTTTTGATAACCCACATGCCATAGACGCTTGATAAGATGCAAAAACACACCATTACCATCCAAGGCCATATGACGTCGATCTCGCTTGAAGATGTGTTTTGGCAAGCCTTGAAACAAGCGGCAAAAGAACAAGATTTATCAGTGGCTGCCTTGGTGGCACAAATTGATGAAGCAAGACAAACAGGCCTATCATCAGCGATCAGAGTCTATTTATATGAACGCTTATTGCGTGAAAAATTGCCCCCCACCCTTGGCGAATAAACCAAATTCAGGCAATCTAGCGCTGATCATGGGCCGCAACCATGTGCCAATGACCGTTATGTGAGGCGTAAAAAGGATAAAGCAATGCATATTGCGATATTGCAAACAGGGCATAATAACCCGAGCTTACCAAGCTATCTGCGCAATTATCCGCAGATGTTTACCGACCTATTATTGCCCCTTGATAAAGACAAAGAATTCACCTTTGCCAATTTCGCTGTGGTGGATGGCATTTTTCCCAAGGATGTAGATGATTTTGATGGGTATCTGATCACAGGATCACGCCATGGTGTTTATGAAGATCTGCCTTTCATCGCGCCCTTGATGCAATTTATCCGTGACGCTTATGCCAAAAATATCCCGCAAATGGGCATTTGTTTTGGTCATCAGGCATTGGCACAGGCCCTTGGCGGCGAAGTGATCAAATCGCCAAAAGGCTGGGGTGTCGGCATTCGCAAAGTGGATGTCGTAGAACAAGCAAACTGGATGGCAAATTCCTCAGATAGTTTAGATCTGATATATGTTCACCAAGATCAGGTAGTCACATTACCAGATGAGGCTGTGCGCCTTGCAGGAGATGCGTTTTGCCCCAATGCCGCATTCGCGATTGGCAATCATGTTTTTTCCCTGCAGGGGCATCCTGAATTTGACAAGGATTATGTACATGAATTGCTTGCTATTAGAGGCGAAGATATGGGCGAAACGATCGCTAAAACCGCGTCTGATAGTCTGGCTGGCGATCATGAAGGGGCGTTGGCAGGTGCGTGGATTTTATCCTTTTTCAAACAGGCCCATCAGGCACGCCAAGCCACCTCATAAGGCAGCATTTCACAACATCATAAATTCACGAATTTTCATTCGAGAGGTCACCTCATGACATTTGTTTTGGGTTTGGATACAGGCGGCACTTTTACCGATGCGGCCCTGCTTGATTTAGCAACAGGCAAAATGGTTGCAAAGGCAAAATCGCTGACAACACGCAATGATCTGTCTATTGGTGTGGGCGGCGCCATGCGTGCGGTGCTTGAAAAATGGAGTGGCAATCCTGCTGATATTTCATTGGTCTCTTTATCCACCACTTTGGCAACCAATGCGGTTGTTGAAGGGGTCGGTGGTCGCGTTGGCTTGGTGTTAATTGGCTTTGATGAAGGCGCGCTTGAACGCGCAGATTTGGCCAAAGCTCTTGGCAATGATCCTCACCTATTTGTGATAGGTGGTCATCGCAATGATGGTGCGCAACAAGCCGCTCTTGATATTGATTTGATCACGGCCAAAGCGGAAGAGCTGAAATCAGATGTGTCTGCCTTTGCCGTGGCAAGCCATTTTGCCACCCGCAACCCAGAACATGAAATCCGAGCCAGAGATATTTTGCGTGATATCACAGGTTTGCCTGTGACATGTTCTCATGAATTATCATCTAGCCTTGGCGGACCAAGACGCGCTTTAACAGCCATGTTAAATGCCAGATTGATCAACTTGTTGGAACGCTTGATCAAAGCAACTTCAGATCAAATGGATACGCTTTTGCTGTCTTGCCCTTTGATGGTGGTCAAGGGTGATGGCTCTTTGCTTCATGCTGATTTTGCCCGCACAAGACCTGTTGAAACTGTGTTATCTGGCCCTGCCGCCTCGCAAGCTGGCGCAGCCTTCCTTGCTGGGGCTAATACCGCATTGGTATCTGATATTGGCGGCACCACGACAGATATCGCTTATTTACGCGATGGCGCGCCAGGCCTGAACGCAGATGGCGCTTATGTGGGCGGTTGGCGCACCATGGTTGAAGCCGCGGATATTCGCACGTCTGGCCTTGGGGGCGATTCCGAAATCACCCCTGTGACAAGAGGGGTGCAAAAGGGCTTAAAATTGGGCCCAAGACGCGCCATCCCGTTAAGCTTATTGGCACAAGAGTGGCCAGACGCCATCCAACATATGGAAAATCAGCTGCAAAGCCCAGTGCCACAGGCCACAGATGGTCGCTTTATCATGCCAATGATGCCAGATGGCATTCCAGATTGGTTATCAAAAGCAGAAAAGAAATTCGCTGAAGCGATTCTAGAAACAGGCACCGCCGCTTTGGCAGATGTTGCAACATCACAAGTGGCATTGGGCGCTGTTGACCGTCTGATCAGCCGCGGCCTTGTGGCCTTATCATGTTTTACGCCAACAGATGCCGCCCATGTGATTGGCAATTTTACCGAATTTAATGGTGACGCCGCATCCTTAGGTGCCCAGCTTCTTGGCAGACAGAAAAATGGTGTTGGCGATAAAAGCGCAGAAACAGCCGAAGATTTGGCACAACAAGCCCTTGATACGCTTACAGAAAGATCTGCGTTGGCCTTGCTGGATTCTGCCTTTGCGCAAGATGGCTGGCCAGAAGGCACAGCGACCAATAACCCGCTTATCACCCATGCACTTTATCAAACAGATGCTGATCAAAATTTGGTTGGTACATCAACGAAATTGCAGATTCCTTTGATCGCGCTTGGTGCCTCAGCGGCGACGCATTACCCCGCCATTGCCACATTACTTGGCGCTGAATTAATTGTGCCAGAACATGCAGATGTGGCAGGGGCTGTGGGGGCGGCGGCTGGCTCAGTTAGACAGCGGGTTCTGATCACTGTCACACAGCCAGCCGAAGGTCGCTTCCGCATCCATCTGCCTGATGGGCCAAAAGATGTAAAAGACCAAGATGAAGCAATGATGATGGCACGTAGCACCGCTGAAGATGTCGCAAAGACCAGAGCAGAGCAAGCTGGCGCAACAAATATTCAGATTGAGACCAGTGAAAAAATCAATGAGGTGGTGTTATCTGAAAACAAAACCTTATTTATCGAAGCTGTGATTCAAGCGCAAGCAACAGGCATGCCATCATCTGATAAATAGCCTGATGGCACCTGATGTTTTGCTTTCCTGCCGCCACTCAAAAAGCGGGCCTAACCAAAAAGCGGGCCTAACCAAAAAGATGTGATGCAATGACCGCAGAACAAATGGCGCTTGCCACAACATCATAGCCATGGTCGATCACCATCTGTGTGCGGTTGCACTTGATATAGCCATGCGAGCGCACCGCTGATAATAATCCAAAAACCAACGCCATAAATGATCCCAAAATCGCAGAATAAATAATAGACTGCACCTTCAAATGGCTGATGATCAAAGCCAAAACAAAGACTTGCGCCAAGCTGACAAGATAAGAAATGATCATCGCTTGGATCATTTTATGATTGGGATCTGACATATCAGATGTCATCCCAACAGCCTTCATCCAAGGCTTTCCCAAACAATAAGGGCTGTACCAAAAGGCGCCGATCACAAAATAAAGCGCAGCGGTTATCACAAGTAAAATGGCAAGATCTGCACTGATCATCATCTGCTCCTGCGTAAATAAATTGATGTCATAATCTTTATTCTGGCGCCAATCTAGGCGTGGGGAAAACACCTTGTCTATGAAAATCTGTAAGATCCCACCACATGCCGATCGCATCACATTATGATTTATCCCAGAAATAATGTTGAAAATGGGGCGATGATGCCCTTTTTTAACCTTATTAAAGGTTAATCCTGTTAGGGTAGAAACAAGAAGTCTTATCACGCACACGCAAAAGAGGCCTGCCATGTTGATCAGAAAACGCCCAAGTTGGCATATCCCAGAATCACAAGCCACTGATGAATCTGCCTATTTAAACAGGCGTCATTTCCTGAAAAATGCAGGGCTCACAGGCCTTGGCCTATCTGGTGCATTAACAAGCCTTGGCAATCTGGCACATGCGGCCCCGATCACAGGCTTTCCTGCGGCACGCAATGACAGCTATCAATTGGACAGAGCCATCACCCCAGAAGAAGATGCCACCACCTATACCAATTTTTATGAATTTGGCTCGTCTAAAAATATTTGGCGCAAAGCTGCCAAATTGCAGACAGATCCTTGGATGGTGACCATTGATGGCTTATGCGACAACCCTATGGAAATTGATGCCAGTGATTTGATCAAGAAAATGGGCCCTATGGAAGAGCGTCTCTACCGCCACCGTTGTGTAGAAGCATGGGCGATGGCCGTGCCATGGACAGGGGTACCGCTTGCCAATCTGTTAAAATTGGCCAGCCCAAAATCAGATGCTAAATATCTGATTATGGAAACCTTTTTGGATCCTAAAACAGCCCCAGGGCAAAAACAGGTATGGTTCCCATGGCCCTATATTGAAGGTTTGCGCCTTGATGAAGCCATGAATGAGATGTCCTTTTTGGCAACAGGCCTTTATGGCAGGGAAATGCCAAAGCAAAATGGCGCACCTATTCGTTTGGTTGTGCCATGGAAATATGGCTTTAAATCGATCAAATCCATCACTAGATTCACCTTTTCAGACACCATGCCAGTCAGCTTTTGGATGGAATCAAATGGCGAAGAATATGGCTTTTGGGCCAATGTAAACCCAGAAGTGCGTCATAAAAGATGGTCACAAGAAACCGAACGCCTGCTTGGCTCAAATGAACAGGTACCAACACAGCTTTATAATGGCTATGAAGAACAAGTCTCGTATCTTTACAAAGATATGAAAAATACGCCTATTTTCTTTTAGGTCTTCTTTTGGCCTTTAAAAAAGCCCAAATTAGATCAGATGTTTTTTGACCTGTTCTGCCACATAAGCTGATTGATCCAAGATCACAGGTGGGGCGGTAAAGGCTTGCCCCAGCCATTTGGTATGACCAGCTGTCATCATCATTTGATGAAAGGCAGCGATGCGCCCTGTTTCGGCCTGTAATTCTGCGACATAGACAGGCTTTCCTGTCAAACAAGCCTCAGAGACCATATTCACCGAATCGGATGTGACAATCACATCATCTACCACAGCCAAAATGCCAGGGTAAGGGTTATCCGACTTATGATCCCCCTTATGATCCCATAGGAAATATCTTATTTTACCAAGCCCTTCTTGCAATGCTGCCATACCTTGTTTTGGGGTGCGTCTTGAGCTGATTAAGATCAAATGCGTTTTCGCCTGTTTCGCATAATCTGCCAGCTTTTGCCCCAATGCGTAAAAATCAGAGGGGCTTGCCTTATAACGTCTATTTGTACCACCAATCATCACGGCTGTTTTGGCACTGGTAATTTTGGCAAATTTTTTGCGAACCGCTTTGGATTCTGTGGCAATTTGCGGCATCGTGAATTTATTCAATGACCCCATGATTGGCACAATATGCGGCAAGCCCGATTGCGATAACGCATCATGTTTTGGCACAATCATCACATCAAAATGCGCGGGATTGATTTTGGGGTCTTGCACCTGAATGATTTTGGTTTTGCCGCCAGATAACCGTTTGATGGCAAGAGCCGCGCCAGTTGTCCTTTTGCCTGTGGTGATCACAAGATCTGGCCAAGGCGGGCCCAATTTGCGATCACTTCGCCGCGGGCTGATGGGCATGAATGGCACCGCCCCCATTTGCGGAAATAAGCGGTAAATCGGGCTTGCAAAAATCCGCACATCATAATAGGGCACATCCAAGGCTTGCGCCACCGCCACCGATTGCGCATGCATACCAGCTGTGCCATCTGAAATGACCCAGCATAGATAATCTTGCGGAAAATCATTTGATCGCGAGGCACCCTCAAGCTTTGCCACCATTACACTCCTATGATTAAACTTAACAATGCGCTTAATCGCGCCCTTTTGATCTTTTTGACTATCTTTGGCTGATATCGCTAACACAGACAGCGATAGGGATCTATCTCGAATGATCATTTCGTATTTTTTGAAAAAATATCACAGGTTTTATCGAAAAACCTTTAATAAAATAATTTATTTTTGTAATATTATTACTCTGGAACAAGATCATCGCAGGATCAGCCATTTGCCGTGATGCGCAACTTGTTCCCCTTCAGCGCAAGACCAAAGGTGTGATCACAATGACAAAAAAGATGAAACTTGATTCTGTTGATCGTCAAATTCTGCATGATTTGCAAGCTTCTGGTCGGATCACCAATGTTGAGCTTGCGCAAAATGCAGGCATTTCAGCCCCGCCTTGTTTGCGCCGTGTACGCACCTTAGAACAAGAAGGCGTGATCAAAGGGTATCATGCGGATATTGATGCAGAAGCCATTGGCTATAGCGTCACGATTTTTGCCTTTGTGGGCCTAACCTCTCAAGCTGAAAGTGATTTACGCGATTTTGAAGATATGATCGGGCAGTGGGATAATGTGCGCGAATGCCATATGTTAATGGGCGAAACGGATTTTCTGTTAAAAATTGTTGCTCATGATTGGGATGATTTTCAGGCCTTTTTGACAGGCAAATTAACGCCAGCACCAAATGTCAGCCATGTCAAAACAGCTCTTGCCATCCGCTCGCGCAAGAATTTGCCAGGTGTGCCGATTATGATTGATGATGAAGCAGGCGTCTAAGCGTTAACTATCGCACAATTTCAATCGATAAGATTTCATAAGGATGCGGCCCACGCGGTGTCTGCACTTCAGCCTGATCCCCCACGGATTTGCCAATCAAAGCTTTGGCAATTGGAGAGGCCGTAGAGATGCGCCCCTCTTCAAGATTGGCTTCATAAGGCCCAACAATGTGATAGGTGGATTCTTCGTCTGTTTCTTCATCCACAACCACGACACGTGTACCAAAGGTCACGGTTTGGCCAGTTAATTTTGACAAATCGATTACTTCTGCACGGCTTGTCACATCTTCCAGCTCTTTGATTCTGCCTTCGATAAAAGATTGGCGTTCTCTGGCGGCATGATATTCGGCATTTTCAGACAAATCACCATGTTCACGCGCCTCTGCAATGGCACGAATCACAGCCTGACGTTCTGCATTTTTCAGATGGTTCAATTCTGATTTAATGTCTTCAAGACCATCTGGTGTAAATGGTATCTTTTCCATGTCTGTCCTCATATGACAAATCGTGCCAGCCCGTAGACTGGCACAAAAAACACATATTGTCAGTATCTAATCCGCTTTTTGGGACAAGCGAAACAAGATGCCAAACAAGCTAGGATGCTTGCATAGGCAAGAAATCCTGCAGTGATTTCACATCTAAAGTAGATGACTGCATCGCACGGATCGCTTCAACCGCGGCGCGGCTTCCTGCGACAGTCGTGTAATAAGGGATTTTGTTGGTCAAAGCCGTTTGACGCAAAGACAAGCTATCTCTGATGGCTCCTGCCCCATGGGCGGTGTTAAAGACCAGCTGAATATCACCTGATAACATGGCATCAACCGCATGGGGACGACCTTCCATCACCTTATTCACATGCGTGGCTGGTACACCAGCATCTGCTAACGCTTTTTGCGTGCCACCTGTTGCCAAAATGGTAAAGCCAAGTTCAACCAAATCAGCACAAATCTTCACATAAGCAGGCTTATCCGCATCTTTGATTGAGATAAAGACAGTCCCTGATAGAGGCAAGATGGTGCTGGCACCCAATTGTGATTTGGCAAAGGCTTTGCCAAAGTCGCTATCAATCCCCATGACCTCGCCTGTGGATTTCATTTCTGGCCCAAGGAACACATCAACCCCAGGGAAACGCGCAAATGGGAATACCGCCTCTTTCACAGCGACATGTTCCATTTTTGTCTCTTTCAGATTAAAGCTTGCCAGCTTTTCACCTGCCATCACGCGTGATGCAATTTTTGCAATCGGCACACCAGTGGCTTTGGCAACAAATGGCACTGTACGAGACCCGCGCGGGTTCACTTCCAAAAGATAAACCACTTCATCTTTCACCGCAAATTGGACATTCATTAAGCCAACCACATTCAACGCACGTGCCAGCGCATCTGTTTGTGATCTGATATCGCCAAGCACCTTTTCTGACAGATTTTGTGGCGGCAAAGAACAGGCTGAATCCCCTGAATGAATGCCAGCCTCTTCGATATGTTCCATAATGCCAGCGACAAAGACATCATCGCCATCACATAACGCATCCACATCAACTTCAACCGCATTATCTAAAAAACGGTCAATCAGAACAGGGTTATCACCTGACACAACAACCGCATCGCGCATATAACGCTCTAGCTCTTCACGCTGATGGACCACTTCCATGGCACGGCCACCCAACACATAAGACGGACGAATCACAACTGGCAGGCCAATTTTATCAACAATGGTGCGCGCTTGTTCTGCGGATGTGGCAATACCATTTTCAGGCTGTTTCAAATCCAAGCGTTGCAATAATTGTTGGAACCGTTCTCTGTCTTCTGCCAAATCAATGGCATCTGGGCTGGTGCCCAAAATAGGGATACCAGCTGCTTCAAGGCTGGCGGCGATTTTCAATGGGGTTTGACCACCAAGCTGGACAATCACCCCTTTGACTGTGCCATTTTCTTGTTCACGGCGGATAATGGAAATCACATCTTCTGATGTTAAAGGCTCAAAATACAGCCTATCAGACGTATCATAATCTGTTGAAACTGTTTCTGGGTTACAATTGACCATGATGGTCTCATACCCAGCCTCTGCCAAAGCGTAAGCGGCATGAACACAGCAATAATCAAATTCAATACCTTGTCCAATGCGGTTTGGCCCGCCACCCAAAATCACCACTTTTTCGCGGTCTGATGGCTGTGATTCACATAATCTGCCGCTTGTGTTTTCATAGGTGGAATATAAATAAGCGGTAGATGATGAAAATTCTGCTGCGCATGTATCAATACGTTTGAACACAGGCGTGATGTTATGGGCCAAACGTGCTTGGCTGACCTCGCCTTCAGACATGCCAGCCAATTGTGCCAAACGCGCATCCGAAAACCCGAGTGATTTTAACTGGCGCATCGCTGATTCAGATTGCGGCAAGCCATCTTCGCTAACAGCCTTTTCATGGGCGATGATATTGGCCATACGTTCCAAAAACCATGTGTCCCATTTGGTGATGGCATGCACCTCATTGATCGTCATGCCAGAACGCAAAGCTTGGGCAATGCGCAAGATACGATTTGGTGTTTGACCAGACAGCCAGCCGCGCATGACATCATCACCTGCGGTAGCATCTGCCTCTGGCAAAGCAATATCATCAAGACCAGACAGGCCTGTTTCCATAGAACGAAGTGCTTTTTGGAGAGATTCTTCAAAAGTTCTGCCAACTGACATGGCTTCGCCAACAGATTTCATTGAGGTTGATAATTCAGCCTCTGCCCCTGGGAATTTTTCAAATGTGAAACGCGGGATCTTGGTGACGATATAATCAATTGTGGGCTCAAAACTAGCAGGTGTTACTTTGGTAATGTCATTATCTAGCTCATCCAGCGTGTACCCAATGGCCAATTTCGCGGCCACCTTTGCAATCGGGAAGCCTGTGGCTTTCGATGCCAAAGCAGAAGAGCGGCTGACGCGTGGGTTCATTTCAATCACGATCACACGGCCGTCAGCAGGGTTCACCGAAAACTGAACATTAGAACCGCCCGTATCAACGCCAATTTCACGCAACACTGCCAAAGAGGCATCACGCAATACCTGATATTCTTTATCTGTCAATGTCAATGACGGGGCAACGGTGATGGAATCCCCTGTATGAACCCCCATCGGGTCGACATTTTCAATAGAACAGACAATGATGCAATTATCCTTGCGATCGCGCACCACTTCCATTTCAAATTCTTTCCAGCCGAGCAGAGATTCTTCGATCAGAATTTCTGAGACAGGAGACAGGCGCAAACCATCTGCGACGATTTTTTCAAATTCGGCACGGTTATAGGCGACACCGCCGCCCTCACCGCCAAGTGTAAATGACGGTCTGATAATGGCTGGCAATCCCACAACATCAAGCGCGGCAATCGCATCATCAAAGCTGTTTACGGTGCGTGAACGTGCTGATTCCAGACCGATTTTATCCATGGCTTCACGGAATAATTGTCTGTCTTCTGCTTTTTCGATGGAATCAGGGCGTGCGCCAATTAATTCCACCCCATGACGTTCAAGTGCGCCACTTTTATGCAAAGCCAATGCGGTGTTCAGCGCCGTTTGCCCGCCCATGGTCGGCAATAATACATCTGGCTTTTCTTTGGCGATGATTTTTTCAACCATCTCAGGCGTAATAGGCTCAACATAAGTGGCATCTGCCATCACAGGGTCTGTCATGATGGTGGCGGGATTGGAATTCACCAAGATCACGCGGTACCCTTCTTCTTTTAAGGCTTTACAAGCCTGCGCGCCCGAATAGTCAAATTCACAAGCCTGACCGATGATAATCGGGCCAGCACCAATGATCATAATGGACTGAATATCGTCTCTGCGTGGCATAACTTAGCGCTCCTTTTTGGCAGAAGCCATCAGGTCAGTGAATCGGGTGAATAAATGCGTGGAATCATGGGGTCCAGGTGACGATTCAGGATGATATTGTACACAGAACATTGGCTTTGTTTTGTGGGCCACACCTTCAACAGACCCGTCAAATAATGAACGATGCGTGACTTCCAAATGATCAGGCAGGCTATCTTCGTCCACCACAAAACCGTGATTTTGGCTTGTGATTTCAATCTGGCCTGTTGTCAGATCTTTTACAGGATGGTTGGCACCACGATGGCCGCGTTCCATTTTCACAGTTTTGCCGCCTTGGCTTAACACCAAAAGCTGATGGCCAATACAAATCCCGAAAACAGGCAAGCCAGCATCAACCAAAGCTGCAATCTCTGTGCCAGCATAATCAGCTGTTGCCGCAGGATCGCCAGGGCCATTTGATAAGAACACACCATCTGGTGCTTGTGCCAACACCTCATCAGCGGTGCTTGTTGCTGGCATCACGGTGACATCACATCCTGCATCAATCAAACAACGCAAGATATTTTGCTTAATGCCATAATCAAGCGCGACCACCTTATATGTGGCATCACCTGTGCTATGGGCTTGGGCATAAAGATCATAGCTGCCTTGCTGCCAGCCTTCTTGTGCGTCTCTGGTAACAGTTTTCGCTAGATCCATGCCATTCAAACCAGGCCAGTCTTGCGCCATCTTAATCAATTTTGGGATATCAAATGCACCATCTGGCTGGTGACAAATCACACCTTTTGGCGCGCCCTTATCTCTGATGATTTGGGTTAAGGCTCTGGTATCAATCCCTGCAATACCAGGCAAGCCATGCGCCTCTAGCCAGCCTGATAAGGTCTGATCATGGCGCCAATTTGACGGGCTTGTCAGCTGATTGCGAACAATCATACCAAGGCAAGAAGGGCTGTCTGTTTCAATGTCAATCGGGTTGGTGCCGATATTGCCAATATGCGGGAATGTGAAATTAATAATCTGCCCTGCATAAGATGGGTCAGTCATAATTTCCTGATAGCCTGTCATAGACGTATTAAAACAAACTTCGCCAACATTGGTTGTGACGGCACCAAAACCTTGCCCCTCAAAAACGCTGCCATCTTCGAGGACAAGCACAGCGGTTGGCTGAGACGTGAATTGGGCTTTTTCGATTGGGCGGTCGGCTTGAATTTGGCTTATCGACATTGCGTGCAAAACCTCATGACATGCATAATTATAATCAAAA
>JBMHDH010000105.1:0-27860 GCA_049889495.1 Puniceispirillaceae bacterium (SeqCode) | reverse complement strand
GTATCATCAGACCCATTTATAATGATGAAATCAGCCTTCATTTTTTGGGGATTGAAGGCTTGGCGTAACGGACCAGCAGGGAAAATCCGACCATTTTGCGTGCCCACCACACCATCAAATACCGAGATGATAACGTGTTTGAATAATTGCGGATTTTGCATGCCATCATCCATGATGATCACATCAAAACGTCCCATCTGTTCAATGGCACGCGCGCCCTTTGCACGGTTTGCAGAGATCATCACTGGTGCTGTTTGTGCCAGCAATAAGGGTTCATCCCCGCATGCCGCAGCCCCATGACTTGCGGGATCAACCATGATCGGACCTTTTAAAGATCCGCCATAGCCGCGCGATAAAATCACAGGCTGATAGCCTTGTTCTTTTAATTCACCTGCCAGCCATGATGTCACAGGTGTTTTGCCTGTGCCGCCTGATGTGATATTGCCAACACAGATCACAGGCACCGAAGAGTGGTAAGTCTGGGTGGTGAGAAGACGCAGAAAGCTGAGGGCGCGGTAAAGCCAAGACGCTGGCAACAATGCAGCAGATACCATCCCTTTATGTGACCAGAAAGCGGGCGTCTTCATGATCTTTGCCCTTTTAAATTTTGGTCTGATGAAATCTGTTTGGCCACAATGCCAGCTCGTTTGCGGGCTTTGGTGGCATAGGATTTGCCAGCTTTGGCAATCACAGCGCGCCTGTCATCATCTTGCATTACATCACAGATTATTTGCGCTGTGTGCGCGGTTTGGCTGGTCGTGATGCACACACCTTTTTCATGAAGTTGGTCAAATTCATATTGGTTTTTAAATTGCGAAGGACCGCATAAAATCGGCTTGCCATAAGAGGCGGCCTCAAGCGGGTTATGCCCCCCTCTGCCAGAAAAGCTTGCTCCAAGCCAGACGATATCTGCGGCTTGATAAAGGCTTGGCATTTCCCCCAAACTATCACAAAGATAAAGGCTATCGCCTGCCTCTGGCAAAGCCCCATGCGAGCGTCGTTTTGCACCGCCAGCTATTGTGCCACATAATCGTGCCACCTCATCAGCTCTGTCAGGATGGCGCGGGGCAATCACCAACAGATGATCAATGTCCTTGGCATGTAAATAAGCAGATACGGCTAGAATTTGCTGTTCTTCTGAAGGGTGGGTTGAGGCCGCCAAAATCAGCCACTTATCACCTGCTATTTGGCGTAATTCTTTTGCAAAAGCGGTCTGTCTTGCCACATAAGATGGCAGCTTGAGCGTGCCTATAATCTGGGTTTGTAACAGCCCCATCTTCGCAAAAATCTGCGCTTGTTTTTCATCTGTCATAAAGCCTGTTTTCACGGGGGCAAAAATGGCATTTGCAAGTGACGGGTATTTTTGCCATTGCGCGACACTGGTATCTGACATTTGCGCTGATGCCAGATAAAGCGGTATTTTCCTGTGATGAGCCGTGATCATCATCATCGGCCAAAAATCTGATTCAAAGATCACCCCAAAATCGGGCTGGCAATGATCAAAAAACCGCGTGACAATGGCGGGCGCATCAAAGGGGGCATAGAGATGCTGATACACCAAATTACCTGCTTTTTCTTGTATCATGCGCGCGGCCGTTACAGTCCCAGTGGTAAAAATAAAGCACATCTTTTGATCAGGATCTGCTTTTTGCAAGGCGTCTGCCAGCGATAATGCCGCGCTTGCTTCACCAACAGATACCGCATGAAGCCAGATCCTCTGATCTGCTTTTGGGGGCGGGGTCTGATACAGGCCACGACGCTCATTCAGGCTGCGATGTGTCTCTTTTCCTTTTTTGGCGCGGCGCCCCAGATAATAAGGCAAGATCAGTGATAATGATGTCATCAAATAGCGATAACAACGCACCATCATAGGGTCAGCTGGCATATCCTTAGCCATGAGGCCCCCGATCTGCGATCTCGCTTAATGCGATTAACTGGGCCTCGATCTGTTTTTGATATTTGGCTTGTGCGTCTTTATCTTTATTGCGTGGCACTTCAAGCAAATCACTCCAATAAATATCGATCTTGCTAAATGGTTTGGGAATGAGGGTTTTATCCCAACTTTTAAGCCGCCAAGCTTTGCTGGCATGGCACGCAAATAATAAAATCGGCTTATGCGTTAATTGGGCCAATGCGACAGGGCCAAATGCCATCTCGCGATACGGGCCGCGTGGGCCATCTGGGGTGATCAGCGCATGACGCCCCCCTTTGATTTCAGATGCTAATTGGCGTAACGCCGCCGCTGGCTTGCGATTGGACGATCCCCAGATCGGTTTTGCCCCAACAAAACGAGAGGCATATCCTAAAATTTTTGCATCCCCATGGCTGGAATTCAAAACAGATATTCGCGGCGGTGAAAGCATCAAAATAAAGGGAATGAATTCATGCCAATGCGTTAAAATAACAGGCTGTGGCGGTGTCTGTTTTTTTAAAATATGCGGGGGATTGTGATGGGTTTTGCGGCAAGTTAGCCAAATCATCTTAACCAAAATTATCAACAAGGTTCCAAGCAGCCATGCGCCAACAGTGCTTTGCAGCGCTGTCTTCAAGATTTTTTTCTTTTGCGCCATGATGGTCTCGTTCTGTCCTTGCCACTTACCACTAACTGATTTGGTAATCTTTTATCCCTTCATCCTGTGATAAAACTTTGTTTTCTCTCTGGCAAATGGTAATCAGCAAAAAGCAAGGTTGCGCGGCCTGTTATCGCGCTTAAAATCAAATGCGTGAGGTTGTCAAAGCGTGGCAAGACTATCATTTCCAAAATTGACCAGTGAGGGGGACAAATTACTTGTGATCCAGCCTTTGGTTGGGATTGGTGATATGGTGTGGCATAAAAAATGGATTGACCAGCTGATCTGTCATCATCATGTGATTTTGGCAACCAAACAATCCTCTCAGCCAGCCATCTTATTTGAAGATAGCCTGTCTGCTGATCAAATCCTTTATATTGAGCGCAATGCCAGAGGCCAAAAAGGCAAGCATGATGGGCTGATGGGTCTGTTTCGTCTTGCGGCCGCCTTTCGGCGTACTGGTGCCAAAACAGCTTTATTACTGCATCATTCGAACCGTTATCGCCATGCGTTGGCGTTGGCAGGGATAAAGATTGTTTACGGGTTTGGTTTTGGCAAACAAAGCCGCCTTGCTGGTCATGAATTGGCCCCTTCTGATAAGATGATCCATGCCACAGATCGCATGGCGAAATTCTGGCACAATAATGGCTGGCCAGATCCTGAATCTGGGTGGCAAATTGCCATTTCCGATGACCGCAAGGCAGCATTCAAAGATCGGTTTGCCGCAGCTTATGTCAAGCCTGATCAGTTGCTTGTGCTTGGTATTGGGGCGATGCATCCTGATCGTTGTTGGCCAGCCGAAAGATTTGCTGATCTTATTTTGCATTTGCAAAGCCAAAGGCCAGATTTGGTGCCTGTGATTATGGGTGGGCCCGCAGAACGGCACATTGCAGATGATATTCAAAATCAGCTAGCGCAAAAACAAGCACCAGCCGTCCTTGAGGCTTTTGGCTCTTTGCGCGATGCTGTGACGTTATTATCACTTGCCAAAGGGTATGTGGGTAATGATACCAGCCTATTGAATATTGCGGCTGTGCTAGACACCCCGTCCCTTGGTCTTTTTTCGCAATCACCGCCTTTGACTTATGTGGATCATTTGTATCATCTTGATGTGATTGCTAGCCAAGATTATGGCAAAGCTGGCATTATCAAAACAATCACCGTGGATGATGTCATCAGAGGGATTGGACAAATTTGGCCAACAGACAAATAATTATGCCTTTATGGTAATATGTGAACAAGGTCGCTATAGTAAAAAGATATGTCATCACAACAAGCCAACAAAACAGACATCATAGCCAGAGACATTATCGCGCGTCTGTGGCGTGATTGGGTGCGTGTCTATCGCAGGCAAATTGCCATTGCTTTGGCATTGATGGCGGTTGTGGCTGGTACGTCATCTGCCTATCCAGCCTTGATCAGCGAGGTGTTTAACAAGCTGCAAGACGCTGATTTTGGTTCCGCTTATCTGATCCCGATTGCGATTATTGGCTTATCAAGCCTGCGGGCAATTTCCATGTATTTACAGGTGCTGACCGTTAATAAATTGGCCTTGCGTGTGACAACGGACCTCCAGCAAAAGATGGCGGCGCATTTGATTGATGCTGATCTAAGCTGGCTTACAGCTGAGCCTGTGGGATCTTTTATTTCGCGCATTATGAATGATTTGAATATCGTCAGAGAAGCGTTGGTGCGTTTGGCCAATAATCTGGTGCGTGATTTATTGACGATCATCGCCATGGTGGCGACTATGTTATGGTTTGACTGGCTTTTGACCTTGTTGGTGCTGGCTGTTTATCCGATTGCCATGCGGCCCATTATCGCGATTGGTGTCCGCCAAAGAAAAGCATCAGGCAATCTTCAAGAACATCTCGAAGATGTGACCTCTTTGCTTGGCGAAACCTTGGGCGGGGCGCGGATGGTGAAATCTTTCCAGATGGAAGCAGGAGAAAAAAAGCGCACTTATACAGCCTTTGAAACCTTATTTCATAAATTGGTTGGCTTGCTGGCTGGCCGTGCCAAAATTGATCCGATTTTAGAATCGCTGGGCGGTGTGGCCATTGCAGGAGTCATTGCGCTTGCCACCTGGCGTGTGGCAAAAGGCACAATGCAAATTGGTGATGTGATCGGCTTTATCACCGCTTTGTTATTGATGGTTCAGCCAGTGCGTGCCCTTGGCACCTTAAATGCTGTGACACAAGAAGCCGCCGCCGCTGGCCGACGTATTTTTGATCTTCTGGATCGTCCCAATCACATTGTTGAAAAACAAAATGCCGAAGCCTTATCGGCTGACGTGGCTGATTTAAAATTTGATGCGGTCAGCCTATCAATAGGTGAGGCGCGCATCTTAAATGATCTGTCATTTCATGCAAAAGCTGGTCAAACAGTGGCATTGGTTGGGCCAAGCGGGGCTGGCAAAACATCTGTGATTAATCTTGTCCCCCGCTTTTTGGATGTAAGCCAAGGCACTGTGTTCATTAATGATCAGGATATCAGGGATCTTAGCATCGCAAGTTTGCGCAATCATATTGCTTTGGTATCGCAAGATGCCGTGATTTTTGATGATAGCGTTGCGGCCAATATTGGGTTTGGGCGACCTTCAGCCAGCAGAGATGAGATAGTGGCGGCCGCTAAGAATGCCGCAGCACATGATTTTATTATGGCACTTGATCAGGGATATGATACGCGCCTAGGGGCGTCAGGTCACAGATTATCTGGTGGGCAAAAACAACGCCTCGCAATTGCGCGCGCCTTGTTAAAAGATGCGCCTATCTTATTGTTGGATGAGGCCACATCTGCCCTAGATGCAGAATCAGAACAACAGGTGCAATCCGCCTTAGATACCTTATCAAAGGGGCGCACTGTGTTGGTAATTGCCCACCGTCTTGCCACCATTCAGCGCGCAGATGCCATCCTTGTGTTGGATAAAGGCCAGCTGGTTGAACAAGGTAGCCATACCAGCTTGATGGCGCAAAAAGGGCTTTATGCGTCTTTGTCAGATTTACAAAAGATGGATTGATTATTCGCGCTTTAACACATCATCAACCAAGCGATTTGCCCATCCTTTGGCCATGAAATTTTGCTGTAACGCATCTGGGTCATAGACGTCTTCAACCCAATCAAAAAACGCCATGCCTTGCGCTTCATAGGGGATATAGGCTGCTAAAAACGCATCTAGCAAGCCTGTTTTGGCTTGTTTCACATGCAGATATTTAAAAGATAATTGGCTCATCGCCTCTGCGGCAGGCACCTGTTTGACAAGCAGCATATAAAGCGCGGACATTAAACCAGCTCTATCAGCACCTGATTTGCAATGCATCAAGCTTGGCCCATCTAGCGCATCAAATAATGCCTTGGCATCACGCAACATTTGCTTATCAGGGGCGGCACGTGAACGCGCTGTGAAATCATATAATCTGATGCCATGCCTCGCACAGGCTTCTGCTTCTAATTGCCATGTACCAACAGACCGTGCGCCGCGCAAATTGACAATATTTTTAATGCCTCTGGCGGCAATATCTGCGACTTGTGAGGGCGATGGCTGATTTGACCGCCACATCCTATCATCAAGCTGATAGAGATTACGCCATCTTGTGCGCAAGAAATGATGATCTTTGGCGTAAAGATCCCACCAATCGCGCCAGCCGCCGCGCTGAAATTGTGGCGCGTCCCATTTTGTAGCCTGTCCCTTGATCGTCATATCAAACCTTCTTAACTGCCAGCGATCATCATGCCATCCACATAGACAGATGGCGCAATCACGGATGATGTCATATCTGGATCAGTGGCAGGCATCATGGTCTTGAACATATCTTTCAGATTGCCTGCAATTGTGGCCTCACTAACAGGCCAAGTGACCGCGCCATTTTCAATCCAAAAACCACCAGCCCCGCGGCTGTAATCCCCTGTGATCAAGCTGACAGATGAGCCCATTAACTCTGTCACCAAAAAGCCTTGCTCAATGCTAGAAATCATCTCTTCGACAGATTGGGTGCCATTTTCCATGATCAAATTCGATGTGCCAGGCGAGGGCGGGTTGGCAAGCGAGCGTCTGGCATTGCCGTTTGAGGTAAGGCCCAATTGTTTGGCAGATGACAAATCCAACAGCCAGCTTTTTAACACACCTTGTTCAATTAAAATTTGCGTTGAGACAGGCAAACAATCCCCATCAAAGGCTCTGGAGCCTGGCCCTCTTTTGCGCAAGGGATCATCAATCAAGGTAATCGCGCTATTGGCAATGGCCTCACCCATCTCGTCTTTCAGCATACTTGTGCCACGCGCAATAGAGGCGCCATTAATCGCAGAAGCAAAATGCCCTGCCAGAGAGCGTGAGACGCGGTTATCATAAATAATCGGAAAGGCCCCTGTTTTGGCTTTGCGTGCGCCAAGCCGTGCTAGGGTACGCGTGGCGGCTTTATTGCCAACCTCTTCTGGGGTTTTAAGATCACTTGCAAACACAGCAGAGCTGTAATCATAGTCGCGTTCCATCGCGCCATTTTGTTCTGCCAAGACCACGGCAGAAAACCCAAAGGATGAGCGGCTATAGCCAGCAGAAAAACCATGGGTGCCAGCGATATAAATATGGGATTTGCCAGCCGAAGCAGAGCCGCCTTCTGAATTGGTAATGCCTGTATGGGCGCGTGCGCTATCTTCGGTGCGTTTGGCAATGTCTGTCAGCTGATCTGCGTCCCAATTGGTATCATCATACATATCCAATTCTGGCAGAGATGTGGCGATTTGCGTCGGTGATGCCAATAGGGCAAACGGGTCTTTTGGACTTGCCTTTGCCATCGCAACCGCGCGTTCACAATAAGAAGCAATATCACTTTCGCGCAATTGCCCAAGCGATAACGTGGCTGTGCGACCATCGACAAAAACGCGCAATCCAGCGGCAAAATCGTCAGCGCGTTCGACAGATTCTGTTTTGCCCAACCGCACAGATACTGAAACAGATTCACCTGTGGCAAGGGCGGCATCTGCGCCATCTGCGCCTGCTTTTTTGGCGCCATCAAGCAAGGCGCCCATCAATGTTTCATGCTTTTCCATCACAACTCCATCTCTGTCTTATTGAGATAGCTTGTCCATCAGGTAGGTGCAAGGCATGTTGGATAAAAAACTGCCTAAGTGGGATAGGAAATCCGATAATAGACAAAAGGAAAGCACAGATAAACAGTCACAAATTTGACATGATGGTCTTTTGCTTGCTTTTGATGCTGAATTCGTTCTATTTGTTAGGCATTATGAGCATATCCGTATTCATTGATGGTCAGGCAGGCACCACAGGCTTGCAAGTTGCCGAAAAATTGGCAAAGCATCCGCATGTCACATTGGTGACGCTGGCAGACGGATTGCGTAAAGACGCTGATGCCCGCAAAGATGCCTTTGCCACAGCAGATGCTGCGATTTTATGTTTGCCTGATGAGGCAGCCATTGAGGCGGCAAATCTTGCAAAAGATTGTGATGTGGTATTGATTGATGCGTCAACAGCCCATCGGACATCTGATGACTGGGTTTATGGCATGGCAGAACTTGGTCAAGATCAGCGAGACGCCATTGCCAGCTCGAAATTAATCAGCAATCCTGGTTGTTATCCCACGGGGTTTTTGGCGATTATTCACCCCTTGCGTAAAGCAGGCCTTCTGCCAGCAGACGCCCAATTATCTGTGCCAGCCATCAGCGGTTATACAGGTGGCGGCAAGGGCCTGATTCAATCGTTTGAAGACGATAAAGGCCCACGCCATTTTTCTTATGCACATGGTTTGTCACATAAACATTTGGGCGAGATGAAAAAGCTGGCTGGCCTAGATCAGACACCGTTATTTATGCCATCTGTGGGTGATTTTGCCCAAGGCATGTTGGTGCATGTACCCCTTTTTGAAAGCCAATTGACCCAAAAAGTCAGCGCTGATGATATTGCGTCTCTGTTTCAAGAGACTTACCAAGATAGCGGTCTTATCACAGCCTATGATGCCAATGATACCGCGCATTTCACCGAGGCAGGCTTTTTGGCCGCGGATGGGTTAAAAGGGACAGATCGGCTAGAGGTTTTCACATCTTATAACGCGCAAAATAGCCAATTTTGGCTAAGCGCACGTCTTGATAATCTTGGCAAAGGTGCGTCTGGTGCGGCGGTACAAAATCTAAATATTGCCCTAGGATTTGATGAAATTACAGGCCTTGATCTGTAACGCTTGCCAACAGAGACATTTATGACATCACGCCGCATCATGCCGTTAACTGAACCAGAGCGTGCCACCCATTATCCCTATGATGCGCCAGTGGATAGCTTTGTGATTTCTGGTGCGTCCTATACCACAAAATTAGATGCTGATTTTTGGGATTTGCGTGATCGTATCGCTGTATTATCGGTGGGATCCAACAGAAGCCCGCAACAATTGCTCCGCAAATTTGGCGATGACAGCTATCTGCCAGTCACCCGTGCTTTGTTAAAAGATTGCGACGTCATACATAGCGCTTGTTTTTCCTATTATGGGGCGGTGCCATGTTCTGCCTATCCCTGTAAGGGCACAGATATCATGTTAAATGCAGTTTGGTTAACAAAAGACCAGCTCCAGATTATGCATGATACAGAGGCGGTTGGTATTGCTTATGATTATGCGGTTTGGCATGATCGCTCCGTTAAGATCAAGGATGCGGTGCAACCAGATGCGGTCTATGGCTATGCGACAAGGCTTGGCTATTTTCCAGATCAAGAAGGCAAGCCTTTTGCGCTTTCATCTCTTGCCGCAGAAAACAGGCAATTCTCCCCTCTCAGCCAAGCGCAAGCACGAACGCATTTATGCGCGAAATTACCAGAGGCGTTGCGTAGTGAAGATGACGCCACATTTTTGCAGAAAATCGTCGCTGATAAGCCGTATCGTTTGGCGGTAAATGCGGCATTGGCAGAGATGGCTTTGCCAGTCCCACAGGGCCCATGGCAGATTATCCCCGCAACACCACTTGACGCTGACAGCTTTTTATAAAGTCTGCTGTTTAAAAATTCTGTTTGGCAAGCAATTCTGCGAACAGCCCTGCTGATAATAAGAGGCCAGCATCACGGTTTGATTGAAACAAGCGCAAGGCGATTTTGGGATTGTCTTCATCAATCTGAACGCATTGCCAGATAAGATGCAATCCCATCAAACCAAGCCCAATGGTCCAGAGATACAGTCTGCCAAAATGCAAATAAAAGCCGATGCCTAATAATAGGACAGTAAGCGCATAAAATAGGCTAACGCCTTTGGTGATATGATTTTGCATCGCAAGCGCAGATGATTTTACCCCTGAAATGACATCATCTTTCATATCTTGGATTGCATAAATGGTATCATAGCCGATCACCCAAAAAACGGTGCCAGCATAAAGCCAGATGACAGACGTGCTTGGCCAGTCATCTGTGATTGTCACATGACCCAATAAAATGCCCCAGCTAAAGGTCAGGCCAAGCATCGCTTGCGGCCAATAGGTAAAGCGTTTGAATAAGGGATAGGTCACAATAAAAGGCAAGCTGGCTAGCCCCATCAACCAAGCGCGAAATGGCAATTGCAATAAAATCAGCAAACCAATCACACCAAGACCACCCAATAGCATCAAAGCAGATGTGACAGACAAGCTGCCAGAGGCAAGGGGGCGGGCGGCGGTTCGGGCCACCTTTTGATCTATATCTTGGTCAAACAGATCATTAATGATACAGCCAGCGGCGCGCATGGCCACGGCACCAATCAAAAATAACATCATGTAAAATACGGCATCAGCCAGTGTGTGCGCTGATTGCAAGATGACCCACCAGCCTGGTAACAGCAAAAGCCACCAGCCAATTGGCCGATCCAAACGCATCATCGAAATCGCAGGATGCCATGATTGTGGCATGATTTGCCAGATACCAGAAAGGCTGATATCGCTTGCCAAATTGCCATCAGATGCTGAATTTTGTTTCTGTTTCATAATGGCTTCATCTAACCATCTTGTGCAATAGTTGCAAGCATTGACTTTGCACCATAATCATCTTGGCACATAAAAGGGATCTTGCAAAAGGGCGTTTTCTGACCTACCTATCAGCTATGGAACGGCATTCGCAAATCAGGCTTTATGTAACCGCCCCACTTTCTGTAGGGGCAGAGGTTATCTTGGATAAAGAGCAAGCGCATTATCTTGGTACGGTGATGCGGAAATCTGTGGGCACAAAGCTGGCGGTTTTTAACGGCAAAGACGGCTGTTACCTAGCTGAGGTGACAGAGATGTCACGTAAATCAGCACATCTGATAATCTTATCACTTCAAGAAGCGCAATGGTCCAGTCCTGATATCTGGTTGTTATTTGCCCCTGTGAAAAAAGCGCGGCTTGATTTTATGGCGCAAAAAGCAACCGAATTGGGTGCGTCAGTGATCTGGCCTGTGCGCACTGATTTCACGCAAGTTAAAGCGGTCAAAGATGATCGGTTATTGGCCAATGCGATCGAGGCCGCAGAACAAACAGAAAGATTGGATATTCCTGATATCCGCACCTATTCTGATTTATCAGATATTCTGGCAAGCTGGCCAGTAGACAGAGCCTTAATTTTCTGTGATGAAAGATTAGCGGAAAGCCACCGCATCACTGATCATGATAAAACCCCTTCAGAAAAGAGTGATCACTTCAGCGATGCTTTGCGTAATTTATCACAGATTAATAGCCAAAAGGCGGCCATACTTATCGGGCCAGAGGGGGGCTTTTCAATGACAGAAAAACAGATGATTGACGATATGCCACAATCTTGTGGTATTTCACTTGGCCCTCGTATATTACGAGCTGATACGGCGGCGATTGCGGCATTGTCTTTGTATCAGGCTGTTTGCGGCGATTGGCCAAATTCCTCTTCGATGAAAGATCACCACCAAATGTGATAATGAAGGTTAAGCCGATAACCAGCCAAGCTTACTCCCTTTGCCATCCAAAAAAAGAGACTGAGATGACACAAATTACCTCGCCACAAAATCGCTCAGGCGCACCTTTGACCAAACAGGATTTTATTGACTGGTTGGCAAAGCAAGAAGCGCCAAAATCACAGTGGCGCATCGGCACAGAACATGAAAAATTTCTGTTTCATCGCGGTTCCTTTCGTCCAGTAGCCTATGATGGTGAAAATGGGATTGGGGCGTTATTATCATTACTGGCGGATCGTCACGGCTGGCAAAAAATCACAGAAAAAAACCATGTGATTGCGCTGAAAGATAATGATGGTGGATCGATTACGCTTGAGCCTGGCGGGCAATTTGAATTATCTGGTGCACCGCTTGAAACTTTGCATCAAACATGCCGCGAAACAGGCACGCATTTAGCGCATTTAAAAGAGGCGACGGCAGAGCTGAATCTTTGTATGTTGGGATTGGGTTTCCAGCCAAAATGGGACCGCAGCGATATCGCATTCATGCCAAAAGGGCGGTATAAAATCATGAGTGCCCATATGCCAAAAGTTGGTACATTGGGGCTTGATATGATGCTACGCTCTTGCACCGTTCAGGTGAATTTGGATTATGCAGATGAAAGCGATATGCGTCGCAAATTCAGAACATCACTGGCACTTCAGCCGATTGCCACAGCGTTGTTTGCCAATTCACCTTTTAAAAATGGCAAACCATCAGGCTTATTATCAACCAGAGCAGAGGCATGGACAGATACAGATAATGCCAGATGCGGTGTGCCAGACTGTGTGTTTGACCCTGATTTTGGATATGAACAATGGATTGATTATATCCTAGATGTGCCGATGTATTTCCTTCATCGGGGCGATGATTATGTGGATGTCGCTGGCAAATCATTTCGTGACTACATGGCTGGCCGCCTGCCAGGATTTGAAGGCGAGTTTCCTGTGATGGCTGATTTTGAAGATCATATCACAACCGCTTTTCCCGAAGTGCGTCTAAAAGGGTATTTGGAGATGCGCGGCGCTGATGGTGGGCCATGGGAAAATATCTGTGCGCTTCCCGCTTTTTGGGTGGGGCTGCTTTATGATGAAACGGCTTTGGCAGAAGCTGAAGCTTATGCATCATCGATTAGCGCATCAGATGTGATGGCAGCACGCCTTGATGTCGCAAAAAATGGCATGCGCGCGAAATTGGGGGATTATGAGGTTCATGATCTTGCGCGCAAATTGGTTCAGATTGCCAAAAAAGGGCTGGCATCACGCGGCATGTTAAATGATGACGGTCAAGATGAAACCAAATATCTTGCCCCTCTTGAAAAAATTGTGGCTTCTGGTAAGACGCCAGCAGATGACTTATTGGCCGCCTATCACAATGAATGGGATTGTGATGTGGATCATGTTTTCAAAAATTATCACTATTAAAAATAGGGTGTGACTGACCATGCGCCAAGCCGCCTTATCTGCGCCAACTTTGTCTATTCCGACATTGTTATTAATTGTTTTTATTGATTTTGTGGGCATTGGTGCGCTGATTCCCATTTTGCCTTTTACGGTTATTGATGAGCTTGGTTATTCAGAAACTGTGATGACCGCATTGCTGGCGTCATTTTCTCTTGCGATGTTTATTGGCAATCCAATTTTGGGCCGCCTATCGGATCGCTTAGGGCGCAAATTGGTATTGATGGCGTCGCTTGCGGTTGCCACTTTTGCACATTTTGTTTTTGCTTTTTCAAATGATATTTTGATTTTGTTTGCCGCCCGCATTGTCGCAGGGCTTGCCGCAGGTAATATCGGCGTCATCCAAGCCTTAATCGCTGATAACACCTCCACTGAAAACCGCGCTAAATATATGGGATTCATGGGGGCGTCAATTGGCGCAGGCTTTGTCTTTGGTCCTGCTTTGGGCGGCTTATTAAGCGGCGTTGGCGGCGGGCCGCTTCATCAAGCGCCTTTTGCAATCGCAGGTCTATTTACTATTTTCGCCTTTTTGCTATGTTTGCGTTTGCCATCTGATCAGGCCAGCGCGTCAAAACAAGATCACGCGGCTGATCGCTCTGCTAGTGCGCGGATCTGGCAGATGCTCTCCAGCCCGCTTGGGCTTTTTGCGCTGGCATTCTTTTTGCTGAATTTGGCCTTCAGCCAAGTTGAGGCCTCATTTGTGTTATTATTAAAAGATGTGTTTTCGTATAATGCCAAACAGACAGGCTGGCTTTTCACCTATGTTGGGGTGTGCATTATTGTGGTGCAAGGCGGCCTGATTGGCGCGGCCGTGCGCCGTTTTGGCGAGGCTGGCACAATGACAGCTGGTGCCACCATGCTTGCCATTGGCCAGTTATTGACTGCCAGTGTCGCCGCAGGTTTCTTGCTCAATAGCCTCATGCCCTTATTACTTGTGGTGCTTTGCACGACCATTGTTTGTGTGGGCTTTGCTTTTACCAATCCCAGCCTATCGGCGGCCGCGTCAAAATCGGCGCGCGCTGGTGAAATGGGCGGGGCACTTGGGTTGGTGCAGGGCTTTGGCTCATTAGGGCAGGTGACAGGGCTTGCCGCCGCAGGGCCGCTTTATGCCGCTGGTGGCGGGCAATTATCCTTTGGCACAGGCGGCGTAATTTGCTGTTTGCTGGTTGTGATCTTGCTGTTTGTTGCCAAAGTACAGCACCAAACAAGCACTGCTTAAAGCAAACCTATCTTATATCCTGCAGGCCGCTTAGACAGCTTATTAGGCAGCTTGGGTGCCGCCCACCGTGATACCGCCCATTTTCAAGGTTGGCTGACCAACGCCAACAGGCACAGATTGGCCAGATTTGCCACATGTGCCAACGCCGCGGTCAAGTTGCATATCATTGCCTAGCATTTCGATTTTGCGCATCGCATCAGGACCATTGCCAATCAAGGTCGCGCCTTTGACAGGTGCGCCAATTTTGCCATCTTCAATCAAATAAGCTTCAGAGGCAGAGAACACAAATTTCCCAGATGTAATATCAACTTGTCCGCCTGCAAAATTAGCCGCATAAAGGCCCTTTTTGGTTGATGCAATGATCTCTTCAGGCTGGTAATCACCTGATTCCATAAAGGTGTTTGTCATGCGCGGCATTGGCAAATGGGCATAGGATTGGCGTCTGCCATTGCCTGTCTCAGCGACGCCCATCAAACGGGCATTTTGGCGATCTTGCATATAGCCCTTTAAGATACCATCTTCGATCAGCACATTACGTCCTGATTTTGTGCCTTCATCATCAATGGTAAGGGAACCGCGTCTGTCTGGCAAAGTGCCATCATCAACAACTGTCACCCCTTTTGAGGCAACTTGCTGTCCGACCATGCCAGAAAAGATAGAGGTGCCTTTGCGGTTAAAATCACCTTCAAGGCCATGGCCAACCGCCTCATGCAACATCACCCCAGGCCAGCCAGACCCAAGGATGACGGGCATCTCACCAGCTGGTGCTGGCACAGATTCTAGGCCAAGTGTGGCAAGACGCAATGCTTCATCAATTTCAGCCTGCCAGTAATCTTCTTGCATGAATTTGCCAAGCAATAGCCGTCCACCAGACCCGCTGGAACCTGATTCCATGCGACCATTTTGTTCCACCACCACAGAGATATTCAAGCGCACCAAAGGGCGGATATCAGCCACACGATAACCACCTTGGCGCAGAATCTGAACCGCTTGCCAAGAACATGCCAAGCTTGCAGAAACTTGACGCACCCGTGGATCTTTGGCACGCGCTGCGGCGTCAATTTGTTGCAACAAGGTCACTTTGGCTTCAAATGGCGTATCATCAAGCGGGTTTTCATCCGTATAAAGCGGCTTATTCGCAAAGGCATTTGGGGACACTGACATGGCACCTGAATAACCAGAGGCAACGCTTCGCACCGTGCCAACCGCGCGTTCAAGCGCGTCATGCGATAAATCGCCTGCATGGGCAAAGGCATCTGATTCGCCCATAATCGCACGCAGACCAAAGCCACGCTCTTGATCATAGCTGGCTGATTTTAAACGCCCATCATCAAACATCAGCATTTCTGAATGGCGCGCTTCTAGGAACAAATCACCATCATCTACACCAGCCAAAGCGGTGTCTAGCTGTGCCATGGTCTTGTCTAAGGCAAGACCGTCATCAGCGAAAAATAAGTGATCTGTTTGGCTTAAATAATCCATGATCGGCTCATCCATTTTTGAATAGGTTTAAAAGGTAAATTTCTATAACTTTATGGTAAAATTATGGGGCGAATGCCAAATCGTTTCAAGTGGTGAAAATAAATTCCGCGACAGGCGGTCGCATAGGGCTTTTCATATTGAGAAAAAGGCGTTACAAACACGCTGAATAAGTGGGCCTTTGTTATAAGATGATGATATGCATCGGCAAAGGTCATGTAAGGGATCGGAATTAAGACTTATAAAATTGGGGGAGACGTCATGACGCTGCCAAGCGGAAAGTCTATCTTTACTATTACAGCAGGCCTGTTTGGTTTGTTCGTTTCACAAGCAGCCTTTGCCGCCGTGCCAGAACCTTGGCAGATCGGCTTGCAACCTGCTGCTGGTTCAATCGCCGAAAAAGCCACAAGCTTGCATAATTTGTTGTTGATCATCATCACAGCGATTTCATTATTTGTTTTGGCTTTGTTGGTCTATGTGTGTTTCCGCTATCGCGAGAAAGCAAACCCAACACCATCCAAGACATCTCATAACACGGTGATTGAGATTTTATGGACAGTGGTGCCTGTGTTGATTCTTGTGGTGATTGCGGTCCCGTCTTTCCGTCTTCTTTATTACATGGACAAGACAAAAGACACAGAGATGGTGATTAAGGTCACAGGCAATCAGTGGTATTGGAATTACGAATATCCAGATGAGCAAATTGGCTTTGATTCGTACATGATTGACGAAGCGGATATCACAGGTGATCAAATCCGTTTGTTATCTGTTGATAATGAGATGGTTGTCCCAGCTGGCACGCGTATTAAATTGCTCGTGACAGGTAATGATGTCATGCATTCCTTCTTTGTGCCTTCTTTGGCAGTTCAGATTTATTCAATCGCTGGTCGCGTGAATGAAGCATGGATTGATGTTCCAGAAGGTGCCAAGACCTATTACGGCCAATGTAACCAGATCTGCGGCGTGAACCACGCTTATATGCCGATTGTGGTGAAAGCATTGCCAAAAGATGAATATGATGCCTGGTTGGCATCAGCTAAAGAAGAATTTGCGCTGTAAGTGCCTCACCCAGAGAGACTATCAGGGAGTATATGATGAGTGAAGTAGCCCATACAGCTGACCATTCGCACACACCACAAGGGTTTGTGCGCCGTTGGCTCTATTCAACTAACCACAAAGATATTGGGACGATGTATATCATTTTCTCAATCATCGCCGCCTTTATTGGTGGTGGTTTCTCAGTCTTCATGCGTATGGAGTTGATGGAACCTGGCGTGCAATATATGTCAGATGGCCATATGTGGAACGTATTTACCACAGCGCATGGCTTGATCATGGTGTTCTTTGTGGTGATGCCAGGCATTATTGGCGGTTTTGGTAACTGGTTTGTGCCGATCATGATTGGTGCGCCAGACATGGCATTTCCGCGCATGAATAATATATCATTCTGGCTGTTGCCACCGTCATTCTTGTTGCTGCTTATGTCAGCAGCAGTTGATGGGGGTGCAGGTGTAGGTTGGACGATCTATCCGCCATTATCCAATTCGCTTGGGACCCCAGGCATGTCGATGGATTTGGCGATTTTCTCGCTTCACCTAGCAGGTGTGTCATCGATCCTTGGTGCGGCGAACTTTATCACCACCATCTTCAATATGCGTACACCAGGCATGACTTTGCATAAAATGCCGCTTTTCGCATGGGCGATGCTGATCACTGCCTTCTTGTTGCTATTGGCTGTGCCTGTATTGGCTGGTGCGATCACCATGCTTTTGACAGACCGTAACTTTGGGACAACATTCTTTGTGCCTGAAGGGGGCGGGGACCCAATCTTGTTCTTGCACCTATTCTGGTTCTTTGGTCATCCTGAAGTGTATATTATGATCTTGCCTGCCTTTGGTATTGTCAGCCATATCATTTCAACCTTCTCGAAAAAGCCTGTCTTTGGCTATCTAGGCATGGCCTATGCGATGGTTGCGATTGGTTTTGTTGGCTTTATCGTATGGGCGCACCACATGTATACCGTTGGTATGGATGTTGATACGCGCGCTTATTTCACAGCGGCGACAATGGTTATTGCGGTCCCAACAGGGGTAAAGATCTTCTCTTGGATTGCCACAATGTGGGGCGGCTCTCTGACTTTCCGCGTCCCAATGTTGTGGGCCATCGGCTTTATCTTCTTGTTCACCGTTGGTGGTGTCACAGGGGTTGTATTGGCCAATGCGGGTATGGATGTTGTGTTGCATAATACCTATTATGTGATTGCGCACTTCCACTATGTTCTGTCATTGGGTGCGGTTTATGGCTTGTTTGCTGGTTTCTATTACTGGTTCTCAAAGATGACAGGCTATGAATATTCTGAAGGCCTAGCCAAGATTCATTTCTGGGTGACATTTGTGGGTGTGAATTTGACATTCTTCCCAATGCACTTTTTGGGTCTAGCTGGTATGCCGCGTCGTTACATTGATTATCCAGATGCTTTTGCAGGTTGGAACTATGTTGCGTCTATCGGCTCATATATCTCAGCCTTGGGTGCGATTATCTTCCTTGTTGTGATTGCTGAAGCATTTATTTCACGCCGTAAAGCAGCCGCAAACCCATGGGGTGAAGGTGCCACAACGTTGGAATGGCAGGTCTCATCACCGCCGCCATATCACACATTTGATGACCTTCCGAAGGTAAAGTAATCAAAGGTATTTGTTGATGTCACAGACAACTCAACACATCTATAACTCAGCAGAGGCACAGCATGTTGCCTCTGCTGGTGATTTTTTTGAGCTGATGAAGCCACGGGTGATGAGCCTTGTGATTTTCACTGGTTTTGCTGGCATGTATTTGGCGCCAGGCTCCTTTGAAGGGGGGCTGTCATCTTACTTGCTTGGCGCAATTTCTTTATTTGCGATTGCCGCAGGCGCTGGTGCCTCTGGCGCAATTAATCAATGGTATGACCGCGATATTGATGCGGTAATGAAGCGCACGGATAAGCGCCCCATCCCGTCAGGCAGAGTGCAGGCAGAAGAAGCCCTTGCCCTTGGTTTGGTGATTTCGACCCTATCTGTTTTGATGCTTAGCCTATCAGCGAATTTGCTGGCAGGCGGTTTATTGGCCTTTACCATCTTTTTCTATGCCGTGATTTATTCTGTATGGTTAAAGCGCAGCACCCCGCAAAATATTGTAATTGGCGGGGCAGCAGGTGCGTTGCCACCGATGGTTGGCTGGGCCGCTATCACAGGTGCCATCAGTTTAGAATCAATTTTGTTATTTGCGATTATCTTCATTTGGACACCGCCGCATTTCTGGGCATTGGCGATTGTGAAAAATGATGATTATCAAAAGGCAAATGTGCCCATGTTGCCTGTTGTGGCTGGCATTGCAGAAACGAAGACGCAGATTTTGGTGTATTCGCTCGTCTTGGCGCCTTTGGGTGTCGCACCAGCCTTCATCGGTATGAGTTCGCTTTATTATGGCATTGCGGCGGCTGGTCTTGGGCTTGTCTTTGTCTATTATGCGGTTGCCCTAAAGCGTAGCCCAGGCCTTGAGAAGGCCATGCCGTTATTTAAATATTCTTTGTTTTATCTGTCGGTGCTGTTTTTGGCATTGATCCTTGATAAAGCTGTGTTTGGGGGCATGTGATTATGAGCAAGGCACCACAAAAAGATACCATGAAAAAAGAACCAACAACCGCAGCTGAAATGCAAGCCATGCGCAAATCTCGTAATTTGTGGGTTTTGGGATGTATTGTTGGGCTTGTCGTTTTGTTTTATTTGATCACCATTTTGCGGATGATGGGGGCGAATTAAGATCATGAGCAAGTCAGCCACAATTGCGATATCTGAGGATGTGAATGCGCGGAATCGCGCCACGCTTGGCACAATTGCTGTGATTGTTTTTGCTATGGTTGGCCTGGCCTTTGCGTCTGTGCCACTTTATCGGTTATTTTGCCAAGTCACAGGATTTGGTGGCACAACCCAAGTGGCAGCCGAAGCCCCAGAGGCAGTGGCTGTGAATTTACCGCCTGTGTCAGTGCGCTTTGATGCGAATGTAAACCCAAAGCTGCCGTGGAAATTTGAAGCCGTAACAAAGCCTGTCTCACTTCGCCCTGGTGAAGAGATTACCGTTTATTACCGTGCCACCAATTTGGCTGATACGCCGACAAGCGGCACAGCCACTTTTAACGTCACGCCGCAAAAGGCGGGACCCTATTTCATGAAGATTGAATGCTTCTGTTTTACCGAACAAGAACTTCAACCTGGAGAATCAATGGATATGCCAGTGTCTTTCTTTTTAGACCCAGATATTGGCATTGATGAAAACACAAAGGATGTGGATGAAGTGGTATTGTCATACACATTTTTTGCCGATATTTAAGTAACGCATTTTGTGCCCGGCCTGGGACCGGGGGGGAACGATAAGGAGATCAAAATGAGCGGAGCGCAAAAACATCCCTATCATCTAGTGGAGCCAAGCCCATGGCCTGCATTTGGTGCGATTGCAGGCTTTGTTGCTGCAATTGGTGCCACAATGTATATGCATGAACGTGCTTATGGCGTTCATATTCTTGGTCTTGGCCTTGGTCTTGTTTTGATGACCATGTTTATGTGGTGGCGTGATGTCATCAGAGAAGCCGAATATCAAGGCCATCACACACCAATCGTTCAAATTGGTATGCGTTATGGTATGATGTTGTTTATCGCATCAGAAGTGATGTTCTTCGTGGCATTTTTCTGGGCCTTCTTTGATTCAGCCTTATTCCCGCGTGGTGGTGTATGGCCACCAGAGGGCATTGAGACATTCAACCCATTTGATTTGCCATTGATCAACACATTGGTGTTGTTGCTATCAGGTTGTACAGTGACTTGGGCTCACCATGCTTTGCTTGAAGATAACCGCCGTGATTTCATGGTTGGTTTGGCTTTGACCATTGTGCTTGGTGCGTTATTCACAGGCCTTCAGATCCTTGAATATTCACATGCCTCATTTGGCTTTACAGATGGCATTTACCCATCTGTCTTTTACATGGCCACAGGCTTCCATGGTTTCCATGTTTTTGTTGGCACTTGTTTCCTCGCTGTTTGTTGGTGGCGTGGTTATAAGGGTCATTTCAAAGCAGACCAGCATTTCGGTTTCGAAGCTGCCGCTTGGTATTGGCACTTTGTGGACGTGGTATGGCTGTTCTTGTTTGTTGCTGTTTACTGGTGGGGCGGTTGATCGGACTGCCTAGCTAATGATATATAAAAGGGGCTGGCCTGATAAACAGGCCAGCCTTTTTCTATTTAGAATTTCTCTTTTTTAAAAAGGCTTTCTTCATGTCTTTCCGCCCGTTATTTTGGCCGACCTTTTTTGCAATCCCTTCACTTCTTGTGTTGATTATGCTGGGGTCATGGCAAGTCCAAAGGCTCCATTGGAAAACAGATTTGCTTGAAGAGTATAAAATGCGCTCGCAAGCACAGGCTGTGTATCCTGCATTTGACGATGGTCCGATTGAGTTTCAACGGGTGGCCATAACAGGGCAATTCCAGCATAATAATACGGTTTATTTGACAGGCCGCACCTATGAAGGCAATGCTGGCTTTCATGTCATAACAGCCTTTCAATCAGATAAGGGCGATGTCTTTTTGGTCAATCGTGGCTGGGTTTCTGAAGCCTATCGTGAACCTGAAAAGCGCGCCTTTTCTATGATTGAGGGGCGTACCACAATTGATGGTATTATTCGTCTGCCGCAACGCCAAGGTAGCTTTGTGCCAGATAATGAGCCAGAGCGCGGCTTTTGGTTTACCATGAAGCCTGATGAGGTCGCAGATCATTTAAATTTGGCAGAAGCCAAGCAAAGCTATTATATCGATATTGTGCGTGACCCAGAGGCAGAATTAACCTTGCCAATCGCAGCCGAAATGAAAATTGACGTTCGTAATGCGCATCTCAATTATGCCATTACATGGTATGGGGTCGCGCTGTCTTTGGTTGGGGTGTATTTTGCCTATCACCATTCCATGGGGCGTTTGACATTTGGCCGCCGTAAAGAAGAACAGGATAACAGCTAATGGATTATATCAGTACAAGAGGCACAGATGGTCCTTTATCATATGAACAGGCGCTCCTAAACGGGCTTGCGCGTGATGGGGGGCTTTATTTGCCAACATCATGGCCGCGCTTTTCCAAAGATGAAATTGCCGCCATGAAATCCCTTAGCTATCCAGAATTGGCGGCCAAGATCATGGCACCTTTCACCGAAGGTGAATTAAGCGAGGCTGATTTGCTGGAAATGGCACAAGATGCTTATGGCAGTTTTACACACCCTGATGTGGCACCCTTAACAAGCCTTGATGATGATAATCTGCATGTCTTGGAATTATTTTCGGGTCCCACCATCGCCTTTAAAGATTATGCGATGCAGTTTTTATCAAGAGCCTTTGACCGCGCGTTGGTAAAAGCAGGTAAACGCGCTGTTATTTTAGGGGCGACTTCTGGTGACACAGGCTCTGCGGCGCTTGAAGCTTTTAAAGGCAGAGATGCGGTTGATGTTTTTATCCTGTTTCCAGAAGGGCGGGTGTCACCTGTTCAGCAAAAACAAATGACATCTGTAAGGGCCGAAGGCGCGCATGCGATTGCGGTGAAAGGTGATTTTGATGATTGCCAAGCCTTGGTCAAAGCCGCTTTTAACGATGGGCCTTTCAGAGAAGAGGTCGGCCTGTCAGCGGTCAATTCCATTAATTGGGCTCGGCTGATGCCGCAAATTGTTTATTATTTTTCTAGTGCCCTAAAGGTTGGTGCGCCAGATAGACCTGTTGCCTTTTCTGTGCCAACAGGCAATTTCGGCAATGTTTTTGCAGGCTGGGTGGCATCGCAAATGGGCTTGCCAGTGGAACGGTTTATTATTGCGTCAAACCGAAATGACATTCTAACGCGTTTTTTTGAAACAGGTGAAATGCGACGTGATGCCGTCAATCCGTCATTAAGCCCGTCAATGGATATTCAGGTATCATCTAATTTTGAAAGATTATTATTTGAAATGTTGGGGCGTGATGGTGCAACAACAAAACAAATGATGGATGAGTTCCAAACCACAGGCAGCTTTGCTGTGCCAGATGGTCTGATGCATGATATTTCAAAAAGCTTTTCTGCCTATCGCCTTGATGATGCGGGCACTTTGGCAGAGATTGAACGCACAAAGACACATTATGATATGATGATTGATCCGCATTCTGCGGTTGGGCTTTATGGCGCAAGACAGGCACGTGAAAGCGGCGTGGTATCACCTGATACCCCTATCATTTCTTTGGCTTGTGCGCATCCTGCAAAATTCCCTGATGCTGTGGCAAAAGGATCTGGTCTATCGCCTGATTTGCCGCCACATCTATCTGATTTAATGGAACGTGAAGAGGCGTTTGACGTGCTAGATAATGCGTTATCTGTCATTCAAGCCCATGTGAAACAAACAAGTCGCTAAGAACGCCAATTTTTGAAAAGCGGAGCCAATCCCCAATGAGCGCACAAATCACAACCTTGTCTAATGGTATGACTGTTGCAAGCCTGACAATGGCGGGGGCCCATTCTGTGAATGTCGGCCTGTGGGTCAAAGCAGGGGGGCGTGATGAGCTGGCGGGTGAACATGGTATTGCCCATATGCTAGAACATATGGCCTTTAAGGGCACAGGGCGACGCAGTGCCCAAGATATCGCAACACAAGTTGAGGCTGTTGGCGGCTATATGAACGCGCATACGGCCAGAGAAGAAACCGCCTATTATATCCGCCTATTGCCTGAACATCTGGCTTTGGCAGTGGATGTGTTATTTGACATTGTGAATCACTCTTCTTTGCCTGAAGAAGAGATTGAACGGGAACGCGGCGTTATCCTGCAGGAAATTGGCCAGTCGCTTGATACCCCAGATGATGTGGTGTTTGAGAATTTCTCTGCGGCAAGCTATCACGGCCATAAATTGGGCGAATCGATTCTTGGTACAACACAAAGCGTATCAAGCTTTACCAGAGATGATCTAAACCGCTTTATGCAACGCTATTATGGTGGTGAACAGATGCTGTTATGTGCCGCAGGGGCGGTTGATCATGAAGCTTTGGTGGCTGAGGCTGAAAAACATGCTGATGGCGTCAGGCAAGCCACTAGCCCCATAAGACAGGCCCCAACATGGTCAGGCGGGCGGATAATCCAGACACGTGATCTTGAACAAGCCCATGTGATTGCAGGCTTGCAAGCCCCAACAGCCAATGATGGGGATCGTTATGCTTTAATGTTGTTATCAACGCTTTATGGCGGCGGCATGGCGTCACGTTTGTTCCAACAAGTGCGTGAACAGCGTGGGCTATGCTATTCAATTTTCTCTTTTGCACAGACCTTATCTGATTCAGGGGTGTTTGGCATTTATGCTGGTACCGCTGCAAAAGATGTTGATGAAATGTTATCTGTGTCATGTGATGCCCTGAAATCAATGGCGCAAGATCTAGGTCAAGATGAAGTGGAGCGCGGCAAATCTCAGATGCGTGCCGCGATCTTGATGGGCCAAGAATCAGTATCAGGCATGACCGAATCAATGGCACGCCAATTATTGCTATTTGGTGAGGTGCGTGCGCCTAAATATGTGGCTGAATTGGTGGAAAAATTAACAAAAGATGATGTGATCAGAATGATTCACCGCCTGACAGATGATGCCAAGCCTGCTTTGAGCTTGATTGGGCCATCTGATCAGGTGATGAGCAATGACGAATTACGCCAAAGATTGGTTGCCTAATGGGCCTTCTTTTACGCTGACCCTGCATGAGGGGACAGGCTGGCCGCATCAAATCCAGATAAGGCAAAACAGTGATTCCAAAGTTGGTCTGGGTCAGTGTTAAAGATAAAATCACTGCTGGCAGTCATATGAAACCACATGCCATCTTTTAATTCTGATTCTAATTGGCCAGCATCCCAGCCCGCATAGCCAAGCATAATGCGGTGATGCATAGGACCCATGCCAGATGCGATTTCATTAATCATAGACAGCTGGACACTCATCCCCATATCAGGGCCAAGCGGCAGGCTGTTTGGCAACATCTGATCAGCGGAATGCACCACAAAGCCACGTCCATTTTCAACAGGACCCCCATCATAAATAAGGGTCTCACCTTGCATATGTGCCTTTTTCAAAGATAATTTTTCGCGCAGATCATCAAGATTGAAATTTGGTTTTGCCTTATTGATCACAAGCCCCATTGCGGCATCACTGTCATGTTGGCACATCAAAATCACAGATTTTTTAAAGCGCGCATCATCAATATGGGGCATTGCCACCAAAAGCTGGCCACGAATAGAGTTCAAAATTTCGACGTTTTTCGCTATCATCATCTTCATTTCTGCTATGAATGGTCCAGATCAACATCCAGATCATCGTCTTGTCATATTCCCATTGTAACTAGGGTTTACGAATTGACGCAAATAACAGATGCAACCAGTGCGATGAAAGGGTCAAGATGCCACGTTTTTTGCTAAAGATTATGCGAATGCCAAAACGCCTTTTGGGGGTGTTGTTGGCGGTTTGTGTTTTGGCATCATCAGCACAGGCCGCAGAAAGCAATTGGATCACAACAGATTTTGCCAAGATACGGCTGATTTCTGCATCTGAAACAGCAGGCACATCACCTGTTTTGTCATTGGGCCTTGAGGTGATCTTGCAAGAAGGGTGGAAGACCTATTGGCGCACCGCAGGTGATGCAGGCCTGCCACCCCAGCTTTTTCCAGATCCTGTTTTGCTGATGGGCGCAGAGGTTGGGCTTGCGCACCCTTTGCCAAAACGTTTCAGCCTGTTTGGCCTTGATACTTTTGGTTATGCGGATCGTGTGATTTTCCCTGTGACAATCAAATTGGCTGATCTCAGCCAAGCCAGCCGACTATCTCTGATAGCGGAGATGCTGATTTGTTCTGATATTTGCGTGCCTGTTTCAGGCGCTTTGACGCTATCCTTGCCACAAGGGCCCAGCACCCCTTCGATCTATGCACAAGATTTGGCAAAGGCCATGGCCAAGGTCCCACGCGCGCTTGATCAAGCGGTAACGCTATCACAAGCCCCAGATAATCAAAGCCATCTGCTTGTCACAGTCACAGAGCCTGTTGGACAGATCCATGATATCTTGATTGAAGGGGCGGATGCTGCTGCTTATCGCTCGCCAGTGAAAGAGGCCGATTTGCGCTATCGTTTGGTGCCAGCCAATGCGGATAAGGCTGTGCAAGTTGGCGCGCCTTTGACCGCAACAATTGACGCAGAAAACGGCTTTTTTGAAACCTCTGTGATGGTTCAAGCTGATGTTCGCGCGACTGACCATGAAGCGGTACAAGCGGCCGCGCCCTTGTTTGCCAGCTTATCTGTCTGGTTGGCGGCCTTGCTTGGTGGGTTTATTTTGAATTTCATGCCATGTGTTTTGCCTGTGATTTCATTGAAAGTCAGTTCAGTTTTGGCGATGGGGGGGAGCAGCCAACCGATCATTCGCAATCGGTTTTTGATGAGCGCGGCTGGCATTATGTCCTCATTTATTTTGCTAGCGTTATTTTTGCAAATCTTGCGGCTCGCTGGCGGGCAAATCGGCTGGGGTATCCAATTTCAAAGCCCTGTCTTTTTGGGTGTGTTGCTATTTGTCAGCGCGCTATTTGCGTTTTCCCTATTTGATATCATTGTTATTCGCGCACCGTCTTTCGTCAGCCAGATTTTACCTGCACGCCACAGCACAAGTTATGCCAGTGATTTTGGTGCAGGGATGCTAGCCACCTTATTGGCCACCCCTTGTTCAGCGCCATTTGTGGGAACGGCCATCAGCTTTGCCTTAACGCAAAATGATCTGTTGTTATATGGCATATTCCTGATGATGGGGCTTGGGCTGTCCTTGCCATGGTTATTTATGGCCTTATTCCCTGCGACCATAGCCTTCTTGCCAAAGCCAGGGGCATGGATGATGCGCCTAAAACAGGCGATGGGCGTTTTGATGGTTTTAACGGTCATCTGGCTGGCAAGCTTGTGGGCAGGGGCCATCGGGCTTACCACCAGCGCATCTAGGGGTGGTAATGCAGATACAGGCTGGCAGAGCTATGATGCGGCTTTATTGGCGGAGGCACGCACCACATCACAGCTGATTTTGGTCGATGTGACGGCTGATTGGTGCATCACCTGCAAGGCGAATAAAGCATTGGTACTTGATACCGCGCCTGTCAAAGAGATGCTGGCCGAAAAAAATGTGCTATTGATTCAGGCTGATTGGACATTGGCTGATGATGAAATTGCGCGTTTCTTGGCCTCTTATGATAAATTTGGCATTCCGTTTAATATTATCTATGGCACGGGGGCAAAAGACGGTTTGATTCTGCCAGAAATATTCACGGCTACACAGCTTGAAAGAGCGCTTGAAAAAGCAAACCAATAGCGATCAATGATCGTAAATGAGATATTATTTTAACCTGAAAAATTCGAAAGAATTTTAAAAAAAGAGGATCACCGATGAGCCAAATTGTGGGACAACAAATCGCAGATTGCACCCTTCATATCAAAGATGAAGATGGCATTGATACCCTAGAAACAGGGGCGTTCTTTGCTGATAAGAAAGTGGTGATCTTTTCTGTGCCAGGTGCCTTTACACCAACTTGTTCGGTTAAGCATCTACCAAGCTATTTGGCGCATTATGATGCATTGAAACAGGCAGGGTTTGACGCCATTTTATGCCTGTCTGTGAATGACGCACATGTCATGAAAGAATGGGGTGATCATCAAAAGGTTGGTGATAAAATTATCATGGCTGCAGATATGTCGACTGATTTTTCACAATCACTGGGCCTTGCCGTTCATATGGGGCCTGTCTTGGGGACCAGAGCAGGGCGCAGTGCCATTGTCGTGGAAAAGGGCGTGATCACACATGCCTTTATCGAAGAGCCAGCTGTCTACGAAGTCTCCTCAGCTGAACATGTGCTTGCCAATCTGTAAGCGGTAACCAATTGGGACCTATGGCAGGGGGCGCTATCCCTGCTTATGGTCTCTGGCCTATTGTCTCTGGCCTATGGTGGTTGCTAGCTAGCTCTTTATCAGTGCTTCAGCTTGTTGGCGGGCCAAATCATCCACCCGCTCATTTTCTGCGTGCCCTGCATGGCCTTTGACCCATCGCCATTCGATCTCATGTGGCTGAATCGCCTTATGCAGATCTTGCCATAGATCCTGATTTTTTACGGGCTGTTTGCTTGCGGTCTTCCAGCCTCTTGCCACCCAA
>JBMHDH010000104.1:0-32790 GCA_049889495.1 Puniceispirillaceae bacterium (SeqCode) | reverse complement strand
TTCCGTTTGCGTGATACAACACAACAAACCTATTCCAATACTTTTGAAGAGCCAGGCTCCATGAATTGTTGGGATATTGTGATCTATAAAAAATGTACATGGTATGTGTTAACAGACACCACCCATGAAGGCAGCCTGTATTATCTGCAAGATGTGCGTGCTGATCGCCAGATCGATATCAAATTTATTGGGTCTGATCAGGGCTCTATCACTGTGAATTCTACAGGGTCTGTTGAGGTGGCATCTGTCGACGCCGCTGGCTCAACCATGTCAATCACATCAAGCGCAGGTGACATTTTATCAAGCGCATCTTCGAACTCTTTGTCAGTGGATAACATCACATTTAACGCCTCTGGCTCTGTTGGTACAGCCGCTGATCCTTTCACTTTGGTCCAAGATAATAATTCAGTGATCAGAATTGATTCTGGCAATGGCGTCTTTATGGAAACCGCCACAGGTGATTTGATCATCGACAGATTGGTCAATACAGATGGCAATATCAAACTATCAGCTGGTCAAGATCTGGTGCTGAATACAGGCACCAATGCGCTGGTGGGCGATAACATCACCTTGCGTGCAGAATTTGGGCAATTATCAGATACATCAGGCAACGCGCTTCGCATTGATTCACGCGATAATGGGTCCGTGTCTGCTTATTCTCGTGTGGGTGATTTGGCTTTGCGCGAAATTGATGGCGATATGTATGTTGGCCAGATTGATATCTCTGGCAATCTAAATCTGACGATTGATAATGGCTCTGTTTTAGATGGCAATTTGGAACAGGTGGATGATACGCAAACACAAGCGGCGCTATTGGCCTTGTGGACAGATTTGCAACTAACAGGCTCTTATGCGGAAACCAAAAAGACAGATCAGATCGCGTCTTATGAAGATTCCATGACACAGCTTTATGTTGATTATTGGAATTTACGCAATATCTCTGGTACAGCTGGCAATTACACAGCAGATCCCTATGATCCAAACTTTATCTATCAGGCAAGTGATGATGAAGAAGAGATGCTAGGCAATGATGCGGCGCGTATTGCCGCATTTGAAAATGATCAGCAAGCCCGCTATCAGCTTGGCCATGAAAAATTTGGGACAAGTGGCTATAGCGATAATTACAGCTATAGCGCAGGCGCAACAGAGATTGCGACTTTCTCTGCTGGTTATGAATGGGATCAAGATTATCTTGATGCGCCATTGCCAAATGAAGCCTTTAAAGAAACAACAGATACCACGGCCTATATTGAAACCGCGAATATCCGCGCTGATAATGTCACCTTGACCGTGACAAATGGTAATATCGGCACCTTTACGGATGTGGATAATTTCACCATTCAAGAAATCTCTGATGGCACATTGGATAACGCATCAAAGATCAAATTGGCGGCGGCTGAATCAGATGATGTTTATCATGATCAGGTCACAGATATCGTGACACTGACACAGCGCGAAGATTTGGATATTGAGACCATCGCGGATAATTCAACAGTGAATATTAATGCTGCCCAAGGTTACGCCTTTATTGGTGGTGAAAGCTCATTAAATATCAATACCGTGAATGCGGCTGGTGAAGTGCGCCTAAAGGTAAATGGCGATATCTTTAACGTCAGAAGTGATAATGCGGCCGCCTTGACAGCCACAGATGCGGTGATTGAATCAGCACAAGGCCAAATTGGTGCTGAAGATAAAGCCTTTGTCACAGAATTGGGCGCAGCCAATAAATTAACCGCACGTGCGCGTGACGGTATCTGGCTGACAGAGGCGACAGACGATATTAATGTCTCGCAAATCTATTCGCCAACGATCATTTCTTTGACCTCGCCTGATCAAATTCTCGACGCTCAGCAAGATTCCATCATGGATATCAAAGGTGATAATGTGACTTTGACGGCCAATGGGTCAATTGGCTTACAGCCTGGTCTGTCAGATTCCATTTCAGTGAAAAAAGGCAAAGCGCTTGATGTGGCATCTGTGAATTATGATAATTCCAGCTTTGTGGTCACAAGCGCAACAGATGGCGCATGGCTCTATGGGCCGCTTGGTCAGTCATTGCGCATGACAGGGGCGACATTAGAAGGGCCGTTGGATGTGGCGGTTGGCTCTAATCTGCGTGCTACAGGCAGCTTTGATACGGGTGCTGGCAATGACAATGTGACCTTCCGTTCTTATGAAAGCTTGGTGCTTGAAGGCGTTGGCGGCATTGACACGAACGGCTCTGTCTTGCGCTTGATCTCTGGTCAAAACCTAACAGTGATGGGCAATGTTTCAACTGGCGGTGGTGATATCACAACCACATCAGCTGATAACACCACTTTTGCCAGCGATGCGAATATCACAACCGCAGGCGGTAATGTGTTTATTGATGCGGATGGCTTGCTCAATCAGAATGTCACATTTGAAGATGGCGCTTTGTTAAATATCGGGTCTGGTAATTTGCGCATCACAGCGTCAGATGCCGTGAAATTAACAGGCATTGTGACCACAAATAATGATGCCTGCGCTGATAATCAGCAAGGCTGTGCGATCACTGTATTGGCGAATTCGATCAATGATGGCGGCAACAGCCGTGATGATATTGAATTAAATGGCAATGGTGATATTCGCCTGAACGCGCATAAATATGTGAATGTGAACCAGATTGATTATAATGGGACCAACCGTCTGAAAATTGAAATTCAGGGCAAGAATGAAGGCGCACGCCTGGCTGGTTCTATGCTTGGCATTGATGCTGAAGCTGGCATTGAAGTCACAAAATTCTATGCCAATAGCGGTGCGATTAACGCGCCTGTCACAAACCAGTTAACTGTCACAGATGGCCGTTTGCGTGATGATCTTTATCTTTCAATTGGTGATTTCGATGCACGTGTTGGCCGCCTACTTGATAACAGTCTAACCGCTGATGCGTGGATGTTGAGCAATTTGGATAATGGCTTCTTTGCAGATGGCGCGCTTTCAGATGGCCAGCGTGAAGAAGATTACCGTTGTACAGGCATGCCATCCTTTATTGGTGATGCCAATGCGGTGCTGAATATGACATTTGATTTCAATAACCCAACGGTCAATTGTTCAGGTGTGTTGGCTTATTACCGCCTGCCTTATTCCTTGCAGGTGCCTGTTCAGTCTGTTGAACAGAAATTGAATAATGTGATTGAAAGCACAAGAGTGACAAATGTCACCACCATTAACCCTGTTCAGTCAGTTCGTTTGGAACAAGCCATTTTGACCAATAGCCGTAATGTGGCAAGTGCCGATGCCCCAGAAGTATCAAATGATGTTATCGCCATTGATGCTGCCAATATGGGTATTGCGGCCGAAGATGTGGCAACTGATTTGGCAAATACTTTCGGCGTCAGAGCCACATCAGAAATCGGGGTGGTGCAAATTGACACAACCGATATCATTCAGATTGGCCTGCCGATTATCAATCAGGCACCAGCACAAGAGCTAGATGATGAGGTTGGCCCAGAAGAAGAGCCAGCTGAAGACACAGCAGGTGATGAGGTCGGCGAAGATGGCGCGCCATTGGCCGCCATCACAGATGATGCGCCAATTGGCCCATTGTCACTGCTGGCGAATTAAAACCTTACCAATGCTGGGGAAAACGTGGCTATAGAGCGATGCCGCGTAACTTTTCAGTCAATTTTTCAATCATGATATTGACCTCTTCAAGATGCGGGTTCACCTCTGCGGCTGCTTCATAAGCTTTTAAGGCGGCTTCGTAATTTTCAAAGCGCATCTCAATCATTGCCAAACCAGAAAGCGCGCCAAAATGACGTGGTTCAATTTCCAATGTCTTGGCAATATCCTTTCGTGATTGGCTTAACTGGCCTGTGATAAAATATAAGGTCGCGCGCTTATTCCAAGCTTCAGCAAAATCAGGGTCAAGATCAATGATATCGGAAAACAGACCTTCCGCGTGAACATAGTCACCTTGATTCATCATGGTCACACCACGATTAAGGCGCATGGTCAATGTGTCATCATCTGGATGGGTTGACCACCGTGACCAAATCTCAGACGTAATGCGTGCCACATCGCCTGCATCTGTAACCTCTTGCAAAGAGGTAAACAGGCTATCAAGGATGATATCATCACCATTAGCAGACGCTGCCACAGGGCTTGTGATCAAATAGCCTGTGGTTGCGGCAATGGCAATCATGGTACGAAGTCTTGATTTCATGATTGTAATGTAACGCAGAATTCGGGAATGAAAAGGGGCAGGGATTTAATAAAGCCAATCTATTGAAAAACGCAGCTTTTGCCTACATATCTAATTAAGAAAACGTGATCATGACTGGATAAGATGAAAATGGACAAAGAACGCGTTGTGCTTGGGGTTGTAAATGGTATGCCGACATCAGATGGGGCAGGGGTATCGTTATTGCGCGTTGTTGGCACGCCGCAATTTGATTATCTTGATCCGTTTTTGATGCTTGATGAATTTAAAAATGATGACCCAGGCGCCTATGTGGCAGGCTTTCCAGAACATCCGCATAGAGGATTTGAAACAGTATCTTATATGAAACAGGGTCGCATGCGTCACCGCGATTCCGCTGGTAATGAAGGTGTGATCGAGGATGGTGGTGTGCAATGGATGACAGCTGGCAGTGGCATTATTCATTCAGAAATGCCAGAACAAACAGAAGGCCTATTATGGGGGTATCAGCTGTGGGTGAATTTGCCAGCTGAATATAAAATGACCGCGCCTCGTTATCAGGATATCCAAAAAGATGGCATCCCTGAAGTGATCACAGATGATCTGCATGTCCGCATTATGGCTGGCGAATATCAAAATGTTGCAGGGGCATCGCAAACCCTATGGCCTGTGGAATATATGGATGTGATGGTCAAGCCTGGTGCTGAATTTACCCATGACATTCCAGATGGCCATAATGTGATGGTCTTTGTCTATGAAGGTGAAATGCAATGCCAAGATACAGTGATCGGCACGCATCAATTAGGTGTATTTGACCAGCAAGGCTTACTGCGCCTAACAGCGGGTAATACCAAGGCAGGATGTCTTGTGATGGCCGCCAAACCAATTGGCGAGCCTGTGGCAAAAATGGGACCATTTGTGATGAATACCGAAGCTGAAATCCGCCAAGCGGTTATGGATTACAGAGCTGGCCGTTTTGCCTAGTCTAATCACGTTTTCATCAACAAAAGATTGATGTCACAGCCGAACCATCGCTAAACTAAGATTATATTAACTAATTCTAAAGGATTAGGCTTTATAGTCATGGCTGAAACGGTTTTCAGCCAAATGATGATTAGGTGTGCATGTGGTAGCAAAGATAGAACAAGAAAAGATCCCAAGATTACAAGGGCTCTTCTCACGCATTGTGATTGCGTCACTTAGCATTGCTAGCCTGACAATCATTGTCATGGCGTTATTATTTTCTGCTTACCTTGATGTCATGGCGACCACTCAGGCCAAAAAGCGGCTTGAGACATCGATTGCTATTTTATCACCTGTGATTGATGGCGCGGTATTGCGCGGCGAAAATGCCGCGGCGCGGCAAGTGCTTGTGAATTTGGTGGCTGAAAAGGGTGTGGTCTGCGTTGATTATCAAGGCCCCACTCTTGAGGGCGCAATACAAGATGCCCCTGCCTTGGTTATCAGCTTGCCACAAGGCGGCTGTGCCTCATTCACAGATCATGACACGTCTTATTTACCAGTTGCCACAAAATCATCTAGTTCAGGTTTTTACCGATTCTACATCGATCCTCGATATTTCACAGATGACAGAAACCAGCAATTAGTGACGATGATCAGCGCTGTTATGTTGGTGGTATTGGCAATCTTTACCCTGCTTGCTTTTGTGTTTCGCTGGCTTGTGTTATCGCCGTTGAAAAATTTACAAAATGCCATGCTGTCCTCTCAGCCTTCTAAACCTGCCTTGGCAGATATTTTCCGTGGTGATGAAATTGGTGCTGTCAGCAAGACTTATAATAAGTTGGCGGCGGCCTCACGGATCTATTTTGGGCTGCTTCAAAAATCGCAAGATAAGCTGAAGGAGTCAGAAGGCAAATTCCGTGATATGGCAGAGATATCAGGTGATTGGTTCTATGAAATGGATCGCGAGTTTCGCTTGCAATATATTTCAGATCGTTTTTTTGAAATCACCAAAGGTAGCCCTGATCAGGTGATTGGCAAAACCAGGGCTGAGATTGTGGGCGAAAAGGCTGAAACAGCTTTTTGGCAATCACATATGGCGTTGTTGGCATCGCACCAGCCATTTCGAAATTTTGAATATCCCTTTCTTTCAGAGTCGGGCGAGACCTTTATGCTTCGCATTTCTGGCAAACCTATTTTTGATGATGATGGGCATTTTATCGGCTATCGCGGCACAGGAAGTGATGTCACGCAATTAACAAAAGACAAAAAATTACTGGAAGATACCAACCGAAATTTCGGGGAATCCGTCAGCTATGCTAGTGCCATTCAGCGCGGTCTTTTGCCAGAGCCAGATAGGCTGTCTGCGATGATTGGGAAATCAAGCTTGTTATGGCAGCCAAAAGATTTGGTCGGTGGTGATTTTTATTGGATAGGCCAAATTGGCAGTGCGCGTTATCTTGTCTTTTTCGATTGCACAGGCCATGGCGTGCCAGGTGCGTTTATGACATTGATCACCGTGTCTGTTCTTGAAACCATTAAGGCCGCTTCGCCATTCGCCATTCCCGCGGCGCAAATGTTGGAACAAATCCACCGCGGTGTTTGTGCCAAGCTTGCTATCACTCATGATAAAGCAGGAAAAGATGGGCTTGATTGTGCGGTGGTGCGTATTGATAGCAGTGAAGGGCAATTGGAATTTGCAGGGGCCTCGATGGACATCTATTGCATCAATGAAGATGGCGCGGTGGAACGCATCAGAGGGGCGCGTCATACGCTTGGCTATCAAATCTATCCAGAAGCACGTGATTTTCCATCGCATCATCGCCCGCTTGCTGGCAACAGCTTTTTGTTGATGAGTGATGGCCTTGCCACACAAATTGGCGAGGAAACCAAACGTGTCCTTGGCACAAGACGGATTATTGAAGCATTGGAAGGTGGCAAGACAAATGCCCCTGCCAAATTGGTTCGCACATTGGGTCTGTTATTGAAACGCTGGCAATTGAGCGAAGAACGCCGTGATGATGTGACCATTCTGGCGTTCCGCCCGCAAGATTAAAGCTCTTATTCACTCTTATCAATTGCGACTTTTACTGTGCTTGTGATCAAAGTGGTTTCTGGGTTAAAGCGGCGTGGCACAGCAGAGGCACCTTCCATAGAGCTTTGCACCCATTCCATTGCATCTTCATCTGGATATTCCCAAATTTCATATATCACAAGCGGATCATCGTTACATTGGTAAAGCCGATAACGCATATCAACTGCCGAGATGCGATCACTGATTAATTCGGCTGATTCGATAAAGGCCGCCACATCAGTGGTTGATTTAAATCGTCTGTGATAGAGGCGTGCAATTGCGGGTTTCATGATTTTGTCTCTTGCCCTGATGTCAGCCGTTCCAAGGCTGTTTCTAGTAAAGTGATGACTTCAGATTTATCTGACACGGCTTGTGGATCAAGATAGAAACGATACCCATCTGATCGGCTGGTCAAGATTTGGGATTGCCAATCACCTTGGTTACCTGTCAGCTGGAACAAGGTGCTGGCATGTTTTTGGCCCTGCAAAGTCATCGTTTTATAGGTGGTGCAGTGAAAATGATCACGCACCAGCAAATAGGTATCTTCCGCAAGTAAGATTTCATTTGACGGTGCCACGGATTGAATGCGCGCGGCGCTGTTCACGGCTGAACCAATGGCTGTGTAATGTAATCTGTCAACAGAACCAAAATTACCAATGGTGCAATAATCTGTGGCAAGTCCCATGCGCACGTCAAATTGTTGATGCATCCCTTTGGCAGCCCAGCTGGCACGAAAGGCGATTAAGGCTTGTTGCATTTCCAACGCCATGCCAATGGCGGCTTTGGCATCTTCTTCATGGCCATGAGATCGCGGTGCACCAAAGAAAATGACAACCGCATCGCCGATAAATTGCCCCAATGTGCCACCCCATTTTGTGCAAATAGCAGAGACTTGCGTGAAATAATCTGTCAAAATAGAGGCAAGCAATTCAGGCTCTAATTGGGCGGTTAATGAGGTAAAGCCAACAATGTCAGAGAAGAAGACGGTTAATTTTTCCCGTTTGTAATCTGGCAATTGTTCTGCGCCCTCACTTGCCAATTCTTTGACCACAGTGTCAGGGACAAAACGCGAAAGATTGCGCGTTAATTTGCTCATCGTATCATTTGCCACAGTCAGTTTTTCTTGAGTGGCATCTGATAATTTGGTTAGCCGATTAAGATGTCTGGTTTGTTTTTCATACAGCTTTATCAAGTCTTTTAAATGGGTATGATAGGCCGCAAGATTGGCGATATGGTCATTTGATTGTGCATCAGCCGCGCTGTCAGGCTTTTTGGCTTCAGCGTCTGATAAAAAGGCTTTTATGTCGGCAATTTTGGTGTCTGGCGTCATGACTGATCATCAGGAGCCATATCGAGAATTTCAACCGAAATATGCTGTACATCAGAAGAGATATCGGTTGCAAATTCGTGTGTGATATCATCATCAGGGTCACAATGCCATGCCACTGAAATGGGCTGATTATCACTGGCCTTATTGTCCAGCATATCAAGCAATTCCATCAAAGCCCTCGCAGAGCTGGAATTAAAATAGGTTAACTTAATTTCAAGCGTAAAGGGCGCGTTATGATCGGCAAAATAACGCTCAAGAGCTTCATGGATTTGCGCAAAGAATAACGGCACGTCTTCAGGATAGGATTCGCCGCGTATCACAAGGCTTGCTGTGGTTTCATCTAGTCTGACAAAAGGGGTTCTGGCAGTGGCTTCAAGTGTAAGATATGACATCTCTTTCGTTCCTATACCATCGCTTTGATCATGAATAATTTGAAATTATCGACAGATGGGACAACTTCAAAACTAATTGGCAATGAGGCCCGTCTGGCAATTTCAATAAGCCCTAAAGAAGCACCTTTTGAGCTTTGTTCAGCAGGTTCTCGCAATTTTTCACGATATAATTGGCGTAATTCTTCAGCTGAACAATTCGCCAAGGCTTCAATTCTTTGAGATAAAATCTCTGCTTCTGCTTCTGAGACATAATTGCCCGCCATCACAGACATATGGCCATCTGATTGCGCGATAAGCACAATACCAAAAGACGGTTTTTCAGATTGCGATTGGTGATCTGATGCCTTGGTGGCCTCTGGTTGAGGGCCATCCACACCATAGCGGATCACATTTTGCATTAATTCCACAAAAATAGAGAAGATATTCCTGATTTGATTGCGATCTTCAATATGATCAGTCAGGCGCTCTCGCAACGTCTCACCAACCGCCTGAAGAATATCTTCAGACACATAGCCAGAATAACTCAGCACAAATTCATCATTGAGCAAAAGATGGCTTAATTGGTTAAAACGATCAAAATCCATTATGACAACATCCAAAAGGTCACAAAATACGCATCACTCGCCTGTTTTAATCGGTGCATGAGTGATGATCTTATTATCTCAAAGATATAACTAATATAAAACTGTCTTTATTAACGTTTGATTTCAAGCCAAAAGCGTTCTTTTTGGCGAATTCTTTTTCATAAATTCGAAGCTTTATACCAGATGGCTTTCCCAGATGGCTTGCATTGCGAATTAGCTTTGTTGCCACGGTAACTGGTCTGCCCGCCAACCTTCAATGCTGTTGCGGTGCCCATTTTGATCGACTTTGCCTTCATAGCCGCCTAGCATATTGGTAACATTGGTAAAGCCATGTTCCAATAAATAATGGCCAGCAGAGGCAGAACGCCCGCCAATACGGCACATGATAATGATAGGCGTTTGTTTTGTCGCAAATTGCGCGACCTGATCAAGAAAATCAGGGTTTCGCTGATTCGATTGAGTGGTCCATTCCACCATCAAGGTCTTTTTGCCAAGTGATGATAAATCCGCTGTGCCAAGCAATTCCCATTCAATGGCAGAGCGGCAATCAATTAACAAAGCTTGTGGTTCCGCTTTTAAAATCTCAAAACAGGCGGTTGGCGTTTCTTCTTTTAACATAAACACAAGCTCCCTTTTCATAAAAAGACTTGCTTGAAAAGATGATTGGTTTCACCATGCAAGCGTAAAATTTATTCCTTATAAAAAGAGTACAGGTGCCAGTGACATGTTTAAAGCCCTTATTGTATCAAAATCAGATGATCAGCCTTTTGAAGCAGCCCTAAAAGAGGTCGATCACGATTTTTTGGACCCTGCTGGTGAGGTGCTTGTCAAAGTTGCCTATAGCACGGTGAATTATAAAGATGGGCTTGTGTTAAATGGCAAAGGCGGGTTGGTGCGCGATTATCCGCGCATCCCTGGGATTGATTTTTCAGGTGTTGTTGAGGCGTCATCAGATGATCGTTATAAGGCTGGTGACGAGGTTGTATTAACAGGCTGGCGTGTTGGTGAAGCATGGCATGGCGGTTATGCCCAATATGCCCGTGTGAAAGCTGATTGGTTGGTGCCCTTGCCAAAAGGGTTAAGCCTGAAACAAGCCATGATGGTTGGCACAGCTGGCCTGACAGCTTGTTTTGCCATTCAAGCGCTGGAAGATCATGGCCTGAAGACGGGCACTGGTCCTGTTCTTGTCACAGGCGTTTCTGGGGGGGTTGGGTCTGTTGCGGCTAGCTTATTGTCACGCTCAGGTTATGAGGTCGCAGGCGTCACAGGCCGCGCAGACCATCTTTCAGATTACTTAACCAAATTGGGTGTGGGTGAAATTATTGAAAGATCTGAACTAGCCGAAGCCATTGCACGTCCTATGGAATCAAGCCGCTGGGCTGGTTGCATTGATTCGGTGGGTGGCGAGATGCTAGCACGGATTTTGGGCCAGCTAAATTACGGTGCCAGCGCGGCGGCAATTGGCAATGCAGGTGGTGTTGCTGTGCCAGCAAATATCATTCCCTTTTTGCTTCGCGGCGTAAATTTACTTGGTATTGATTCGGTGATGCGTCCCTATGATCAGCGGATCAAAGCGTGGGATCGCATTGCCAAAGATCTGCCAGCAGAGATGCTTGATGATATGGCAAGTGAGATCACATTGGCTGATTTGCCAGAAGCTGGCACGCAAATCTTGAAAGGCCAAGTGAAAGGCCGTTTGGTCGTCGATGTCGCCAACAGCTAGGCTTGAGTTAACATAGGAGGTCCCATGCCAGACATCACTTCGGTGACTTTCACAAACAGACATGGGACCTTATTGGCTGGACGTCTTAATCGGCCAACAGGACAATGGCGCGGGACAGCAATTTTCGCCCATTGTTTTACTTGTTCAAAAGACAGCCTTGCCGCAGGTCGCGTGGCGCAAGGATTGGCGCAGCGCGGTATTGCGGTATTGCGTTTTGATTTTACAGGCCTTGGTCAATCATCAGGTGATTTTGCCAGTTCAGGCTTTGCGGGAAATCTTACAGATCTCGAAGATGCTTGCACATATCTGGGCACCCATTATCAAGCACCAGAGTTATTAATCGGTCATTCGCTTGGCGGGGCGGCTGTTTTGGCTTTGGCTGATAAGGTGCCATCAATCAAGGGGGTTGCCACCATTGGCGCGCCAGCTGTTGCGAGCCATGTGCTTCATTTATTTGATGGCCAGCAAGAGAAAATCATCGCCAATGGACGCGCAGAAATTATGATTGGGGGACGGCCTTTTGACGTTGAAAAATCATTCATAGATGATTTGCAGGCGCGCACCAATCTTGATCATATCGCACAGCTGAAAGCTGATTTATTACTGCTTCATGCGCCGATGGACCAAATTGTCAGCATTGATAATGCTGCTGAAATTTTTACCGCAGCCAAACATCCCAAAAGCTTTGTGTCATTGGATAAAGCAGATCATCTCTTAACAGGTCGATCAGATGCTGAATTTGCCGCAGCTATCATTGCGGCATGGGCAGGGCGTATCGTCAATGATGATGTGGTGCGGCCTGTGGCAAAACAAGGTGCGGTGGTTGTCTCGTCAAGTCCAGATGGGCCATTTGCCTTTAACATTGCCGCTGGCACGCATATGTTGCGCGCTGATGAGCCTGTGTCTGTAACAGGTGGGCATGATTCAGGCCCTGCACCTTATGAATTTTTGCTGGCCTCGCTTGGGGCCTGTACAGCGATGACTTTGCGCATGTATGCGGCCCGAAAAGATTGGCCTCTTGAAGATGTGCAAGTGACCCTGCATCATGAAAAAAAGCCAGTCTCGCAAAGTGATAATGGCTCAAAAAAGCAAGATCACATGCGCCGCCAGATCCTGATAAAAGGGCCCTTAGATGACGCGCAAATGGCACGTTTTCTAGAGATTGCCAATAAATGCCCTGTGCATAAAACATTGGAAAAAGGTGTGGAAGTGTCAACACAGCTTGGCTGATCGCAAGCGTTTTGCGTTATGATTGTTTTTTGAAATCGACATGATAAGGCGCATTTAAGGAAACCGATGGCCGAAAAACAAGCATATGCTTTAATCTGTAATATTAAAATATGACTGGCTAGCAAAAAGAAAACACGTGTTTAGTTAAGAGACGGGTGAAGTCAAAAGGGAGATTGTTGCCATGGATAATGTGATTCCTGAAAGCAGCTTGGTTGTGGGATCAAACCGTAAAATTGATCCAACAAGACGTGCGCATCTGAAGCCAGATAATACGCCAGATGATAATAACCGTGTTGAAATTGGCCCGACAGGTTTGGCCTTTGCTGAATGGGCCGAAGCAGGGTTAACTGCGCCAGATATGCCCTTATTGCGCGAATATCGCCTGTCACGTTTGCAAGAACAGATCAAGCTAGCTGATTGTGCTGGATTATTGTTATTTGATCCTTTGAATATCCGTTATGCCACTGACACAACCAATATGCAGCTCTGGACAACACATAATGCAGCACGTGCTTGTTTTGTGCCGCCAGAAGGTAAAGTGATTTTATGGGATTTCCATAATTGTGAACATTTATCAGCGCATTTGCCATTGGTTGGCGAATTACGCGGCGGTGCGTCTTTCTTTTATTTTGAAACAGGTGATCAAACAGAGCTGCATGCAAAGCATTTTGCCGCAGAATTGGTTGATATCATGGCAGCCTATGCGCCTGGTAATAAGCGCATTGCGATTGATAAGATTGAAAATGCAGGCTATGCCGCCTTGTTGCACCATAATGTAGAAATCCTTGATGGTCAGGCGTTAACTGAATTGGCGCGGTCTATTAAGAATGAAAATGAATTAAATGCCATGCGCTGCGCCATCCATGCCTGTGAGATGGCCGTTGAAGAAATGCGTCAAGTGGTGCGCCCAGGTGTTACTGAAAATGATGTCTGGGCTGCTTTGCATGCTGGTAATATTAGACGTGGGGGTGAATGGATTGAAACCCGCATTATGTCATCTGGTCCTCGCACAAACCCTTGGTTCCAAGAATGCGGGCCGCGAATCATGGAACATGGTGATTTGCTTGCCTTTGATACAGATTTGATTTCGACCTATGGCTATTGCTGTGATATTTCGCGGACATGGATGGTGGGAGACGCCAAACCAGATGAGGTGCAAAAAACCTTATATCGTGATGCGTATGAGCATGTGATGACGAATATCGAAGTGATCAAGCCAGGCATGACTTTCGCAGAAGTTACAAAACAAGCTCATCGCTTGCCAGAACAATATCGCGCGCTTCGTTATGGCGTTTTGGCACATGGGATTGGGCTTTGTGATGAATATCCGTCAATCCGTTATCCAGAAGATGTTGAAGAACATGGCTATGGCGGCACTGTCGAAGTTGGTATGACCTTATGCGTCGAAGCCTATACAGGCGAAGTGGGCGGCAAAGAAGGGGTCAAACTAGAAGAACAAGTCGTTGTGACAGATGATGGCTGTGTGCCCTTATCACGTTACCCTTATGAAAAAGCCTTTCTTGATTGATTGTTATTAGGCATCAATAAAGCAAACTAAAAAAAAGAGGCCGCCCCAATCTGGGGTCTAGGCCTTTTTTTATCGTCTTTTTAGGCTGATGGTACTTATTTTCACAACTATTTCTTTACAACGGCAATATGGGGCAAATTGCGCCCTTGCTGGGCATAATCAATGCCATAGCCAATGACAAATTCGTCAGGAATATCAAAGCCAGTCCAATCAATATCGACCTGAACTTCACGCCGAGATGGTTTATTCAGCAAGGTGCAAATGGTCAAAGATTTTGGCTGGCGTGTTTCCAAAATTTTCAGCACTTGAGACAGGGTATGACCTGTATCGATGATATCTTCGACAATCAGCACATCACGCTCTTTAATATCTGTTTCCAGATCTTGCATGATTCGAACCTGACGTGAGGATACCATATCATTGCCATAAGATGAGACAGTCATGAAATCCACCTCAACTGGCAGATCCAAATGACGCACCAGATCCGCGATGAAAATAAAGGACCCCCGCAACAAGCCCACAACGACCAGCTGTTTTGTGTCTTTATAATAATGGGAAATATCATGCGCCAAATCATTGATGCGTGCTGTGATTTCTGCTTCAGATATCAGGATATCAATCTGTTCGCCCGAAGATAAAACCGCCATCTATTGCACCCATCTTTTTTAACTAATGATGTTTGATCTGTGATCACGGGCTCTCTTATTCTGCCCGACCTTCCCACAAATAACATTTTCCTGAGATGATTGACCAGTGCTTTATGCCGCACAGCTTGCGTTATTTCATCTTGCCATGCCATTATCATTGGCACAAAAAACAAAAAAATATCCAATCGGTTTGTTACAGGAAAAATACAATGGCAAAAATTGCATTTCTCGGTCTTGGTGTAATGGGTGGCCCTATGGCAGGGCATATCGCAAAAGCAGGGCATGATGTAACGGTTTATAACCGCACAACAGAAAAAGCAGAAAGCTGGGTGCGTGACTATGGCGGTCATTTTGCCACATCACCAGCTGAAGCCGCCAAAGATTGTGATTTTGTATTTGCCTGTGTTGGCAATGATGATGACATCAAATCTGTTACCATCGGTGATCATGGCGCGTTTCAGTCAATGAAAGCGGGAAGTGTATTTATCGATAACACCACAGCATCCGCAGATGTGGCGCGGCACTTATCAGACCATGCCAGAGATAACGGCTTTGGGTTTTTGGATGCGCCTGTCTCTGGCGGGCAAGCTGGCGCAGAAAATGGTGCCTTAACAGTGATGGTGGGCGGCGATAGTGATGATTTTACGCGCGCGCAAGCCATCATGGCCTGTTATGGCGCAAAGGTGACGTTGATGGGGCCATCTGGTGCAGGGCAATTGACCAAAATGGTCAATCAAATTTGCATTGCAGGATTGGTGCAAGGCCTGTCAGAAGCTCTAAATTTTGGTCAAAAATCTGGCCTTGATATGGATTTGGCCTTGGATGTGATTTCAGGCGGCGCTGCGCAATCATGGCAGATGGTAAATCGTGGCAAGACCATGGTCAGAGATGAATTTGATTTTGGGTTTGCGCTTGATTGGATGCGCAAGGATCTGGCCATTTGTTTTGCAGAAGCAGAACGAAATGGTGCGGCTTTGCCAGTCACAGAAATCGTATCTGGGTTTTATGATACCTTATCAGATCAAGGCTTTGGCCGAAATGACACATCAGCCTTGATCCGATTATTAAGAGATAACAGCTAGCGCTTTATGTGATCAAAGCACGCGCTGTTACACAGGTGCGTTATGTGGCGCGCTATCAAACGCCGCCCACCACCATTAATTTCATTTCCAAGAAATCTTCGACACCATGGACAGACCCTTCTCTGCCCAAGCCAGAGGCTTTGACGCCGCCAAATGGGCCGATTTCAGATGAAAAGGCGCCTGTATTGGCAATCACCATGCCATATTCTAAGGCTTCACCGACGCGGAAGATGCGTCCCACATCTTTGGTGAAATAATAGGCTGCTAGACCAAAAATGGTATCATTCGCAGCAGCGATAACCTCTTCTTCTGTTTCAAATTTGAACAAGGCGGCAACAGGACCAAAGGTTTCTTCGCCAAAAATCATCATATCTGATGTGGCACCTGTCAGCACAGTTGGTTCAAAAAATGTGCCGCCAAGGGCATGTGGCTTGCCACCAGTGACGATATTAGCGCCTTTGGAAACCGCATCTTCAACATGCGCTTTGACTTTGGCAAAGCCTTGATCATCGATAATGGGCCCTTGCACAACGCCATCATCAAAGCCATCGCCCACTTTCATATCTGCCACTTTGTCACTCAATGCTTTTGCAAATTTGTCATAAATGCCTGATTGTACAAAAACGCGGTTGGCACATACACAAGTCTGGCCTGCATTGCGGTATTTCGATGCGATTGCCCCTTCGACAGCTTCATCAATATCGGCATCATCAAAGACGATCAGCGGCGCATTACCGCCAAGCTCTAGCGAGATTTTCTTGATTGTATCCGCTGATTGACGCATCAAAATACGCCCGACCTCAGTTGAACCTGTAAAGGTTAATTTGCGAACCCGATCATCTTCGCACATCACGCCGCCAAGCGCAGGCGCATCCATGCCAGTTACAATGTTGATAATACCAGCAGGAATACCAGCACGATCAGCCAATTCCGCAAGCGCAAGCGCAGATAATGGGGTTTGTTCCGCTGGCTTTAGAACACAAGCACAACCAACCGCAATCCCTGGTGCCACTTTGCGTGTGATCATGGCATTAGGAAAATTCCAAGGTGTCACAGCCGCAAAAACACCAATTGGCTGGCGCAAGGTTAAGAATTTTTTATCAGCAAAGGGGCTTTCAAGCACCTCGCCTTGGACGCGCTTGGCTTGTTCAGCAAACCATTCGATAAAGCTTGACCCATAGCCAATTTCGCCTTTGGCTTCTGCCAGAGGCTTACCCATTTCCGCGGTTAGGATAATCGCCAAATCATCAGCATTCTCCATACATAAATCATACCATTTACGCAAAATACCAGCGCGATCTTTGGCGGTTCTGGCAGCCCATGCTTTTTGCGCTTCATTCGCAGCATCAATGGCTTGGCGCATCACATCAGCCCCGCAATCAGCCACTTTGGCGATCACCTGATTATCAACAGGGTTTGTAACATCGAATGTCGCGCCATCTGGTGCGTCAATAAATTGCCCATTCACATAGGCGCTTGTTTTGACCAATGATTTGTCTTTTACAAGATCTAATAAATCCATAACCATTATCCTGTTTGTTACTATGCGACGATGCGCTGATTATTGTCTGTGACCTAAGATGACTTGTATCACCTTGTGGCAAAAGGGTAAATAAAAGGCACGATAATTCCTGCGCTTCAGAAAGGCTTATAGCAGAAAGGCTTACAGCTTGTGTTTTATGATCAAATCATAGTTTTGATGATCCCCTTATTGCTGACAGGTTTATTGTCAGGTTTTATGGCGGGCTTATTGGGCGTAGGGGGCGGCATCATCATTGTGCCAATTATGGCCTTTTTGCTTGATTATTCTGGCATTCATACCACCACGCCAATGCATATGGCGGTTGGCAGCTCTTTGGCGGTAATTGTTCCAACCTCACTGATTTCGGCGCGGTCTCATTACCGCTTGGGTAACATTGATGCGTGGGTTCTTTATCGTTTAGGGCCCTTTGTGTTTTTGGGTGCTTTTGGTGGGGCAGTGCTTGCCTCACTGATTGACAATCAGGCGTTAAAAGTGATTTTCGGTACATTGGCAGTGTTAATTGGTGTGTCCTTTTTAATCAAAATCGTTGTGATTCTTGATGGTCTGCCTCCTTTCTTTGGACGCATTATAACAGGTGGGCTGATTGGTCTGATTTCATCTTTGATCGGCATTGGTGGGGGCTTGCTGACTGTGCCGACATTATTATCTTGTGGGTGGGATATGCGCAAAGCGGTTGGCACATCTGCGCTGATGGGGCTTGTGATTGCGATCCCAGGAATGATCAGCTTTATCCTTGTGGGGTTTGGTGCGACAGGTGATTTGCCCTTTGCCACAGGCTATGTATGGTGGCCAGCTGTTTTGATCATCGCAACTGGTGCTTATGTGACCGCCCCAATAGGCGCAAAATTATCAAGCCGTGTTGATAAAATATTATTGCGCCGAATCTTTGCTTGTTTTTTAATTCTGGTTGGCGGCAGGCTGGTTTATATGGGCCTGCAAAGCCCCCTTTTCTAGGGGTTTATTCTTGATCAATTGGTGGCAAGGGGCGCGGCGTAAATAGATGATAAGGCCCGCCAGACTTACCCAAGCGATAGGCGCGGCCCAATTCAATATAACGATCAGCTGATTTTGTGATCTCTTCTTGTTCTGCCTCTGATAGCTCACGCATTTTTTTTGCGGGTCTGCCAGACCATAATTCGCCGCTTGGCACTGTTTTGCCAGGTGTCACCATAGCGCCCGCTGCGACCATCGCCCCTGTTTGAACCACTGCCCCATCCATGACAATGGCGCCCATGCCCACAAAGGATCGGTCTTCCAGAGTGCAAGCATGAATCACCGCGCTATGGCCAATGGTGACTTTTTCGCCAATGATTGTGGGATATTGTGATGAATCGATATGGACAACGCTGTTATCTTGGATATTTGTGCCTTGGCCAATTGTGATATAATTGGCATCACCACGCAACGTGACATTATGCCAAATATTGGCATCATCGCCAATGCGCACGGCCCCCGATATCACAGCAGATGAAGCTAAAAAGGCGGTATCGCTGATCTCAGGAGACAAGCCCATAAAGCTCTCGATAATAGGTCCCATTTTAATAGATGATGACGTGTTTTTATCTGACATCTTGAATTCCAAAATTTTGTGTTATCTGTTACAACAATAACGCATGCTGTAATGGCAAGACCAGTTTTTTTATAAAGCGGCCAGATGGCAATCTAGCAACTGGCACGTTAGGGACAACACCGCACAAACAGGAGACCGAAATGGCTTTTGAATTACCAAACCTTCCTTATGCCTATGACGCGCTGGCTGATAAAGGCATGAGCCAAGAAACGCTAGAATTTCACCATGATTTGCATCACAAAGCTTATGTGGATAATGGCAACAAGCTGATTGCTGGCACAGAGTGGGAAGGCAAGTCGCTAGAAGATATTATCACAGGCACTTATAACGCTGATGCGATTGCGCAAAATGGCATTTTTAACAATGCCTCTCAGCATTGGAACCATATTCAATTTTGGGAAATGATGGGTCCTGGCGGCGATGTTATGCCAACAGAACTTGAAAAAGCCATCACCGAGAGCTTTGGTTCAGTTGCGGCATTCAAAGATGAATTTTGTGCCGCAGGTGCTGCGCAATTTGGGTCTGGCTGGTGCTGGCTTGTCAAAGACACAGATGGCAGCCTGAAAGTGACCAAAACAGAAAATGGCGTGAACCCTCTATGCTTTGGCCAAACAGCTTTGCTTGGGTGTGATGTATGGGAACATTCCTATTACATTGATTTCCGCAACAAGCGTCCCGTTTATCTGTCAAATTTCTTTGATAATCTGGTCGATTGGGAAAATGTGGCATCTCGCCTTGGCTAAGCCATAAGGCGCTATCTTATATAAAAGCCTTTCTGTGATCGCAAGTGACGTGATCTGTGACAGAAAGGCTTTTTTTTACCGTGATTTGGCCATTTTCCAGCCATATTAGCTTCCTACAAAAAGAAGATGGTTATGGGTTGGATAATGCGTTTTGATACGGTGATTTGCATTCAAACCTTAAACACCATACCATAATGATAGTGTAAAAAAATTTGAGGGTAGCTCGATGGGCATTCTGATAGGATTATTTGGATTTTTGGCAATTGGCACAACAGACCAAGCGCAAGAATTTGCAAAACATTCAAATGGGTCTTCAAATTATGAAATTGTTATGCCACGCTCTTGCACATCAGGCTTGCGCGAGACAGGCTATAGCTGGTCTGTGGCTGGTGGCGTGATGTTAAAACAGCAAAATCTAGATGGCACATCTGGTCCTGTTTGTAACGATCAGAAAAAATAGATCAATTCTATTTTAATAAAAAAAGAGCCTGACAATTTGCCAGGCTCTTTGGCGTTTTCGGGCTCTTTGTTCTTTTATTGGTCTGATTCCATCTTGCGGCGTGCCATTTCCCGCACACGAAGGCGCAAGGATTGCAAGCGGATAAAGCCATGCGCATCATTGTGATCATAATCACCTTGGCCTTCTTCAAATGTAACCAAATCTTCAGAATAGAGGGAATTTGGTGACTGGCGGCCTGTGACAATCACATTGCCTTTATACAGCTTCATGCGCACTGTGCCATTGACCACTGGCTGGCTGGCATCAATTGCGGCTTGCAACATTTCGCGTTCCGGGCTGAACCAAAACCCATTATAAACCAATTCGGCATAGCGGGGCATCAATTCATCTTTCAAATGCGCAGCGCCTCTATCAAGGGTGATGGATTCAATGGCGCGGCGCGCTTCGAGCAAGATGGTGCCGCCTGGTGTTTCATAGACGCCGCGTGACTTCATACCAACAAAGCGGTTTTCCACCAAATCAAGACGGCCAATGCCATTTTGGCCACCTAATTTATTTAATTCTGTTAATAAATCAGCTGGGCTAAGGGCTTTGCCATTAATTGCCACAGGATCACCATGATGGAATGTGATTTCAATTTCGGTTGGTGTATCTGGCGCATCTTCTGGTGATACGGTGCGCGAGAAGACATATTCTTCAGGGCCAACCCATGGGTCTTCCAAGATTTTGCCTTCGGCAGAGATATGAAGCAAATTCGCATCCACAGAAAAAGGTGCTTCACCTCTTTTATCTTTTGGCACAGGAATTTGATTGGCTTCTGCATAAGCGATCAGCTTAGTTCTGGATGCCAAATCCCATTCGCGCCATGGGGCAATCACCTTGATTTCAGGGTTCAATGCATAATAGCCAAGCTCAAAACGGACCTGATCATTGCCTTTGCCTGTTGCACCATGCGAGACCGCATCTGCGCCAACTTTGCGGGCAATTTCAATTTGACGTTTGGCAATCAGCGGACGGGCAATGGATGTGCCAAGCAAATATAACCCTTCATAGAGGGCATTGGCGCGGAACATCGGAAAGACATAATCACGCACAAATTCTTCACGCAAATCTTCGATAAAGATTTGTTTAATACCAAGCATTTCAGCTTTGGCACGTGCGGGTTCTACTTCTTCACCTTGGCCAAGATCCGCTGTGAAAGTGATCACCTCACAATTATAGGTTTCTTGAAGCCATTTCAAAATCACAGATGTGTCAAGACCACCTGAATAGGCGAGAACAACCTTTTTGACTTGTTGCGAATCTGCCATAATCAACCTCTTTCATGATGTGATAACGCATTATGCCCTAATAATGGCGTCTTTATCACAAAATCACGGGCGTTTTGCAATCACTTAAGCTAATTCACGCAAATGGGGCGCAGGTCTATGACCAAGCGAACGCCACGCACCAAACAAGCCAAGCAGACAGGTGGCGGCTGCCCCTGTGATGGCGGTTGAGGCAATGACAACCACATCAGCTGAAAAATCAGCTTGTAAAAAGCCAGTGATCAAAGCAGTAGATGCCGCGGTGCCAATTACCGAAGCACATAGGGCCGTCAGCAAGCCAAGCAACGCATATTCCATCATCCATGCAAGCAAGATATCTTTTCGTCTGGCCCCCAACACTTTTAAGATAATGGAATCAGATAAACGTTGCGCCTCAGATGAGGCAACGGTGCCAGCCAACACCGCAATCCCAGATACCAAAGTGACCAAAGCGGTTAAGCGAATGGCACTGCCAAGCAAGTCAAGAATATTGGTTGCTGTTGCCACCGCTTCACGTACCGAAATCGCTGAAACATTTGAAAAGGCATCTGTGACGGCACGTTCCACCGCATCAAGGGCCTCTTCATCATCCGCATAGGTAGTCGCAATCCAGCTATGAGGCGCTTTATCAAGAACCCCAGGTGATAGGATGAATACAAAATTAATCGAGAAGCTCTCCCATTCCACTTCTCTGGAATTGGCAATGGTGGCGGTGATGGTGCGGCCAAGAACATTAATGGCAATCTCATCTCCGATCTTCAGGCCAAAATCATCAAACGCTTCTTTTGAGACTGAAATCAAAGGGGGGCCATCATAATCTTTTGCCCACCAACTGCCATCAATGATTTTGCCGCCACGCAGCTTTTCAGCTTGCCATGTGATGGCTCTGTCACCGCGCAAGATCCAGGCTGATTCTTCTGGCGGGTCAATATCTGCGACATCAACCCCTGCTAATGCGGCGACACGGCCGCGCAACATAGGCGTTTTTTGCACATCTGTGATGCCATCAATTGACGCCACAATCCCATCAAAGCGATCAATCTGATCAGGCTGAATATCAATAAAGAACCAATCAGGGGCTTGCTCTGATACACGGCCAGAGATTTGTTGATCAAGATTATGCCTTGTTAATGTGACCGCCACCAATACCGAGAGCCCAAGGCCAAAGGCAATGATGATGGCACGTAATGGCGAGCCTTGGCGGGTAATCGCTGATAAGGCAAGCCGCGCTGGCACATAAGAAGGGCTTGGCAGACGGCGCATAAGACGCATCACCATCTCACCAAGCAGCGCCAATAGCGCAAGCGCAGCAAGCGCGCCGCCAATAAAGCCAAATGTCAGGCGGATATCTGATGTGGCAAGCAAAGCCAAAAAGGTCAAAGCGATACCTGCTAGGATCATGCGCAATAACACAGCGATCGGTGGCAAACCTGTTGGCGGTGTGATTAATTGACGGAATAGCTGGCTCGCACGCACCCCTTGGGCACGTGATAAAGGCAATAAGGTAAAGATAAAGGCTGTCAGCAAGCCAAATGCCCCCGCGATCAGCAATGGTTTGGCAAAAATGCCCACCACAGGAGGCACGCTGATATATTGTGCCAAAATAGATGCTGTAACCACAGGCGCAAAAGCAGCAATCAGCAAGCCTGCTACAACACCTATGGCGGCAATTGCCATAATTTGTAGTAAATAAATTCGATAAATCAGACGTGACGGCGCGCCCAAACATTTCAATGTGGCAATCACTGGCATGCGAGATGACAGCCAAGCACGCACCGCTGAACCCACGCCAAGGCCGCCAATCAATAAAGCGGTTAAGCCTACCAAAATCAAAAAGGCTTCCGCCCGTGCAATAAAGGCATCAAAGCCAGGCGCAGCGCGTGTCACATCACGCAATCTGGCATGGGTGTTTTTCAATAAAGGTTGCAAGGTCGCGCTTGCTTTTTCCAAATCTTGCGGGTTGGAAAGTAAGATTTTGGTGCGGAAGCTGATGAATGATCCTGGCTTTAATAGGCCTGTCATCAAAAGGGTATCTTGAGATACCAAAACGCGCGGGCCAAAGCCGCCAAAATTCACGGTGCGATCTGGTTCTGATACAAGCGCACCTGCGACGGTGAGGGTCGCATCACCCAATTGGACCTGATCACCAACGGCCAGTTTTAACGAGCGCATTAAAGAAGGCTGGAGCAGGACTGTGCCGCTTGCAAGGCCGTCAGATAGGCTATCTGGCCCGTCAATTTTAACAGAGCCAATAAGAGGCCATTGATTATCAACAGCCTTTAATTCGACAAGTTTGCGATCACCTGTTTCAGCTTTTAACATCGCGCGCATTTCAATGGTGCTTGTCACCGCGCCTAGCTTTGCTGCGGCTTGTTGGATGGCATCATCTGCGGCGGTGTGGCGTGATGAAATCTCAAGATCGCCGCCCAAAAGAATACGGGCATTATCCCCAATGCCAGAGCGCATGGATTCTGCCACAGATCCAACCGCGCCGATGGCGGCAACACCCAAAACAAGAGCTGATAGGAAAATGCGGAATTTTGACAAGCTGCCTTTCATTTCGCGTTTGGCAAGACGCCAAGCAAGGGACCAGCTATCGTCACTTTTCGTTATGCGGGTCATTTGGCACTCTTATTTTTGGTCATTTCATCTTTCACAAGCTTGCCATCTTCGATGGTCAAAATGCGCTGGCATGCGCCTGCTAAATTTACATCATGTGTGATTAAGATCAGCGCGGCACCAACGGATTGCGTGGCTTCAAATAAGGTATCGATCACCATTGCGCCTGTTTTGGAATCAAGATTGCCTGTGGGCTCATCCGCAAGCAAGATGCGCGGCCGCGGGGCAATCGCTCTGGCAATTGCGACACGTTGTTGCTCGCCCCCCGATAGCTGATCTGGCAGGTGGTTAAGGCGATGGCCAAGTCCCACTTTTTCAAGTGCTTTGGCAGCTAGTTCTGAGGCATTTGCTTTGCCAGCCAATTCCATAGGCACAGCGACATTCTGCAGGGCGGTCATGGATGGAATTAAACGAAAGGCCTGAAAAATAATGCCAACATTATCACGGCGCAAAGCTGCCAGATCATCTTCTTTCATATGGGTGATATCATCATCCCCCATCATCACCTGACCAGAGCTGGCTTGTTCTAGCCCTGCCATGATCATCAAAAGGCTGGTTTTGCCAGCCCCTGAAGGGCCCAAAATGGCAACATGTTGACCAGCAGGCACAGCCACATCGATGGATTTCAAAATTTCGGTCACGTTGACATTATTGCCAAGCGACAAACAAACGTCAGATAATGAGATGACTGCTGAGGTGTGATTTTGTGGCATGAGCCCCTCTTGTTTTCCTGAGATGTGCTGCTTAGATGAGTAAACAGGATATGAATTTTATCAGTGCCTATTGAACCTTGTTCGGTCATGATAGACACTATTTATGTGGTGTATCACTGTGCCATCTTCAATAGGGCCAGTTTCAATAAAATAGGTATGAATTATGCGTTTTGTTTTGCTTACGATTGCGGCTTTTTTGCAGTTCACTTTTCTTGCTGCTTTCTCTGCGCTAGCCGAAAGTCAAACAAATATCAGCCAAGCAGATAAAAGCATGGTCAAAATTTTGGCCTTGGGCGACTCTCTGACAGCTGGTTATGGTCTGGGGGCTGGTGATGGGCTGACAGATGTGCTGCAGGCAAAATTACATGCCAAAGGTCATGCGGTAACAATCATAAATGCAGGTGTGTCTGGCGATACCACAAAAGGGGGGTTGGCGCGTCTTGATTGGGCGCTGGCTGATGGGCCAGATTTGGCCATTGTTGCGCTTGGGGGAAATGATATGTTGCGCGGGCTTGAGCCACAAGACAGCTATCAAAATCTGTCTGAGATATTAACGATCTTGCAACAGGCTGAGATTCCCACTTTGCTGGCTGGTATGATGGCACCTGCGAATATGGGCCGTGATTACCAACAAGAATTTGACCAACTCTATCCTCGTTTGGCAGATGAATTTGACGTTGTCTTTTATCCCTTTTTCCTAGAAGGGGTCGCGTTGGTGCCAAATTTAAATCAAGATGATGGTTTGCATCCGAATGAAGCAGGTGTAAATGTGATCACAGATAATATTTTGCCAAAGGTCGAAGAGCTATTGCACCAGCATGATGCCCCGAATTCTTAATCGTTAAAAGCGGATGATTTTTTACTCTTATTAAGAAGGTCAAAATAATGTCAAACGATGCCGCACAAAATGTAACAGCACAGGAGCCTCTTGGTATTCGCAAAAGCCCTGACAGGGTGTCTGCAATTACCACTGCTAAATTTTTGGGTTATGCTGGCTTATTGCCTTTTGTCTTTTTGGCATTGGCCAGCCTGATGGGGTTGCATTTGCCTTTTGCGCCCTCGCAAGCCTTGCTGATCGGCTATGGCGCGGTGATTTTAACCTTTGTGGGGGCGTTGCATTGGGGCGCGCAAATGGCATCTGGTGCGCCATCATCTTGGGCCTTTATCTGGTCTGTGATCCCGTCCCTGATGGGCTGGGTTGCATTGATGGTGCCAGCTGGCTTTGCGGCACTGATTATCATAATCGGTTTGATCACTTGCTGGGCGATTGACAGGCGCGCCATTGCCAAAGGGATTTGGCCAAGCTGGATGGGCAGCATGCGCACCATTTTAACAGCCATTGCATGCCTGTCGATGATGGTTATTTATCTGCCATTATTGGGGTAGTGGTCTGCTGGGTTATGGCCCGAAAGCTGATTTGATTAATTCACCAAATAACTTAACATGCGGCCAATAGGGTTTGCCAAGCGGATGTTGCCTTCATTAATGGCGAATACAATACATTCCCCATCATCATCTGCCACAGGTTGGTGTGTTGCGCCTGTTTCTTGAATGGCGATATCACCAGGGCCATAGCCCCCTGTTTCATCTGTAAAGCCACCTGCTAGAACAAGTGTAACTTCTGTGCCTTCATGTGAATGCACAGGGATCGCTGTGCCAGGGGCGATACGATAAATATTGGCTTCAACTTCGGTACCATCAAACATGATCTTATATTGGCTAAGGCCTTTGGTAACGCGGCGCCAGCTTTTCTCGCATGTTAAATCTGGGATGTAATCTGCCAAGGGTCTTGGCAAGCTTGTTTTGGTCATATCAATAGGCGGGAACGGTACGATATTATCATTCGCGCCATCATCTTTTGGCATGGCGTCTTTTTCAATTTCTGCCATGACCTTGGCAAGCGCATCTTCTGACATAGACACAGGGTCACAATCTTCCAATAAGATTCCGCCTAGCTGCATTAATGTGTTTAATTGACGCGCGCTGTCATTATTGAGGCCGATATGGGTTTCAACAAGAACTTCTAAAGGTGTGGCAAGCGCGCCTGTTGCGTAATCAAGCAACATGGCTGCGATGATTTCATCTTTTTTATTCTGAGCGGTCATGAGAACCTGACTTACCTTTCAATTTCATCCAAATTGGCGCGCAATCGCGACAATGCAAGGCGGATTCGTGATTTCACTGTTCCTAACGGCAATCCGCTTTCTTCAGAGATCTCACGATGTGATTTCTCTTCGTAATACGCAGCAAAGATCATTTTGGCTTGCTCTTCAGGTAATTTTTTTAGAGCCTCGCGTAATTTATCTTCTTCCTGACCTCTTGTAACAGCGTCCATCCCTGTTTCTGGCAGGTCAGGCATCATCGCTGGATCAAGCATGTCTGGCACAGGTCTGCCTTCACGGCGCAACCTGTCGATGCGTTTGTTGCGTGCGATTGTAAAAATCCACGTGCTCGCTCCCGCTTGCGCTGGGTTATAGGTCTCTGCCCTGCGCCACACCATGATCATTGCTTCTTGTGCTAACTCCTCGGCTGTTGACATGTCAGAGCCAAGACGTAACAAAAATGATTTGATGCGCGGTGCAAAATAGGCAAAGAGCGTGGTAAAGGCAGTTTTGTCTTTCTCACGTCCTACGCGAACAAGCAGGTCGTCCAATTCGGCACGGCTACTTGTCTTATTGTTTAATAAGCCAGTTCCCATATCGTAATTAAACGATGTGGAGCTATCTGAAACAAGCTCAATTTTCCGCATCTCGGAAAGATTATCCATAGCCTTAAGACAAGCCTTTGTTTTCTATCACTTTCTTCATTAGAAAATACGCAAATAATTTTGCATTACTGTCTATAAAATACGTCAAATTTTGATTTGACCAGAGGTTGTGCGACTCTTTCACGCAATTTCGCCCTAGTTTTTCACCTGTTGGAAATATTAGGGCTATGAGGATAAAATCAGAGATACTGACATCCTTATGCCAAAATCCTGCCATCATCTCTTTGCAAAAACGCATAGCTTTGTTAAAAGAATAACGAGATAAAACGCCATGATGTCGCAGCGATGCTGTTTCTTTGATCTATGAATAACTGTGACTGAGATTAAGGATTTCGTTAGATTATGATCGATACGATTTTTGCTTTTTGTGCGAAAGCCATTCGCACGCACCTGTTCCAGAAGCAATTTTATGCTGTTATGGGGGCCGCGCTTGCTTTGTTGATCGCAGGCTATCAGCCCGCTGTTGCGAAGGTTGTTGAGATGGAAACATTTAAAGATTGGTCAGTCTTTCGGGATGATAGCGCATCACCGCGTGTGTGCTATATGTCATCTGTTCCGAAAAAATTGCGTGGCAATTATGACCGTAACAACCGCGGTGAAACACGCGTTTTTGTTACGCATTTCGGTAAAAATGATCGCAATGTTGTCTCTGTTTTGGCAGGTTATAAATACAAAAAACAAAGTGACGTCACATTTGCCATTGATGGCAAAGACACAACGTTATTTACCAAGGATAACCGCGCTTGGTCACTAGGCCCTGAAGATGATTCTGTGCTTGTGACACGTATGAAGCGTGGCAATAAGTTGATTGTCACAGGCGTATCAAGCCGCGGCAATGAGACAATCGATGAATATTCCTTATCTGGGTTTACCAAAGCGAAAGCGTTTTTAGATAAATTATGTCGATAGCGGCACCCACTCATAATGATGACACTGATCTGCAGGAAACCGCAGAACGCATCAGCTTGCTTGGCCTTGATATGGATGAGGTCGAAGCGCTTGTGACCTCGCTTGGTCTGCCACGGTTTCGTGCGCGCCAACTTTGGCGGCGCATTTGGCGTCATGGCCAAACAGATTTTGGGGATATGACAGAGCTTGGCAAAGATGCCAGAGACAAATTGGCAGAAATCTGTCAGGCAGATCGTCCGATGATCACCAATCGCCAAGTCTCAAAAGATGGCACCATCAAATGGTTGATCCGTTGTGATGATGGCCAAGAAGCAGAAATGGTTTATATCCCTGAAGATGATCGCGGCACTTTGTGTATTTCAAGCCAAATTGGCTGTACGTTGAATTGTTCATTTTGCCATACAGGTACGCAAAGATTGGTGCGTAACTTATCAGCGGCTGAAATCACAGGCCAGGTTTTGCTGGCAATGGATGAATTAGGTGATTGGCCAGCTGGCAAGGCTGATCGGCGGTTAACCAATATCGTTCTGATGGGGATGGGTGAGCCGCTCTATAATTATGACAATGTGAAAAAAGCATTGCTTTTGATTATGTGGGGCGAAGGGCTTGGCCTGTCTAAGAGGCGTGTGACCTTATCCACATCGGGGATTGTGCCAGAAATTGAAAAAACAGGTGATGAGCTTGGTGTGAATTTGGCGATATCGCTTCATGCGGTGCGTGATGATTTGCGTGATGTGTTGGTGCCTATTAACCGCAAATATAACCTAAAAGAATTGGTTGAATGCGTGCGTAATTACCCCGTTTTATCAAATGCCCGCCGCGTCACTTGGGAATATGTTATGATCGAAGGGGTCAATGACAGCCCTGAAGATGCCAGAGCGTTGGTGAAATTGATCAAAGGCATACCATCCAAAATCAATTTGATTCCTTTTAACCCTTGGCCAGGCACAGATTATGTTTGCTCATCAGATGAAGCGATTGATAAATTCGCTAAAATCGTAATGAAAGCAGGCTATGCAAGCCCTGTTAGAAAGACCAGAGGCCAAGATATTTTGGCCGCTTGTGGCCAGTTAAAGAGCGAATCTGTTAGATTGCGAAAATCTCAAATGGCGGAATTGGCTGTGAAAGCGCAGTGATCTGTTATGCGCATCCAAAAGTTTGTCTTGAAAAAGCCATAATCGCCACTTACATTTAAAGTGCAAAATTTGCATCATCTAAAACAGGAGACATTTGATCATGCAAGATAATCGTTTTCTAAACGCAAATGCAGCTGCACAGGCATCTATTGATGTTGGTCTGCGCACTTATATGCTTGGCGTTTATAACCATATGACGACAGCCCTTGCTTTCACAGGCTTGATGGCTTTCGCAACCAAAATGCTTGTTATGTCAAACCCCGCTTTTGGCCAGTTACTTTTTGGTACGCCATTGCAATATGTTGTTTTATTTGCGCCAATTGGCATGGTGTTCTGGCTAAGTGCCACAATTCATAAAATTTCGGCAGCAAGCGCACGTAACCGTTTTTATGCTTATGCCGCGATGATGGGTATCGCTTTATCAGCTGTTCTGCTTGCCTATACAGGGGCATCAGTGGCGCGGGCCTTTTTCATCACAGCTGGCGCTTTTGCAAGCTTGTCAATCTATGGCTATACCACAAAGCGTAACCTATCGGCTCTTGGCTCATTCTTGATGATTGGTGTCTTTGGCCTGATCCTAGCCTCTATCGTAAACCTCTTTTTGGGCTCATCTAATCTTGAGTTCATGATTTCAATTGTTGGTGTGTTGTTATTCGCTGGCCTGACGGCTTATGATACGCAAAAGATCAAATCAATGTATTCAGCAGGCGATGATCAGACAGTTGCGGCACGCAAATCTATCTTTGGTGCTTTGACCTTGTATCTTGATTTCATCAACATGTTCCTATTTTTGGTTAGATTGATCGGAAACCGCGAATAGGCCTATCACCTGAAAAGGTAAAACATACCAAAAGGTAAAAGAAGAATTATGAGATGATAAAACAGAATCATCGAAATTCGAAAAAAGAACTCAGAAACCCGACAAAAGATTTTGTCGGGTTTTTTTATTCACTGTTATTGATTAATCCTGAAACTATTTTTTTCAGCTCTTCTGTTCGCATTTACCAACATAGGAAATTCATAAGATGACTGGCACGTCTATTGAAACATGTCTGACAGATCTTCTGTCATCTTCATCATCGGCATCTGAGGCGTCTTTTTTGCGGCAAGCAGAACTAAAAGCAAGCCTGCTTGGTCTATGCCGTGCGGCAAATCAGATCGCGTCTCTGGCGGCGCATAATGGCCTGTCAACAGAACAGCTTGGCGCATTATCTGGCGCGCAGAACGAAGATGGCGATGATCAAAAACAGCTAGATGTTCTCGCAGATCAGATTGTCGCAGAGGTGCTTTTGAAGGCTGGCATCCATAGTTATTTTTCCGAAGAACGCACAGATATTGTAGGGTTAAATGCCGCTGGCACGCTTGGTGTTGCTTGTGATCCTTTGGATGGGTCTTCGAACATTGATACCAATTTAACGATTGGTACGATTTTTTCCATTTTTGACATGACAGATTGCCAGACAGATGAGGCAGGCAAAGCCTATCTGCCGCCCATAGGTCGCAAACAAATCGCCGCTGGGATGTTTGTTTATGGTCCGCAAACCAGCTTGTTATTGGCTTATGATCAGAAAATCTATGCCTTTGCCAAAGGCCAAGATGGTGGCTTTTATCGCCTTGATTGGGATGTGTCTATTCCACAAGACAGCAGTGAATTTGCGATTAACGCATCAAATGTGGCATTTTGGCCTGCTGGAATTCAAGCCTATTTCCATGATCTTTCACAAGGCGCGCGGGCCGCAAAATCAGGTATGCGTTGGGCAGGGTCACTGGTTGCAGATTGTTATCGGATATGCCGCAGGGGCGGTGTGTTTTTATATCCGCAAGATCGTCGTGATGGTTATCAATCTGGCAGACTTCGCCTTGTTTATGAAGCGAATCCGATTGCGTTGCTTATCGAAGCCGCAGGTGGCATGGCAAGCACGGGCCAAAACCCAATTCTAGATGAAGCTGTGACAGATTTGCACCAACGTGTGCCTTTGTTGTTTGGCTCAGCCGCTGAAATGAAACATTTACTCTCAATCATCTCATCACATAAGGATCCGGCACCATGATGATCACTTTGCGCCAACTCTTAGATCATGCGGCAGAGCATGGTTATGGCATGCCAGCATTTAACATAAATAATATGGAACAAGGGCTCGCGATTATGCGTGCTGCTGAGGCGACCAAATCACCTGTGATTTTGCAAGCCTCACGCGGGGCCAGAAATTACGCTGGCGATATTATGTTAAAACATATGATCCAAGCCTTGGCAGAAATCTATCCTGATATTCCGCTTTGTATGCATCAAGATCATGGCAATTCTCTTGCGACATGCCAAAGCGCGCTTGATTATGATTTTACATCTGTGATGATGGATGGCTCTTTAGAAGAAGATGGGAAAACACCTGCTGATTATGCTTATAATGCGGACATCACCAAAAAAGTGACTGAGATGGCCCATCAAAGAGGCGCATCTGTGGAAGGTGAGCTTGGTGTATTGGGATCTTTGGAAACAGGGATGGGTGACAAAGAAGATGGCCATGGGGCCGAGGGTAAATTAAGCGAAGACCAGCTTTTGACAGATCCTGATGAGGCGGTGCGCTTTGTGCGTGAAACAAAGGTGGATGCGCTTGCCATTGCGATGGGCACAAGCCATGGCGCTTATAAATTTAGCCGCCAGCCAGATGGTGATATCTTGGCCATGCACGTCATCGAAGCGATTCATGAAAAACTGCCAAATACCCATTTGGTGATGCATGGTTCATCATCTGTGCCGCAAGAATTGCAAGATATCTTTAATGAATTTGGCGGGGAAATGCCGCAAACCTATGGTGTACCACTTGACGAAATTGACCGCGGCATCAAATCAGGTGTGCGCAAGGTCAATATTGACACAGATTGCCGTTTGGCCATGACTGGCATGATCCGCAAAGTGGCGTTACAGCAAAAAAGCGAATTTGATTTACGAAAATTTTTGGTGCCTGCGACACAAGCGATGACGCAATTATGCCAAGATCGTTTTGAAAGATTTGGCTGTGCTGGTATGGCAGAAAAATTAACGCCATTGCCGCTTTCTGCCATGGCGGAACGCTATCAAACTGGCGCGCTTGACCCTATAATCAATAATTAGGTCCGTAATAATTGCGCTAGTAATGACTAGCTTTTGGATCTGCCTTCTGCTTTGAAAATCGCTTTCAACCCCTCGCGATAGGTGGGATAGCGAAGGCTAACATCCAGCTCTGTGCCAACCACTTTGGAAGCAAGCCTGCGGCGTGAGACATAAAATGTCCGCGCCATCGGGCTGAGATTGGCATCTTCAAAGGCAACAG
>JBMHDH010000103.1:0-3646 GCA_049889495.1 Puniceispirillaceae bacterium (SeqCode) | reverse complement strand
AGGTATTGCGGAAAATGAAATCACGAGTCATATCCAGAAAAGCAGGTTCCCAGTCAAATTTCCAATTTTGATATTTCTGTTTCATTGGGAAAATACCAAAATTCATAGACCCCATATTCATGCTTGCCATTTCGGGTGAGGCAGTGGTCGCTGCCAGCAATCTTTGCTCTCTGGTCATGCCAAGACCGCCGCCTGTTGATACATTGATCACGGCATCTGTGGCTTGTTTGATAACAGGCAAAAATGCCATAAATAGGTCAGGATTTGGATCTGGCTTGCCTGTTTGAGGGTTGCGTGCATGAAGATGAATAATAGATGCGCCTGCTTCTGCGGCCTCAATAGAGGCTGTGGCAATTTCAGATGGCGTAATTGGCAAATGCTCAGACATTGTGGGGGTATGAATACCGCCAGTTGGTGCACAGGTAATAATGACTGATTTTTGGTTTGCCATGATTATCTTTCTTTATAATTTCATTTGTTGAACTTGGGCTGATAGGCCGCCATCTAGAACCCAAAGCTGACCGCTTGCATAGCGTGCTTCATCAGAAGCCAGCCAATTTACCAAATTAGCGATATCCTCTGGTGTGCCATAGCTGCGCATGGGATGTATATCACGAACAGCTTGTTGTAGATTTTCTATAGTCTGGCCACCGCCACCAGAGCCATCACCATTGAAAAAGCTCTGTAACATCGGCGTGTCAATATAGCCTGGGCAAATGGCATTGACGCGAATATTTTCTGGGCCATGATCACATGCCATTGCCTTGGTCAAAGCATGAACAGCCCCTTTGGTAGCACAATAGGCTGCCAGACCTGGATCTGCGACAAACCCATCATAAGACCCAAAATTAATGACTGAGGCACTGGCCCCTGTCTTGGCAGCTTCACGCAACAAAGGAAGTGCATATTTTGAGGTCAAAAAAGTCCCTGTACAATTCACAGCAAAAGACCGGTTCCACTCATCAAGGCTAGTCTCTTCAATGGTCTTTTCAATCTCGATACCAGCGGCATTAACCAAAATATCTAATCGTCCAGATTGCGCGCCAACTAGTGTCATAGCAGCAATCACATCAGCTTCATCTGCGACGTCCATCTTGATGAAATGGCTACCATCATCATCATGAGAGGCAAGCGAGCCTTGTTCGGTTAAATCAGCGGCAAAAACGGTTGCACCTTCAGCAATAAAACGAGCCACGATCGCACGGCCAATGCCGCCTCTACCACCTGTTACAAAGGCTGTTTTTCCCTGTAATTTCATTTGTTCACCTTGCTTTAATCTTTGTTATTTAGCAGCTTTACCAGCAGTTTCATCGGCACCTTTACCCGTAGCTTTATAGGCATCTAGAACAAGGCCATGGAAATGATGAACTGCATGTTCACTCAATCCTGACCCTGATGGATCGCTAACAATTCTGCCTTGCTGGAAAGCAGGAGTTGCCATACCTTTCTGGACGCTTTCACATAAAGCGATATCTTCACGTTGCAGCACTTCATCAAGATAACGAATGGCTTCTAATTCAGCTTCATTTGGCTCAGCAGTTTCAAAATAGAAATCATAGGTCTCAAATGTGCGATCAGGCCCAACAGGGATGACATTCATAATGATGATTGAGGAACGCCCTGGGTAACGCATAATGCAGGTATTGGGATATAACCACCAAACAGCGTGAATCTTGACAGAGGCATTTGATACATCATAAGCGCTATTAGCGTTATTACCAGCCTCTGCCATATGGCTTGACCAGATGCCATGGGTGGTCACCTTATAGGTGTCCATCTCAATCAGGGTGCAAAAATCTACATGCGCTGTTGGGCAATGATAACATTCCAGAAAATTATCAACGACATTTTTCCAGTTTGATTTGATGTCATAGGTCAAACGATGCGCAAAAGTGAGATTTTCAACATCAGGAGCCCAAGAGCGAATTTCATTTTCAAGCGTACCTGTCTGGCTTGCCAAGCTCTCAGCGTCTTTATCCAGATTGACAAATACAAAGCCGCAAAACTCTTCAACCTGCACTTCATCAAGACAGATGGTTTCAGTTGCAAAATTCTCCAGATGTTCTGTATGAGGTGCCTTGACCAGTTGACCATCAAGCTTATAAGCCCAAGCATGATAGGGGCAGGTAATAACAGATGTGCGTCCATCTCCAGATAACAGCGCATGCGCCCGATGTTTGCAGACATTATAAAAAGCACGTAACACATCATCTCTGCCACGGACTATCGCGATTGGATTGCCGGCAATTTCCATGGTGGTATAAGACCCAGAAAGGCGCAGCTTTTCAACATGACAGACAAGCTGCCAGCTCTTTGCCATTATCTGTTGTAAATCAACATTATGCCATTTCTGGCTAGTATAGGCATCTGCCTTTAGCGAATAAGTATCATGCGGATTATCGCTATAGCCAGTTGCGATATTATTTTTGTCTGCTTCTGATAATAAATTATCCATCTAAAAGGCCTTCTTCTCATCAGATCATTAAAGGTTAAAAAAAGCACTAAGTGACCGTATCTTAGGGTAAATGCAAAGTGCAAATCTTTTATTGATGACATCACGAATTTTCATGATAAAGCTTATTTGAAAACGCAATTTCAAAAAAGGCTAAATGTTATGAAAAAGGCGCCGAATATTGTATTGATTATGGCTGACCAGTTGGCACCACAATTCACATCTGCTTATGGTCACCGCGTTGTTAAGACACCTCACATGGATGCTTTGGCAGCGCGCGGCATGCGATTTGATGCTGCTTATTGTAATTCGCCTTTATGTGCGCCATCGCGTTTCAGTTTCATGTCAGGCCAGCTTGTCACCAATATCGCCTCTTATGATAATGCCAGTGAATTTCCATCATCTGTGCCAACTTTTGCGCATTATTTGCGCCAGATGGGCTATCGGACAGCCCTATCAGGCAAGATGCATTTTGTGGGACCTGACCAGCTTCATGGGTTTGAAGAACGTGTGACCACAGATGTTTATCCATCTGATTTTGCCTGGACACCAGATTGGGAAGCGCCAGATGAGCGAATTGATAAATGGTATCATAATATGGATTCTGTCAAAGAAGCTGGCATGGCAGCGACAACATTCCAGCTAGAATATGATGAAGAGGTGGCATTTTTCGCACGTCGCAAATTGATGGATTATGCCTGTCATGAAGCAACACCATTTTGTCTGGTTGCCAGCTTCATTCATCCGCATGACCCTTATGTGGCACGTCCTGAGTTTTGGAATCTCTATGATGAAGATGATATAGATATGCCAGAGCATGTCTTTGATTATGATGAACAAGATGATTTTTCAAAGCGTTTGATGGATGGTATGGAGGCATCGACCAAGCCAGCGACTCATGATGAAATCCGCAATGCCCGTCATGCCTATTATGCCAATGTATCTTATTTTGATTCAAAGATTGGTGAGCTGGTGCGCACCATTGAAGAGATTGGCGAAATTGATAATACTATTTTTATCATCACAGCTGACCATGGTGATATGCTTGGGGAACGCGGCTTGTGGTACAAGATGAATTTCTTTGAACATTCAGGACGTGTGCCACTGATTATGGCAGGGCCAGGCATTGCCAATGGGGTGCTTGATACACCATGCTCATTGGTTGATATCTTGCCGACTATGGTTGATATCGCT
>JBMHDH010000102.1:0-10705 GCA_049889495.1 Puniceispirillaceae bacterium (SeqCode) | reverse complement strand
GCCTATCTGCCAAGTCATTTCACATCAAATTCAGATTATGATGATGAAAATTATGTCATTGACATGACATGGCCACGCGGCATTCAGATCCCAAAATTCAAAGTCGAACCAGAAGTCGAATTAGACAAAGTACACCCTTTGCGCACCGCCACTTTGCGCAATGTGGTCGACCCTTATACCGCCATGTTAATGGCGCTGTCTGATCTTGAAGCAACAGGCAAATGTGAAGGCAGTTACCGTGTATTTGATGGCAGAAGACGCACCAAATTTCTGTTAAAAGATTTTGGCATGACAGAGATTGAACAAGATACCGATTGGGCCTATCAAGGCGCCGCCCATCGTTGCGGCACAGCAACAGAGTTAATTGGCGGCCATAAGCTAGATTCAAATTACGATCCTGAAGAAGCCAAAGATTTTGAAAAACGTCAAATCTTTGTGGCGCAATTGGATAATGGCATGTTGATGCCTGTGCGCATTGAAATATCATCCTTTTTGGGGTCTTTGACCATCAGGCTTGATATGAAAGCATCACAATTTCATTAAGTGCGCGCCCTTGTAAGGCTAGCAATATGTGGTCTTGCCCTTGCCCTAGCGCTTAGTGATCGTGATTCAGATAATCATGCAAATAGGCATTCATCTCTGAAATATCAGAAAACCAGCCAGCAGGATAATCAGGGCGTTTTACCATATGCACTGGCACATTCAAAAAGCGCGCCGCTGATAATTTTGCCTCCCCTGCAGCACCGCCAGAATCCTTGACCGCTAAGGCTGTGATATCATGGCTTGTAAAACAGGCAATTTCATCAGCCACATCTGCTGATGGGCGGGATAGTAAAATTGTCACATCATCTCGTGCTTTTTTGGGGGCTTCAATCATGCGTGCTACCACTTGATACGGGCGCAATTCTGGCAGATGCTGCAAAGCCTCATGCCCACCAGCCAAAAATAATGTTTCAGTCTGCACACCACCAAATAACGCTGGCCAGCTGTCATGATAATGCCAATCATCATCTGGCCCAGCTTGCCAAGCAGGACGCATATATTGGCAATAAAGCACTTGCGCGCGATCTGCGGCATATCGGGCATGAGCTGATATTTGGTGCGCAAAAGGATGGGTGAAATCAATAATCGCTGTGATGCCGTGATCTTTGATATAATCAGCCAGCCCATCCTTGCCATTTTGATCAGCTGTTGAAAATCCGCCAGTGCGTGTTGGCACGCCATAAGATGGCGGTGTTTTGGTTACGCCAGCTAGTGACGCTGTCATCATAACAGGGCTCTGCTTTTGCCAATAGCTGATGAAATTGCGCGCTTGCTCGGTGCCTGCCAAAACCAGCCAATGGGGTTTTTTTTGATGTAGAGATGCCATCATGATCACCCTTTATGGCGGCATAATAATGTGCCATCACGGCGCACCAGCATGATTTCCACTCTCACAGGCGCATCACGCAAGATTTCCTTCACCTTTTGATGGGATTTTTGCGCGATCAATTGTGCTAATTTCTGCGCTTGGGCATCATCGGCAAGCGTTAAGACTTCAAGCGCGGTATTTGCAGATGCCACCTTGTCATAAGGCATGCCGCATTCGGCTGCCCATTCTGCCAGTAAGGTGAAATCAATTTGACTTCTGGCAGAATGCAAATCCACCGCACCTTGTGCCAATTTGGTAAATTTTGCGAACCCGCCTGACAGGGTTAAAAAAGGCAAGGGATGGCGACGCAAATATTTCAATAAACCGCCCACAAAATCACCCATATCAAGACAGGCAATATCTTCAAAGTCATAAAGAGATTTTGCCAAAGCTTCAGATTGATTGCCTGTCGCGCCCAACACATGATCACACCCATTGGCACGTGCCACATCAATACCGCGGTGAATTGAGGCAATCCATGCCGCACAAGAAAACGGACGCACCACGCCAGATGTCCCAAGAATCGAAATGCCACCCATAATGCCAAGGCGGGGATTCCATGTTTTTTCGGCGATGGCCTCACCATCTTTGACATGGATGGTAATATCCACATCACTCGGCCCGCCCAATGCCTCTGATAAATCCGTGATGGCTTTGATCATCATTTGTCTTGGCACAGGGTTAATCGCAGGCTCTCCCACCGCGATGGGCAAGCCAGGTTTGGTAATCTCGCCAACACCTTTCCCACGCAAAAACCGCACCCCTTGCCCTGTTTTGCCAAATGATAATTCAGCCAGAATCAAGGCACCATGCGTGACATCTGGATCATCACCAGCGTCTTTTATGATGCCTGAAATCGCAGAATTCTCTGTTAATTCGCTGCTTTCTACAGCCAGTTCTGCGACCTTGCCGCTTGGGGTCTCAATTTTGACGTTTTTCGGAAACTCTTTGGTCATAAGAGCTGTGTATGATGCAATCACGCCAGCCGTAGCACAGGTGCCTGTTGTCCAACCAAAACGCAGATTTGTCGATAAGGTCTCGGACATAAAATAACAGCTCCTTAGTGATAGCTGGTGGTGATGGCTCGTTCATAACAAAGCCATGATAATAGCCAATAATCTGTTATTCAAAACAGATTCTCAGCTAGCATCGCCTTGGTGTTATGATACAATGGTGACGGGGCACCTGTCTAATAGCTTATCAAAAATGATACGTAATTGGCTGACCCCGCCAAATGATAGGATAAACGGCTTTTTTAAAAGCAAGGTGAAAATAGGCAGCAATGACCGACCAAACAGATAAGGCACAAAATAATCTGCCGCCATTGGCATCTGGCAATTGGCCAGAAATGATGGCTGGCTGGGTGTGGCTGGTCGGCGGCGGCCCTGGTGATCCTGGGTTGTTGACACTGCATGCGTTAAATGCCCTGCGCCAAGCGGATATCATTGTTTATGATGCGCTTGTGGATGAACATATTCTGCAATGGGCCAGAGATGACGCTGAATTAGAATATGCAGGCAAAAGAGGTGGCAAGCCGTCCCCTTTACAACGTGATATTTCTTTGCGCTTGGTTGAATTGGCACGTGCTGGCAAAAAAGTATTGCGCCTTAAAGGGGGCGATCCTTTTGTGTTTGGCCGTGGCGGCGAAGAAGCGCAAACATTGGTACAGGCTGGCATTCCCATTCGCATTGTCCCTGGTATTTCAGCTGGCATTGGCGGGCTTGCTTATGCAGGCATTCCTGTGACCCACAGAGATGTTAACCAAGCTGTCACCTTCTTATCAGGCCATGACCGCACAGGCCTTGCCCCGTCTGCCATTAATTGGCAAGGCATCGCTGATGGCAGTCAAGTGATTGTCATGTATATGGCGATGAAACATTTACCAGAAATTTCAAAGAAACTGATTGCGGCAGGACGCGCGCCAACAGAACCTGTTGCGATTGTGTGTAATGCCACCTTGCCGCATATGAAGATTTTGGAAACGACATTGCAAGATGCCCCGAAAGACGCAGAAAATGCAGAGATGCAACCCCCTTCGATTATCTGTGTGGGCCGCGTGACATTAATGCGTCAATGCCTCGATTGGATGTCACAAGCCCAAGGTATTGCCCCACGCAATCTTGACCCTCTTGATGTGCGCGCCCAAGCGGACAGCGCCTAGCAGATGGCAAAGAGCGGGCTGATCATTGGCGCTGCCAGCTCAAACGCTGGCAAGACACTTATCACAACTGGCCTATTGGCTGCGTTTCACCAAAAAGGGATATCTGTGGCTGGTGCCAAAACAGGGCCAGATTATATTGACCCTGCTTTTCATTACGCGGCTTGTGATATCCCGTCGGTTAATCTTGATCCCTTTGCGATGCCAGATGATCTATTGGCCCATTATGCCCGCCGCCAACCAGCAGATCACATTTTGATCGAAGGGGTGATGGGGCTGTTTGATGGGGCAGTTGGTGTGAAGGTTTCCACCTCATCCTTGGCTGACAGCCTATCTTTGCCTGTGATTTTAATAATGAATGTGCGTGGTCAATCACAAACCGCTGGCTATATCGCTGGCGCGCTTGCCAAATTGCAACCGCATATTGCAGGCGTGATTTTAAATGAAGTTGGCTCTGCGCGTCACAGATCATTAATCGAAGATGTATTGCGTGAACAAGGCCTCACCTGTTTTGGCGGCGTGCCAACCTCTGCCTCATTGGCGGTGCCATCACGCCATCTTGGGCTTGTGCAAATGGCAGAATTGGCGCAAGACCCCTCTTGGTCTGATTTTATCACCCATGCAGGCAAAATCATGTCAGATCACTGTGATCTTGATGCCATTGCTGCTGCTTTTGGCCCACTGCCTGACGAATCTTTAACAACCACTTTACCGCCACCACCCGCGCAAAATATCACAGTGGTGCGTGATGAAGCCTTTGGCTTTTCTTATCAACATCACCTTACCAATTGGCGCAGCCAAGGCGCAGAGATTACCTTTGTCTCAGCACTCGCAGATGACGCCATCCCGATGAGCAGTGATTTTGTCTTTTTGCCAGGTGGTTATCCTGAATTACATTTGCCAAAATTAAGCCAATCATCACAATTTTTATCATCTCTTCGGCAAACTGCCAAAAACGGCATTTCCCTTTATGGAGAATGTGGTGGCTATATGAGTTTGGGGGAAGCCATCATTGATAAAGATGGCAAAAGTTACGAGATGGCCAATTTATTGCCATTGGTAACATCTTTTGAAGATCGCAAACGTCATCTTGGCTATCGGCGCATTGGCAAGACGGGCGCGACACCTGATTATTTATCACATGCCACATCTGGTCATGAATTTCACTTTACCTCAGCGGTCAAAGAACAAGGCGATGCGTTGTTTGAAATCGCTGATGCCGCAGGGAATGCGCTTGGAAAAACAGGCCTAAGACAAGCGAATGTCTCAGGCTCCTATATTCATATCATTTAACGAGGTGTTTTATTCACCAGCCTCATCAAGGGCTCTGCCTTTGCTGGTGCGCAATACATGCACATGATCTGCATCATAGAGAACAGAATCGCGGAAACCACCAGCGTAACCCAAGGCACGACCAACGAAAATTAACGCTGTTCTTGTGATCTTGGCATCACGGACTTTGCTTCTGATATCTGACAAGGTGCCATGGATGAAGGCTTCATCTGGCCAGCCCACACGATAGGCCACAACCACAGGGCAATCTGCGCCATATTTTGGCGTTAACACACGTTCGATTTCCCGCAAATTGCGCACAGATAGATGAATTGCCAAAGTGGCACCAGTGGCACCCAAAGTCTCTAAATCTTCCCCTTCAGGCATAGCAGATGATTGCATCGCTGTCCGCGTGAGAATAATAGATTGCGCGACTTCTGGAATGGTAAGCTCTGTACCCATTGCGGCGGCCGCGGCTGCATAGGCTGGCACACCAGGGCAAATTTCAAAGGGGATATCAAGCTCGTTCAAGCGGCGGATTTGTTCGGCAATCGCACCATATAATGACGGATCACCAGAATGAACCCGCGCCACATCCTTGCCATCTGCATGGGCTTTTTGAATCAGCACCATAATATCATCAAGCGTCAATGAAGCGGTATCCATCACAAGCCCATCTTTCGGGGCCTCTGCCACAACAGCTTCGGGCACAAGAGAGCCAGCATATAAACAAACCTGACATGATTTGATCAAATTCAAGCCACGAACGGTAATCAAATCAGGGGCGCCAGGGCCAGCGCCAATAAAATAGACTGTCATTTTTATACTTTCTTACTAAGCTGTTTTATCAAGATGCTTGGCATAGCCGCGTGGGGTGAAAATCGCCTCAGAACGGCCCAAATTCACATGCGCTGATTGCGATGATCCAATCATCACAACTGTTAACATATCAACCTCATTCACATCCAAAGTTTCAAGCGTGCGATAGATCAATTTTTCTTGGACACGGCCAAGGTTACTTGCCAATAACACAGGCACATCACCGCCGCGATAGTGCAATAATATCTCGCGCGCGCGTGCCAATTGGGTACGACGACGCATTGAGACAGGGTTATAAAACGCAATCACAAAATCACCTGCACCAGCGCCATGAAGCCGTTGTTCAATCACCTGCCATGGGGTTAGCAAATCAGATAAAGAAATCGTGCAAAAATCATGCCCCAAAATTGCGCCAGAGCGCGCGGCGGCGGCTTGCAAAGCCGAAATGCCTGGCGCGGAGATGACCTCAACACGTTTGGCAGCCTCGCTGACGCCGCCATCGGCCTGATCTCTGGCAAGCAATTCAAACACCAAAGCACCCATCGCATAAATGCCAGCATCACCAGAACAAATCAGGGCCACATCTTGGCCTTTTGCAGCTTCTTCAAGTGCGGTGCGACAACGCAATTCTTCTTCACCAAGGGCAAAATGCATTGCGGGCTTTGATGCCGCTGATGCGCCAAGCAAATCAATATAAAGACGATAGCCGACAAGCAAATCAGCCTCGGCCACAAGGCGTGTGGCCTCTGGCGTGCGCCAATCAGATTTACCAGGCCCGATACCAATTAAGGAGACTTTACCAGGCTTGCGACCTGATAAAGTAGGGCTGGAGGTTGTGGCCCGCGCCAACGCCATTGTGGCATTGGCTGATTTTTCCTTTGTTGCAAGCAAAGCTGCGTCATCACCTGCTAAGGACAAAGCAGACGCTTCTGAAACAGATGGGGTGCCCACTTCAGATGCCACCACATCAGAGGGATCAGACACCTGATCTGCAAAGCTTGATAAATGACCTGCATCAAAGACGCGGAATGGCACAGATAGACGGCTGGCAAGCGCATGTATGGCTGGCTCATCTGCTTTTAAATCCAAAGAGCCAATCGCCCCAATCATAGCCTCACTGAGGTTATGCTTTGCCAAGATAGATGCAAATAACGCTTCTAGCTCTTCTGCTGAACAGCCTCTGGCACAACCAACACCAAGCATCAAATCAGATTTATGATAGACAAGCTGATGATCTTGCGTTGGCACGGCCTGATCAGAAAAGATGATTTTAACATCATCCCCTTGTGGCAACCCAGATAGCCATTCTTGTAAAGGGCCAGCCTTTGCGATATTCACCTTTGCGCCATTAAGAATGGCGGCCATCACAGATTTTGCCGCATCTCTATCTGCCAGCACATATCCTTGTGGTGGCATATCAAGCGCAACATGCGATGTGGCATCAGATGCGGTTGTGATCGCCGCATGACCACCTGTTATCTCAGCAATTTTATGCGCCAGTGAAATCGCCCCATGATGTCCGCCCAATAATGGCACCACAGATGCGCCAGTCTCACTCACCGCTAATACAGGGGATTCTGTCCACTTATCTGAGAGATGCGCGCCTAAGATACGAATCACGATACCAGCGGCACAAACTGCGATAATGCATTTCTGACCATGAAACAAATCAATCAAATGATCTGCGGTAGACGAAAATAGATAGGGTGCGCCATCACATCTGCCTTCAAGGCCATGCACTTCACCACCTGTTTCAGATGCTAGTTTTGTGGCAAGTGCCAAGCCAGATTGGCTGAGGCAGACATAAACAATATCTTGATGTGCCATCGGGTATCTGTCCTTTGTTACAGCCACGGGTCATCCCCTTTATATAATAAAATCATTGAAAAATAGGGCACCTTTTCAGGGGCCTCTTGTAAGGGGTAAATCTGCTGATTTGGCAAGCTGGCATAGCTGATAAATTGGGCTTGATCTGCCAAACCCATTTTATCCAACAAATCACGCACTCTTGGCAAATGGCGACCGACTTTCATGATGGCCACCCCTTGCGCGGCGGCAATGGCAGCTTCCATTTCGGCATCTGCCATGGTTGCTGGCAAGATTGTCATCATATCTTCGCGTGCCACAAGCGCATGATGGCTGGCAGCTGCACAAGCGGTCATCGCTGTTACACCAGGGATAATTTCAACATCGTACCGATCTTTCAAGCGGCTATGTAAATACATGAAAGAGCCAAAAAACAACGGGTCGCCTTCGCATAGCACCGCCACATCAAACCCATCATCTAATCTATCAGCGATCGCTTTTGCGCCTTCATCATAGACATCTTGGGCTGGGGTGCGCGCGCCGCGCATTGGCACAATCATTGGGATTTCAATTGTGCCTTCTGAAATCGCATCTGCCACAATAGATCTGGCAAAGCTGATGCCTGAATCAGGCGCAGGATAGGCAATCACCTTGGCGCGCGCCACCGTATCCCAAGCCTTTCTTGTCACAAGCTCTGGATCACCAGGCCCTGTCCCAACCCCAATTAGGCGTCCTATTGTCATTATACACTCTCTTTCAGATACACCCATTGCGTCACAGGCATCAAACCGCGCCAGCCCCGATAGGGACCAACAGCTTCTGCTTTATTCACTGCGATTTTGGTTAATTGCCCACCATGCACTCTATGAGCCTCTAGCAAGATCGCCTCTGATTCCAATGTCACCGCATGAATGACAAGCCGCCCCCCTGTTGGCAAATAAGACATGGCCGCCTGCAGGCTGTCATCAGACAAGCCGCCACCGATAAAAATCGCATCTGGTTCTGGCAAAGTTGCCATGATGGCGGTGATATCACCTGCGATCCAGCTGGTATTTGCTGTGCCAAGGCGGCTCGCATTTTCACGTGCCATTTCAAGCCTTTTATCCAATTGATCCACACCATAGGCATGACAGCTTTCATCAAAGCGCGCCCATTCAATGGCAATCGAACCTGCCCCTGTACCCAAATCCCAAAGCACACCCTTTTTATGTGGTTGCAGTTTTGCCAAGGCACTGGCGCGCACATCTTGTTTGGTTAATTTGCCATCACTGATAAAGGCGTCATCTGGCAAACCAGCCATCTGCCCCCAAAAGGCCTGTCTGCCACAAGGGGCCAGATCAACCGCCACCATATAAAAGCCATCTTGCGGTATATCTTTGCTGGCAAGCCACTGGTTTGCGCTATGGCTTGTGATGACCTCATCCTGTCCTCTGCCAAGCGCCCATAGACAGGTAATTTGCGCCGCACCCCACCCGTGAGATGTTAATAAATCAGCTATATCTGTGATGGTGGTGGCGGATTGGGGAACCACCAACCATCTCGCAAAGGGGTAAAGAGATGCCACTAATTTGATAAGCGCGCGCCCATGAACCGATAAAACCTCAACATCTGTTAATGACCACGCCATCGCAGAAGCTGCCAATTGAATGCCAGATAAGGCAGGTAACACCTTAATAGGCTGATCAGGAAATAACTTGGTAATGCTGATCCCTGCCCCATAAAGCATCGGATCACCTGTGGTACAGATCACAACCTTGTCAGATATATGTTTGGCCAACAGATCTTTTAAATCAGAAAATGGTTTCGGCCATGACATCAGCCGATCTTCAACAGTCGCAATCTCGCCAATCATAGGATGAAACCGATCATCTGCGATGATCAGGGCGGCATCTTCTAGGGCAAGGCGATGATATTCACGCCATTGCGCTGGACCACTTTCATCAAGGCCCATAATCACCCATTGTGATTTGTTGTGATTTGCAGTGCCCATCATCTTTTTTGCGCCTCCAGAGCTAGCGCATTTACCGCCGCCGCGGCCAAGGCTGATCCGCCTCTGGTGCCACGCAATGTGATAAAAGGCACATCCCCATGATCCGCAATCAGAGCATCTTTGCTTTCTGCCGCGCCAACAAACCCCACAGGAAAGCCCAAAATACAAGCAGGTCTCGCGCCTGTCTCTTGCATGATTTCCAACAAACGAAACAAGGCTGTTGGTGCATTGCCAATCGCGATAATGGCGCCATCCAGCTGATCTTGCCATAGCGATAATTGCGCGGCTGATCTTGTGGTGCCTTGGGCCTTTGCCATCTCTGGCAAGCGCGGGTCAGTGATAAATGATTTCGGTGTAACCCCGTCTGGCAAAAACCGTTTTGTGATACCGTAAGCAACCATATCACAATCACATAAAATTGGGGCCTTTTGGGAAAACGCAGACATGGCGGCCTCAAAAAGAGGGCCGCCAATGGCAATATCAGATGCGATATCTGGCATGCCAACCGCGTGGATCAATCGCACCACAAGCGATTCACAATTCGCAGGCACAGATGACAGATCAGCTGCTTCACGCACCAAACGAAATGATAAATCATAGATATCATCACCTTTTTTCAAGTAATCATATCTCATTGTCCCATACCCCCCTTTTTTAAATCACATCAGTCTTTTTTAAGCGGCTTATGCTGTCTGACTGATTCAGGGCCATGCGGATGTTTGGCATGCGGATAAGGGTGGTGGTGATGCCCATGATCATGATCATGTGAATGCCCGTGATCGTGATCATGCGAATGGCCGTGATCATGTGAGTGATCATGCGAATGGCCATGATGATGGTGATGATCTTGGTCCAAACGGCATGCCCCAGTGCAGAAATCTTGGCAAAGATTACAATCTTCGATGTTGGAACCAGGGGCATTGGCACCCATGCCTTCGACATGATGGTGATGACTTTCTTGTGGCAAGCCAACTTCATCTTCAAAGCCAAGCACCGCGGCACGATATTTACATAATGAGCAATTCATATGATTGCTGCCTTCGATAATCTCATGCACCCGCGCTTTAAAGGTTGCTAAAACTTTGGGGTGATCATTTAAATAACCAGCTTTCACAAACGAAATATCTGGATTTTTCGCCGCCACGGTATCCGTAAAGCCATAAATGCGATCAATCAAAATGCCTGAGAATAAGAAATACGGGAACACAATCACGCGGCGATAGCCAAGGCGCGCCACATGATCAAGACA
>JBMHDH010000101.1:0-3399 GCA_049889495.1 Puniceispirillaceae bacterium (SeqCode) | reverse complement strand
ATTGGGATCATAAGAGGGCGCAGATACCATGGCAATCACATCGCCATTACGAATATCCATAACAATCGCAGACCCTGATTCAGGTGGCACGAACCTATCTTTTTCATCTTTAAGAACAAGATCATCACCAGCTGCAAAATGAGCTCTAATTTCTTCATTTTGGCTTAACGCTGTTTGGATATCGGCTGTCTTATTTACAATTTCAGACTTGCCACGGCGCAACCTATTATAGGCATAGGATTGCACTTCCATATTTAAGGTTAGAACCGCATCTTTGCCTTTTTCTGGCGTTCTATCTGTTAAGATACGCACAGCCTTACCAAGAGAGTTCATCTCGATACGGTCAAGCCCTGGCAAGCCGCGCAACTCATGCTCTAGGGCATATTCAACACCCACCTTGCCTGTGCGAATATCAGGCAAGCGCCCCCAGCTTGGTTCTTCTTCATATTCTTTAGGCGTAACAGGGGACACATAACCTGTTATATGGCCTATCAAATGGGCTTGCGGATAAACACGGCGATATCGTTTTGAAAAGCTAACGCCATTTAATAAAGGGCTGCGCACGGCGATACGTGATAAATCGCGTTGTGTTAAATCACCTTTGATGGTTATCGGAATAAAGCGCGGTTGATTATTCGCTGTTTCAATAATCTCTGCGATATCTTCTTTTTTCAAATCAATAATGGTGGAAAGCTGCCGCAGCAAAAGGGGTAAGTTTTTGGCATTCGCAGGTGTGACAGATAAAGAATAGGTCTCGCTATTGCCAGCAATGAGACGATTAGAGGCATCAAAAATACGGCCACGTGCAGGCGTGACAGCTCTTGTGTTATATTGATTTGAATCAGATAAGCGTGACCAGCCATCAGATTGTGCAATTTGCAATTGATAAAGCCGCCCTGCTAGCAACAACCCCAAGGCCACCTGACCGCCACCAATGACGATGTTACGGCGCGACATCCGCGCATGTAATTCTTTTTTGAGCTTGCGTTTATTTTTCATCAATCAGCCCGCCCCACATGACCTTAACGCGTTGCTGCTTGCGTGAAAATATGCGCCAATCTTGTGACAATCACATGGATAAAGGGATAAATCAAAACAGTTATACCAAATTGAAAAAAGATGGCTTGGATATTCACCAAATGCCATTCGATAATCATGAAAGATAGAATTTGTATCAACACCATGAATCCCATTGCTATGATAAAGCTTTGCCAGATTTCGATAAAGTCGCGTTGTTCTGGAAAGCTTACCAATCTCTTTACAATAAGAAGACTGACAATTACGGCAAAAGTTTGACTAGCCGCTAAATCATTTAGATAGAGATCTGTTAAGGTGGTAACGATAAAAATACTCAAAACAGGTAAAGCGACGGGATAGAAAATAAATAATACAAAAAATATCGAATAGCTTATCCATGGTGTTGAGAATAAGAACAAATCCAAAGTTGAGAGCGCACCTTCAAAAAGCCCGATAATGATAAGCGTCACCGTTACCAAAAACTGTAATGATAAATAAGATTTCAGGCTGGCTTTTTGGAAATAGACGCTCTGGTTCATTGCAAGAACTCCGCAGCGTTCATCCCTTCTAGCAAGCGCCCTTCATCCTCTTTAGGCACAGGTCCAAAAAATCTCTCTAAATCAGCGAGGTCTATATCTTTATCAGCGGCATTTGGCTGGGTAAGAACAGATACAAAGCTGATTTGTTCTAATTTCACAGATGGCTCAATGTAAATTCTATCATCTTGCACAGATAAAATGCGGCCAACTGAAATACCAGATGGCAGAATACCGCCATGACCTGAGGTGAGGACAAGCTCACCAACTTCTGCTTTGGCTTGGATAGGCAGAAAATCAATCACAAGGCGTTTGCTATTTTGACCAATCGCCAAAGCTGGCCAGCTTGATGAGGATAAAATCACTGGAATTTTAGAATTCACATCACTTAGCAATAACACTCTGGCTGTGCGCCGTCCTGTTGAGATGATATAGCCGACAAGCCCATCAGCATTCACAACCGCATCACCGCGGCGAATAAGATGCCCCTCATCAACCTCTAATAATAATGTCTGGGCAAAACTGCCGCCAGGTGCTGCGACTGCTCTGGCAGTTATGGGCGTTAATTCTGTTGTAGACGCAGCGCCAAGCACAGTGCGTAATTGACGGTTTTCACTCTCGACAATTTCAGCACGTCTTTGCCATCTTTTGAGACGTTCATTCTCTGCACGAAGGCGCACATTTTCTGCCCTGAATGAGGCCAATGTGCGCATACCGCCTGCCATTGTATCAAATGCACGCACAGGGGCTGCTACAACATCATAGATAGGTGTGACCAGTTCAGATACAGAGGTCTTGGCTGCGCGCAATGTGTAGATATCAAGCTTGCCAATGAAGATTAGCGCAAAGCTCAGGATAAGCAGAAAAATCTGCATGGTAAGGCGAGATGGGGCATATCTTCCTCCTGAAGCTCGCCTTGCCATGGTAATTAAGCTCCGATAAGCACGTGACGCAGTGTCTTAAGCTCTTCAAGACAGCGGCCTGTCCCCATAACCACACATGATAGCGGGTCTTCAGCAATAGAGATAGGCAGGCCTGTTGCATCACGCAATACAGTATCGACTTCACGCAACATCGCACCACCACCTGTGAGAACGATGCCTTTTTCAACAATATCAGCAGCCAATTCTGGCGGGGCTTGTTCAAGTGCCATTTTCACGCCTTCAACAATCTGGCGCATAGGATCAGAGATGGCATCAGCAACTTGAAGCTCTGTGATATTAATCTCTTTGGGCACACCATTGACCAAATCACGGCCTCTGACCTCGACCTTTGCATTCGCGCCTTTTTCAGGACGACAAGCAATACCGATTGTTTTCTTAATACGCTCTGCTGTGGCCTCACCAATCAACAAATTATGTGTGCGACGCAAATAGGCAATGATTGATTCATCAATCTTATCACCGCCAACACGCACTGAATGGGCATAAACAATATTACCCAAAGATAGAATAGCCACTTCTGTTGTGCCACCGCCAATATCAACAACCATCGAGCCTGATGGTTCTGTCACTGGCAGATTAGCACCAATCGCAGCCGCCATTGGCTCTTCAATCAAAAAGACACGGCGTGCACCAGCTGCCTCGGCTGATTCTTGAATAGCTCTTCTTTCAACGGCTGTTGACCCTGAAGGCACACAAATAATCATTTGCGGGCTTGCGATTGAAAAACGACCATTCACTTTGCGGATAAAATGTTTGATCATCTCTTCAGCAACTTCAAAATCAGCAATCACACCATCAGCCATAGGGCGAATAGCACGAATATTGCCTGGTGTTTTACCAAGCATCACTTTGGCCTCTTCACCAACCGCCAATACTTGTGTTTTACCGCGCACCTCAGCCAT
>JBMHDH010000100.1:0-15848 GCA_049889495.1 Puniceispirillaceae bacterium (SeqCode) | reverse complement strand
GTCACTCTGTTCGGCTGTTTTCATCAGATTGTCAATGCCGCCACATAACGCCGCCATTTTCTCTGCACGATCGCGCGTCGATAGGCACGCCAAATTTGTTGGATTGCCGTCATACCAGCCCAAAGTGCCAGTGGCAAAGGCCCTGGCAGACCATGCTAATTTGCCATAAAATTCCTGCAACCATGGCTTTGATGCCAAAGGTTCTGGCAGCGTGATTGTCGCGCAAATATCATCCATGGGCACGCCTTTATCCATCGCGTCAGCGGTAAAGCGCATGACATGCAAGATCGCGTCTCTGGTGGTTGTGATCACCTCTTTGACTTTCTCTTGGCCAAATACAGGTCTGGTATGACCAGCAGAAAGCACTTCTGGTTTCAAGTCTGCCATCAGACTGAGGCTGTCTGCCCATTTTTGGAAATCGCGATAAGCCGTGCCGCGAATGGCATAAAGATTTGGGAAGGCATGGTACCAATTATCACCGCAGAATAAGACCTTATGTTCTGGTGCCCAGACGATTAAATGGTCATCTGTCTCACCTGGGGCGTGTATCAATTGCACCTCGACCCCATCTAAATCCATCATGCCATCTTCATGGATGATTTCATTTGGTGCAATAAAGCCAGCTCCCATCCCTTGCATGGGCCTATCACCTGGCCCAACGCCAAGGCTAATTCTTTGATCTTCACGCAACCCAATGCCAAATTGCATAAGGGTCCTGCGCATCAACATTTTATTTGGGGCAATCAGTGTGTCATCGACATCAACAAGATCAGATTGAAACAGATGAGATGCAACGATAGGCACAGACTTGCCCTCGCTAAAGACAGTTACCCCTGAAATATGATCACGATGGCTATGGGTTAAGATGATTTTGCCAATAGGCTTATCTGTCAGCTTTCTGAATTCTGCTAGGATATTTTCCGCCGCTTGTGTGGTTTCAGTTGTGTCGATAATTGTGACATTATTTTTGCCTTCAATCATATGGACATTTGATGCTGCATAACCAACCGCCATCCACATACCAGGTGCTAGCGCGATGATTTCTTTTTTGGTTTGCTCGCCTTGAGCAATTAGAGCGGGATGTGCGTTCATGATTAGATATACCTCTGCTTTACTTTGCCCTGATATTTTTCCAGCAATTCAGGATCAACTTCAGTGCCATCGGCTAGGAAAGGGATAATGCCGCGACGCATAGATCTGCCACGCATTGCCTTAATATCATCTTCTGATTTGGTCACTCTTTGGCTGAGCCTTAGACCCCATTGCGAGAGGTAACCATAGAGTCTTTCTATCTCTTGGGGATGCGAATTCCCTTTTGCCAAATCATGAAATTCATTGGGATCTTCTGACAAATCAAAAAGCATCGGGCGGAAACCACCTTCGGCATGCATCAGTTTATAGCGGCCATCAAAGACCATAAATAATCGCGCATCGCGCGGCTCTAGCCCCAATTGCACTGACATTGGTGTGACAGAATAATCATATTCGCTGATAACAAATTCGCGCCATTGCGGCGTCTCACCACGCAACCACGGCATTAATGAGCGCCCCTCAAGAATGTGATCTGGCACCGTGCCCCCTGCTGCATCAACAAAGGTGGCGGCAAGATCAATCGATTCCACAAGCGCATCACAAACTGTGCCTCTTGTGCTATCTGCTTGTTCGCGCGGATCATAAATAATCAGTGGTATTTTCGCCGATTGTTCATGGAACAAATCTTTTTCACCAAGCCAATGATCGCCCAAATAATCGCCATGATCAGATGTCAGAACAATCATGGTATCATCCATCTGTCCTGTTTTTTCCAAATGATCAAGAATGCGCCCCAGCTGGTCATCACATTGTTTGATAAGCCCCATATAGGCTGGAATCACCTTTTTGCGCACCTCATCTTTTTGAAAGGCTTGGGCTATCTTATTGCCCTGATAGGCACCAAAAACATCTTGCGGATCTTCTCGCTCAATCTCATGGCGCAGTGGCGGCGGGACATGCGTTTCATTATACATATTATGATAAGGCGCTGGCACAATATAAGGCCAATGCGGTTTAATATAGCTGACATGTGCAAGCCATGGCCCTTTTTTCTCGTCCAAAAATTCTAGAGTTTTGGTCGTAAGCCATGGTGTCTCGCTATCTTCCTCACGAATATTAGCGGGCTTATCTGCATTGCGGAAAATCCAACCAGAGGCGATCTCATCTCCTTCAATACTGGCATTGGCAAAATCAGCCCAGGGGTTTTCTGCCTCATAGCCTTTCGATTTTAGATATTCATTATAAGGTGAGCGCTTTTCATCATATAGACCATCAGGGCCCGAACCCCATAAACCGTCATCACGTATCCAAGTGTCAAAGCCGCATTCCGCTTGGCGCGCCCCGATAACGCTGTCAGCCGATAAGCCGAGCCGTTCCATGCCATCAGCATCAGCACGCATATGGGTCTTGCCAATCAGCCAACAATCCATGCCAGCTTTGCGCAAATGATCGCCCATTGTATATTCACCAACACGCAGCGGAAAACCATTCCAATGCGCCCCATGACTAGATGCATAACGGCCAGTATAAAAGCACATGCGACTGCCCCCACAGACAGGCGATTGTACATAGGCATTGGAAAAACGCACACCTTTGGCAGCCACACGATCAAAATTGGGTGTGTGAAGGTGAGGGTGGCCTGCACAGCTTAAATAATCAAAGCGCAATTGGTCATACATAATAAATAAGATATTCATAATGCCGTTATTCCTCTGCCAAACCGAACCAACTTACCTGTTAAAACTGATAAAATGCCGTATCAGGATGGAAGGTGATCCATGCTCTGATAAATTGCTGATAGCTTTGCAATTGCGCTAGTTTTTTGCCCTTTAATTTACCAGCTGTGCAATGGCCAAGATGTGACCAGCTTGAGCCTGTTTGGGTGTCCGTGATTACACCATCTTTCATTATGAATTCCATAAGCTGACCATCAAGCTTTCGGTCATAAATAAAGGCAGATGTTTTTGCGGCATCACTCATTGCAACAACAGCGGTGCCATTGACGTCATCATTAACAATTTGCCGATTTTGCAATTCGATTAAATCATATGCTTTTGAGGCACCGTCACAGACAATGCCGACCACAAGCGGTGGTGTCTTTTGCATATGCCAACGCGGGAAGCTTGCTTCAAAATTCAGCAATTTACCCAAGAAATGATATTTATTGGCAAAGGTGGGATCATATTGCAAAACAAGGCTATCTGGATGCTTTTCAAGCCAATTTTTCAATGTCATCTGCTCAAAATAAATATCTTCGAGCTGGTCACCTTGGCGCGCACCTTTTGCCGCCTCGCCTGTTTCTTGACGCCACCAACTTTGGGTAATGTTATCGCGTAAAATCGCATTAAATGAGATGGCACCGACAAGCATAAATTCAGGCGTGCCTTCTGGCCAATCAATATCATAGACACGTCCACTGCGGCACATCCCGCAATAGGTGGCCAAGAGTGGCTTATTCCCAACAACATCTGATAGAACATGATGATAAAACAGCATATTTGCAGGATAGGCCTTTGTCTCACCATTTAGTGATACGCCGATTACTGGCAAATTCAGGTCAACTTGATTATCCTTGGCATTTGCAAAGATTTTTTGTGTGATAGGAAGAAATTTATAACGACCAACCCAAAATTTATTAAACAACCAATAAATGCCGCCCCATAACGCACCGCAGATCGCGATACCAATAAAAAAGCTAAATAGATTTTGCGGTGATAATTGCACAGCAATCACAATCAAAGCAGCACTCAAGACCAAGCGAAAGAGCCTGATATTTTGCCACATGAAATAGGCCAAATCGATTTGCCATGAAAAGCGCTGTAAGATAGGCGGCGTACCATTCGCGCTTAGCCCTTTAACAAGCTCTGTTAAAATGAGCGTGATAAAAACCGCAAAAAATATCGTTTCCATCTTTTACCCCGAACCGCAAATTCATGTGATGAGGGTAAGTCGTCTTTTTTCTTCTCATCACAAAAACGATAACATTCTAAAAGCTTGCCTATAGATATTCTGTTGTTCAATAGCAAAAGTTCACCAGGTGAACCAATGATGCGGCATGTTTTGAATGTTGAAAAAATGAGGGCGGTTTTCTTTTGGCGTAACTTCAGAAAGCTAGTTCAAATTTTTACGTCTCATGATCATTCTCAAACACGCTACGATGATCAATCACACTTTCCATCGAGACATAAGTAGAGGTTGAGGCAACATGCGGCATGCTGGATATGCGTTCGCCCAAAACAGCTCGGTATGACATGATGTCACTTGTGCGCACTTTGATGAGATAATCAAATCCACCTGCGATCATATTGCAAGAGACAACTTCTTTTACGGTTCTGATGGCTTGATTAAACTCTTTTAAAGCAGATTCTCTGGTGTCTGATAGTTTCACTTCTACAAATGCAACATGATCCATGCCAAGTTTCATAGAAGATAATTCAGCGCGATATCCCGTAATAACCCCTATTTTTTCAAGTCTCTTTACTCTGGCTGTGACAGGTGTTTTAGACAATCCGACCTCTTTGCCAAGCGCGATCATAGATATCCGTCCATCACGTATAAGAGCATCTATTATCTTATAGTCAATTTTATCAAGTAATGCGTTATCTTCCATATAATTGCCTCTTATTATAAAATAATAAAGTTATTATGCCTATAATTTATAGAAATATAGGTAATTTGTCTATGTGTCTATTGCTATACTTCACTTTCAAATGTTAAGTGAGGTTCACATTATGTGCAAAAGACAGCATTGGGATGCAAATAAGCTACGCCATGAAGATGACGTCATTAGCGATTTGATCAAGATGGCAAATCTCAGCCCACAGACGCGCAAACGCATTGCTTTACAAGCGCGTGATTTGGTCATTAAGGTCAGGTCTTCCAGCAAGCCAGAATTGATGGAAATGTTCTTGGCAGAATATGGCCTTTCTACACAGGAAGGTATCGCCCTCATGTGTTTGGCTGAGGCCTTGTTACGTGTGCCAGATGATGTGACAATTGATATTTTGATTGAAGATAAGATTGCGCCTTCTGATTGGTCAAAACACCTTGGGCAATCTTCTTCACCTATGGTTAACGCTTCAACATGGGCGTTGTTATTTACGGGCAAAGTTTTGGATGTCACAGACACGAGCATAGCGCAAAATCTGCATAAAATGGTTAAGCGGTTGGGTGAGCCCAGCATTAGAAAAGCGGTAAGTGCCGCCATCAAATTTATGGGCAATCAATTTGTATTGGGGGAAAAGATTAGCGCTGCCGTTCATCGCGCAAAAACGCTGGAAGAGGAAGGCTACACCTATTCTTATGATATGTTAGGTGAGGCTGCGATCACGGCTGAAGATGCTGAGCGGTATAACAAAGCTTATCACAATGCCATTAACGTAATATCGAAAAGCTGTCGAGGCAAAGAGATTGCTGAAAACCCTGGCATTTCAATCAAGCTCTCTGCACTGCATCCAAGATATGAGGCCTTTCAAAGAGACCGTGCCATTACTGAACTTGTCCCGATTGTTAAAGACCTGGCAATCCAAGCAGCAAATGCGGGCATAGGGTTGAATATAGATGCTGAGGAAGCCGATCGGCTTGCGCTTTCAATGGAGATTATTGATGCCGTCTTATCAAGCGATGAGCTCATAGGATGGCGTGGCTTTGGTGTGGTTGTTCAAGCCTATAGCCGTCGTGCCAGCGACGTCATTGACGGCCTTTATGCGATGGCCCAAAAATATGATCGTCACATTATGGTGCGGTTGGTGAAAGGTGCTTATTGGGACAGTGAAATTAAAAAGGCCCAAATAGACGGCCTGACTGATTTCCCCGTTTTCACGCGCAAAGAAGCTAGTGATGTCAGCTATATCGCAATGGCACAAAAGCTGTTAACCATGACAGACAGAATTTACCCGCAATTTGCAACCCATAATGCCCATTCAGTTTCCGCTATTTTGGAAATGGCATCAGAGGTGCCAAAATCAAAATTTGAATTCCAACGCCTTCATGGAATGGGCGCAAGACTCCATAAAATCATTCACAAGCAAGAAGGAACACGCTGTCGCATATATGCACCTGTCGGTGAGCATCGTGACTTGTTAGCCTATCTTGTGAGACGGTTATTAGAAAATGGTGCCAATTCATCTTTTGTAAATCAAATCGTGGATAAGACTATTTCTCCAGATATTGTTGCGGCTTGCCCTTTTGACGCATTAGAAAAAAACAAAAATAATGATCTTGTTCAGTATGGTCATGAGTTATTTATGCCGATGAGACGTAATGCCCTTGGTTTTGATCTGAGCAACATGATAACGCAGCATGCAATAATCAAAGCAAGATACAGACCATGTTCATTGCATGCCCATCCCATTTGCGTGTCGCCAAGTCATTCACAAATAACAGAAGATAATATTGACCCCTCAACAGGAGAGCTTATTGGCCGCATCGTTATGGCGAGTGAGGCGGATGCTGAAAACGCAATCTCTGCCGCCTTGCCATGGGAAGAAAGCCAAAAAGAAAGAGCTGATATTCTTAATAAAGTCGCTGATCTTTACGAGAAATATTATGGCGAAATCTTCAGTATCTTGGCAATTGAAGCGGGAAAAACTTGGCCAGATGCGGTGGCTGAATTGCGTGAGGCTGTGGACTTTCTGCGCTATTATGCCAAGCAAAGTCAATTATTGGCGCATCCAGCAAGGGGTGTTGTGACATGCATCAGCCCCTGGAATTTCCCACTTGCCATATTTACTGGCCAGATTGCAGCAGCATTGGCATCTGGCAATGGTGTGCTTGCCAAGCCTGCAGAAACGACCAGTGCGATTGCAACTTGGGCTGTTACAAAGTTTCATCAAGCAGGGGTGCCACAAGCTGTGCTTCAATTGGTGACAGGATACGGCCCTCAAATTGGCAAAAAATTGGTTTCTGATCAGCGTATAAATGCTGTTGTCTTTACAGGATCCACCCGAACAGCAAAACAAATACAAGCATCCATGGCTGACCATTGCATTCCTGGGACACCTCTTATTGCAGAGACAGGAGGCATCAATGCTATGATTGTTGATTCAACCGCTCTGCCAGAACAGGCCATAAAGGATATCCTTGTTTCTGCATTTCAATCAGCAGGACAAAGATGTTCAGCCCTTAGATGTCTGTATCTTCAAGATGATATTGCAGATCGCTTCATTCATCAGCTCACAGGCGCAATGGATGAATTATCAATCGGCAATCCGTGGGCCTTATCAACAGATATTGGCCCTGTGATCACCTCGCACGCAAAAGCGCATATAGAGCAATATATCCTATTAGCGAAAGAAGACGGGCGTTTATTGTATCAATTGCCTGAAAGACCGTCAGGCTATTTTGTTTCACCATCGCTTGTCTCAGTGTCTGGCATTGAAGATATCAAAGAGGAGGTATTTGGGCCAGTGCTGCACATAGCACGGTTTAAGGCCAAGGATTTGCCAACCGTCATAGCCGCAATGAATAACACGGGTTATGGCTTAACTTTCGGCATTCACACACGTATCGATGATAGAATTCAGATGATGGCAGACCACGTAAATGCTGGCAATATTTATGCAAATAGAAATCAGATTGGCGCCATCGTTGGCAGCCAACCTTTCGGCGGCGAAGGTCTGTCTGGTACAGGTCCCAAAGCAGGGGGGGCTAATTATCTGCCACGCTTTACAAAAGCCCCTCTGCCGATCATGTCCCATGGTTCAGAAACAGAAATGTCGACGGCACATTTCAGCAAAGCGTGCGCAAAACATAATGATAAAGATCATCAAGCTGAGACAAGTCATCTCCCTGGTCCAACTGGCGAGCTGAACCAGTTATTTTACAAACCTTGCGCCCCGATAATTTGTGCGGGGCCAAGTGCGCAAGCAATGGCCGAACAATATAGTGCTGTCATCTCTCTGGGCGGTGTTGCTGTTAAAAAAGACATCGTGGCAGAGGACCTTCAGGGCGGTGATGAAATTGGCGGTGTCATCTGGTGGGGTGATGAAGCAACAGCAGGTAAATTTGCCAAAGTTCTGGCAACACGAGACGGCCCTATCATCCCGCTTATTTGTGATTACCCTGATAAAGCGCACGTTATTGCGGAAAGGCATTTGTGCATTGATACAACCGCTGCAGGGGGGAATGCGACTTTATTAAATGGCAATGAGACGTGAAAATTTGAATTCATTTTCTGAAGTAACGTTTTTGCCAAAACATTTATCTGTATCATAACGCTTTCAAGATAAGCGATCTTGATAATGTTGTTGGCACGCGGCTTATCGTGCTAGATGATGAAAACAACTTTAGCAAAGTGATGGATAAGCCGATGAAGCATGTGTTATTTTTATGTACAGGTAATTCAGCGCGTTCTGTGATCGCTGAAGGTCTTTTGCGACATCTAGGTGCGGCAAATTTTACCGCCCATTCTGCGGGATCTAAGCCAACAGGCACGCCAAACCCTGCGGCGATTGCGGTCTTACAAGCCAATGGGATTGATACCAGCTTTGCCAGATCAAAGAGCTGGGATGAATTTGCGGCCCCTTGTGATCATGAGATTGATATTGTGATCACTGTTTGTGGCAATGCGGCAGATGAAACCTGTCCGATCTGGCCTGGTGCCCCAATATCAGCGCATTGGGGGGTCGAAGATCCCGCTGATGTGATTGCGCCTGCTGAAGCTGTTGCAGCCGCTTTTGCTAAGACCTATGATCAAATGCATCAGCGCATTACAGCCTTTCTTGCGCTTGATCATAACCAAGATGAAAATCTTTACCGCCAAGCATTACAGCGCATTGGCAAAATCGATGCCCAATCTGATTAGTCACCAGATTGTTCGCCAGATTGTTCATCTTGGGCGACAGGCAAAAACCATTTTGTAAAAGACAGAGCCACAAGCGCACCTATGATTTGTGCGGCAATGAAAAAAGGCGTATCGGCATAAAATATGCCTGAAAAACTGTCTGTAAATGTCCGTGCAATGGTCACGGCCGGATTGGCAAAGCTTGTTGAGGCGGTAAACCAATAAGCGGCGGTGATATAAAGCCCAACCAGCGTGGCGACGGCGTGTTTGGCAGAATATCTGCCAATTAAAATCACCATCAATAAGCCAAAACTTGCCATAATTTCTGAGCCATATTGTGACGCGCCATCACGTGCATTGCTCGATAGCTGGAATAACGCTTCTTCAAACATCCCATGCGCCAATAAGGTGCCAGCAAGGCCGCCTGTAATCTGAGCTAGGATATAGCGTGCCGCTTGCGCGATGGTCATTTCCTTTAACAAGGTCATGACCATGGTAACAACAGGGTTGAAATGCGCCCCTGAAATTGGGCCAAATAAGGTAATCAAAACAATCAGGATGGCGCCTGTGGGTATTGTATTGCCAAGCAATGCAACAGCGTCATTTCCGCCCGATAATCTGTCTGCCATTATGCCTGATCCGACAACAGTACAAACCAGAAATAAGGTGCCGATAAATTCACTGATGACGGCCTGATGTCTCATAATGCAATCCTCTTTTTAAGACCTAATCTAAGCACAGAACATTATCATGAAGCGCGATCTGATTACATATTTAAAATAGGGCGCAGATCATTATCATCCTGCGGTTATGCTTTGTGATGGCGTTGTAAGAAAGATACCAAAAGATCTGAGATTTTTTCAGGTTGATCTTCCATTGAAAAATGGCCGCAATTTTCAAGAATATGTAACTCAGAATTCGGGATCGCCTTATGAAGTTTGTGCGCCCAATCTGTCACTTGCCACGCATCATCTGCGCCCCAAATTAATTGCACAGGATTATGTCCTAATTCGGCATAGCGTGGGGCAATCTCAGCGGTATGTTTGGGATCATAATGCATGACTTGATGTTGGAAAAAGCTGGCCTGACCCACAGGGCCGCAAATAAAATCAAGATAGGTTTCCATCGCGGTGTCTGCCAATTGTTCTTTATTTTGAACTGTTGAATATAGCCATTCACGGAAATGTTCGCGGTGATCCGCATCAGGTGCCTTGATCAATTTTTCTAAACCAGCTTGCATTTGCTCATGCGTTCTTTTTGACGGCCAGCTGTCATAGCTGACGGCATCTAGCATGGTCAGGGTGCGAACGCGTTTCGGTGAGTGAATGGCAAAGCGTTGCGCAACCGCACCACCAATATCATGCGCAATGATATGAAGATCATCAAGGCCCCATAGATCAAGCAAGCCTTCTAAAATCGGCACTTGGCCTGTCACTGATGTATCGATGGCAGGATCGTGCGGGCGTTCAGATAAACCAAAGCCAAGCAAATCATAGACATGCACTTGATATCCAGCTGCAACCAAGGATGGTAAAATATTGCGCCAGATATAAGATGATGATGGTGTGCCATGTATCAGAACAACGGGACTACCTGTGCCATGGACACCATGGCTGATTCTTGTGTCATTGATAAGGGCGTGTTGATTTACCAAATGCATTGCATGCTCCTGTTATTAACGCTTTTCAAAAGTCATAGATGGCGTTACATTATTAATCAAATGAATGATATTTATAGAATCATTAAAATTATGAATGGACAAGTTTGATATGGCGCGATTGGATTTGGAGGGGCTTCATGCCTTGCTTGCAATCTCAAAATCAGGCGGTGTGACACGTGCCGCTGATATGTTGTCGTTATCCCAACCAGCGGTCAGCCATAAGATTAAAAGGCTTGAGCAAGTCCTTGGCTGTGACTTGTTAACACGCCGCTCTGGTGGGCCTTTATTCACTGAGGCAGGGGAACAGCTTCTTGCCTATGCCAATCAAATGCTAGATTTGAATGATAATATCTTTGCCAAACTTGCCAAACAAACCCTAATAGGCACCATTCGCCTTGGCATGACAGAAGACACGACAGGTGGTGATATTGCGCGCATCTTGGGCAAATTCACAAGATATCATCCAGATGCAAAGGTTGTGATCAGTGTTGCACAAAGCTTATCCATCGCAAAATGGCTTGATGAGGGTGCCGCTGATATTGGCATCATGCAATTATTTGACGATGCGTTAGAAGATGATGATATCGTGATTTTCAGTGATCAGCTTTATTGGGTGAAATCGCCCTCACTTTTGCTTGAAAAACAAGATGAGATCCCATTTTTGAGCTTTGATAAAAATTGTTTTTATCGCCATTGGGCGCAAAAACAAATGTCAGAATCAGGGCATAGCATTACGCCAGTTTTTGAATGTCCTAGCATTGGCGGCATTCTGTCAGCCACCAAAGCAGGGCTTGGTGTGGCTTTGATCAATGGGTTGCATTTATCAAATGATTTAGAAATTCTAGACGGATTTTTGCCAACGCCGCCTGCTATTCACTATGTGGTGCGTGCCCGAAAAAGCGCACAAGATGCGGTGATGGACGCGTTGCTTACTGAAATATTAGCTGAATTGCGGCGTGCTGTTCCGCTTCGTGTTGCGTGATTACAATGTCTGTTATCCAAAATAATGCGCCCATCACAATTGCCAGTGATGACCAATTAAGCCTGATTGAAGCACAGGTTGATCGCTTGCTTGATACCATCGGTGTTGATTTAGAAGATCATGCCCCAAGCTTGGAAGCCTTGCGGCAATTGGGTGCCAGAATTGACCGTAATGCACAGGATGGTAATGCGCATGGTGAAGTTCAAAAGGCTAGGGTGCGCATTGATGGGGCGGCTTTGCGTGAATTTGTTTCGGATAATGCGCCAGGTTCTTTTTTGTGGCGTGGGGCAAGGCCAGAGACATCATTGCAGATCGGAGATGGGCAAAAGTCAGCATTTTTGCCTGTTTATGGGCCCCCAAATGTACGCCTGCAAGATGGCAGTCGTGCCACAGGCACAATCGATATTTACCGTGATCTTGTGGCGTTATGTGATGACGCAAAAGGGTTGCAAAGTACAGGTTTTATGACTTGTTTTGTGCATGGGCTATCAGAAACAGAAACACATCTTAGAATGGCTGAAGCGCATCTCGCATTATCAGATAAGCCTTTTATGGGAACCGTGTTATCAAAAGATGCCCTGATTGATGTGGTGTCAATGATGGAACGCCCTGCAAGTATGGGGGAATGCAATTTGGTGCATTTGATCAATGTGACCCCGCCTTTGAGCTATCAAAAAAAGCCTCTTGAATGTTTGCAAGCAGCGAGTGAGCGCGGCGAATGTTCGATGGTCTCTTCTTATATGATGATGGGGGCGACAAGCCCTGTCACGCCCATTGGCGCGGTTATTCAAGGCTATGCAGAGATCTTGATCGGCTTAGCCTTGAGCCAAGTTTATCGGCCAGGGTGCCCTGTGGTCTTTGGCATGTATGCCATGCCATTTTGTATGCAAAATATGATTCCAATCTTTGGTGATCCGATTTCTTCGAAAGTGCAGCTTTTGGCAGTGCAATTGGCAAGACGCCTTGGCATACCAAGCAGAGGAGATGGCGGCGTAACGAATGCAAAGATTGATGACGCCCAAGCAGGATATGATGGGGCACATGCCACTTTTGTTGCGGCACATGGTGGGGCAGATATCATTTTACATAGCGCAGGTTGGGCAGAAGGCGGCAGATGTACTGATATGCAGAAGCTGATAAGAGAAGGCGATATGCTGCATCAGCTTTATGGTTAGGTCAGTGCCGTTTAACAGACAGCTAGTCTGTGTTTTTATGCGGCATTTGATAGGGCAAGGTAATAATAAAACAGGCCCCAATGTCATTGTTTTTGGCTTCGATACTGCCATGAAGCAACTTGATAATCTGTGCTGAAATCGGCAAACCTAGCCCGACACCAGATCGCCCACCTGTCCCTGCGGTGGCGAATTTTTCGAAAATGTCAATCTGATCAAGGGCTGGGATGCCTTGGCCATTATCTTGCACTTTCAGCATAACGTTTTGATTGGCAGGGTCATCAACGATCTCTAGCCAAACTTCAGGCGGCTCAGACTTATTATGTTTGATGGCATTCGCAATCAGATTAATCACAGGCTGTACCAAGCGATCAGGGTCTGTTGTGATGATGATATCTGTTTGTGAGATATGAAGGCGCGCGCCGTTTTCCTCTTGCAATGCGGCTGTTGCGGCATCCGCACGATTGAGGATTTCACGCAAAGAGATCTCTTCATTGTGCAAGACAGGCTGGCCGCTTTCCAAAAAGCTGATATCCAAAATTTCATCAAGTAATTTTGTTAACCGCAAGCTTTCATCATGGATGATGGTGGCAAATTTGGCTGACTTTCCCGAGGATTCAGCCATTTCAGATTTCAAGATTTCTGAAAAAGAACGTATGGATGTCATCGGCGTGCGCAATTCATGGCTGACAGATGTCAAAAATTGATCACGTTGTTGGCCCAAATGTACCAATTGCATATTGGCGGCACGCAATTGCACAGCGGTGTCTGTTAATTCCTTTGATTTTTCCTCCAAAGCTTCGGAATAGGTGCGCAAGGCGGCCTGTTCATCGGCAAGGGCGATGATTTCGGACACTGATAAGGTACCGCGTCCGACAAAGGGACTTAACATAGCTTGCGCCGTCGCCGCCCCAACCAGTGAGGCAAATTCCCGTTCTAGTGTTTCAAGAAAATCAGTGGTGATCGCAGGAAGCCTATTTTCAAGCCCCTGTGCGCTTGCGGCGTCTCGGAAAAATAATGAGCCGTCTTTTTGTCCTAAAATTCGTTGGGATAATGCCAATAATTCATGTGCTGAGGCCCCTTCATGGAACAAAGATCGTCTGGTCGCAGGGGATGGTTGGGCTTGGAAAACAGCAAATTGCAAACGTTCCATATCACTTGGTTTTGTGGCCAATGATACCAATAGGAACACGGCACAATTACTGCCTAATGACCAGATAAAGGCATGGACAAGCGGGTCTTGGATGGTGCTGCCAAATAAGGCTTGTGGCTGAAGAAGCCATAAGCCGAATAACCCATTTTCAATAACATAGTTACTCAGGATAAACCGACCTTCAAAACTTGGCAGGAATGAGGTATATGCCCATAAAATAAAGCCTGTGATCACCCCTGCAATAGCACCCCTTTTTGTGGCGCCGCGCCAGATCATGCCGCCGAATAAGGGCGGGACAATTTGGCTGACGCCAAGAAAGGAAATCAGGCCAATCGATGCCAATGCCTCTGTGCCGCCTGTTAGGCGATAATAAAAATAACCAAGCATCAAAATCAGGAAAATTGTTAATCGTCTCGTGATTTTTGTGACAGTTCGTAAATCACCATTACTGCGTGATTTTAGGCCTTGGCTTTTGACAATCAAAGGCAGGACCAAATGGTTTGACACCATGGTGGCCAGCGCCAATGCGGCAACGATCACCATTGAGGTCGCTGATGAAAATCCGCCCAAAAAGGCAAGGATGGCCAAGCCGTCATAGCCTTGTGAGAGAGGCACAGTTAACACAAATAAATCAGGGTTGGCATCTGCGCCACCTGTGCCAAGGCCAAATAAGGCAATTGGCATCACGAACAAACACATCAAAAGCAAATAGCCAGGAAATGCCCACGAAGCGAGTGCTAATTGCCGTTCTGATTGATTTTCAACAACCAAAACTTGGAACATACGTGGCAGGCTGAAAATGGCAAATGCGGATAGGCAAATCAGTGTTGCCCAACGGCTTGAGAATATGCTGTTGCTTTCCAGTTGCGATAAAACCGCATCAGATAAAATCGGCGTTGGATCATCGATTATCCAAAAACATACAGCAATCCCCACAGTAACAAGCGCGATTAATTTCACCACCGCCTCCAAGGCAATCGCTGTGACCACCCCTTCATGGCGTTCTGATGCATTCAAATTACGCGTGCCAAATAAGGCAATAAAGATGGCCAATCCTATCGCAATAGACAGCGTGGTGATATCTTGCCAGCCTGCCCCTGTGCTGGCTTGATCTGTTTGGGCAAAGACCGAAAATGACAGCGTGAGTGATTGCAATTGCAAGGCAATATAAGGTGTTACGCCAATCAATGCGATCAGAGTGGCAATTGCCGCAAGTGAGACTGACTTGCCATAGCGCGCGGACACAAAATCAGCGATAGAGGTGAGTTTTTCTGTGCGTCCAATTTTCACAAGACGGCGCAAAAACCACCACCAACCAACAAAAATAATCGTTGGCCCAAGGTAAATGGCCAAAAATTCAAAACCGTTTCTTGCCGCAGACCCAACCGCGCCATAAAAGGTCCAAGCGGTGCAATAAACAGATAAGGAAAGTGTGTAAATCAGCGGCGAGGATAAAAGTGGTTTGCGGTTTGATTTTGCAGCGCGATCAGCCCAATAGGCAACGGCAAAAAGCGCAATCGTATAACAAACAGCAACAAGGACAACGATTTGCGCATTACTCATTTGCGATCTGGCCCTGTCAAATTTGGATTAGCAGAGGTAGGCTCTGGTGAAATTGCGGCGTCTCGCGCGGATTGGTTGCTTGTCAGAAACGCTGTGATGATTAAACCAAACCAACAGCCAAATAATAAAATAGCTGAGGAAAATAAATCAGCTGGCAGCATCAAAATATTCACCAAAGGTGTGATAAAAAATAACAGAGCAAAAAAGGTGATAATGGCTGATAGCTTGCGAATCATGGTAGGTTCATCATCGAGGCATCATCACCTGTCATTAGAGGCGATAAGCTGTTTTATATTGTCAAGCAAATCACTGTTGGTGAAAGGCTTTGTCATAAACAAATTAATACCCGCAAGATTTGCCTGTTCTTTGTCTTTATGCTGGCCTTTGGCTGATAACATCAAAATTGGCAAGGTGGCGGTGGCATCCCTGTCTCGTAATTCACGCGCAACAGTAAGGCCTGATTGATTTGGCAACATATAATCCAAAACAACAAGATTTGGGCG
>JBMHDH010000099.1:0-6699 GCA_049889495.1 Puniceispirillaceae bacterium (SeqCode) | reverse complement strand
TGCCGCACCATGAATGGCGCTAACCATGGCCGCTAGACCTGTTTTGCGCGTCGCAGATAAATGCTTATCAAGGCCAATTTCAGATAAAAACGCAGCATCTTGCGCTAAGATGGCTTTGGGGCTTTGTCCTGAATAGACGCGCAATAATAACGCCACCAACCCTTGGACAATCGCCGCATCAGATCCAGCATGAAAAATCAATGTGCCATCCTCAGCCAGTTCATGCGCAAAATACACAACGGATTGGCACCCTTTCAGCTGATAGGCCTCTGTTTGATAGGCCGCATCAAGCGCTGGCAAATGACGCCCTTGATCAATCAAATGCTGATATCGATCTGCCCAATCATCAAAGAATGAAAACTCATCTACGATATCTTCTGCGATGGTTTGCGGTGTCTCAGACATGGTACATCCCTATAAGCTTTGCCGCTGGCCTATTATTCACGAAAGGATTGCTTCTCCGAAAAAAACCAGCATCCTTGCTTTGCTATATAACATTGAAATAAGATATTACCAGTATCACATAATCCCTTTTTGCCTAGAAGGCACCGATTTCAGCATGACAAGCCACCCTCTCACCTTTCCGTCATTTCGTGTGATTTTGGCAAATGAGCGCCCATTATTGGCTGGCCTTTTGGTGATAATGTTGGCGCGCATGATGGCCATATTTGTAACACCCCTCTCTTTTGGTGTTGATGAGGCGCAATATTGGCTATGGGGCCAAGATCTCGCATTTGGCTATTATTCAAAGCCCCCATTAATTGGCTGGTATTTGGGTATGATGGATGGGCTATTTGGGTCTTCTGCTGTTGCGGCACGCTTTCTGGCCCCCGTGATTCATACCATCATTGCGCTGTTTTTGTACCGTATTGCGGCCGCGCATCATTCACAAAAAGCGGGCAGATGGGCTGCGCTATTTTGGGCCAGCTTGCCACTTGTGTCTCTTGGATCATTTGTGATTTCGACTGATACTTTATTAATCTTGCCTTGGGTCATTGCCTTAGGCGTTTTCTATCAGGCAGAGACCACAGGCAAAGCGCAACATTATCTGATCACAGGCCTGATTATTGGTATTGGCGTTCTGGCAAAATATGCCGCCATTTATTTCATCATTGGCACATTGTTACATCTGATTTTTATCAGCCAAGCCAGCGTGAAAGCCAGCTGTCGTAACTTGGCCCTTATTCTTTCAGGTGCTGTTATCACAGCATCTCCCAATTTGCTTTGGAACCTTGCCAATTCAGGGGTAACATTTGCGCATTTAGGGGAAAATGCAGATTTGGCACAGCCGCTTTACAGCGTTGAAAGCGCACTGAATTTCATCTTATCCCAATCAGCGGTCGCAGGGCCTGTGTTGTTTGTGATTTTATGTGCCGCCTTATTACGATCAAGAACCTTAAAACAGTCTGCCCCGCTTGCCAGCTATCTGTGTTTTGCCGTGCCTGTATTGATTATCATGGTGGGGCAAGCCTATCTAAAAACGGCCAATGCCAATTGGGCTGCCACCGCCTGGCCTAGCCTATGTTTGATTGCTGGCATCGCCCTTGCAACCATCATCCCGCCGATTTGGGGCAGGCTTGCTTTGTCAGTGAATCTTTTTGCCGCCTTAATTTTGGTGATTGCATTAGGCCTTGGTGATTTGTTGTTCTTAACGCCAAAATCAGATCCCCTGCGGCGACTTCGCGGCTGGGAGACCCTAGCACAAGACACAAAAAAGCTGGCAGAAACCTATCAAACGCCTTTTATTGTCGCAGACAGGCGCGCCGAGGCGGCTTTGCTATCTTGGTATCTTCATGATAGTGGGCTAGCGGTAAAAATGCTGAATGAAGATGGCGTGGCAGGCAATCATTATGAACGTGATCATGCCTTATCTAATGCGCATCGCCCCGCTTTGATCCTATCAACACCAGAGGCCACTTTGCCAGCCTCACTGGCTGATGCAACAGGCCCGATTGGCGCTTCTGTTGCGCAAATTTCAGCACGCAAAAGCCGTCATAAAACCTTTTACATTCTGAAATAGTCAGGTGATTTGTTACCTGACACGCTAGGTGGCGGCCTCAGCAACAGCCTTTTTAAATAACGCAAGCGTATGATCTGAGATGTGATGCTCCATCCCTTCCGCATCCGCATCTGCGATATCAGCTGGCACGCCCATTGAGACCAAAAAATCATGCACAATCTGGTGACGTTCTTTACAAGAATTGGCCAAGGCCAGACCCTTTTCAGTTAAGAAAATTGACCGATAAGGCTTGGTTTCAACAAGCCCCTCTCTTTGGCATCTTTGAATGGTCGCTGTGACAGTGGGGCTGGTCACCCCGAAACGCGCCGCCAAATCAACCGCGCGCGCTTCACCTGTCTCTTCAATCAGATCTGCGATCATCTCAACATAATCTTCCATCACCTCAGATTGATGGGCTTTGCGGATACGTTCAAATTTCTCAGCAGATGTTTTATCGCTCATAATCTTCCCAATCAGCGCATGAGATCCAGACCGTTTAAGACCCATTCTAAAAGGTCCCAACATTTCTTTATTGCAATAGAAACTTAGCCGAAACAAAGTTTTTTGCAAAGCTTTGTTTTTTGACAATGCGATTTGGCACCCTGTAAAGCCCATAAACAAACACCATAGCCTGCCTGCCCTCTTTTCAAGAGTTGTGATAATATGATAGGAACGAGGGAGCCAAGCCCCACCCCAAACATCGCTTTGAAAAGGTCACTGCTATGTCAGATCATAAAACAGAATTAGAAGCTGCCGCCTTTCGCCGTCTTGTCGCGCATTTGCAAGACAGAACAGATGTGCAGAATATCGATATGATGAATTTATCTGGGTTTTGCCGCAATTGTTTATCGCGCTGGTATATGGAAGCTGCGAATGAACAAGGGGGTGATTTATCGAAAGACGAAGCCAGAAAAATCATCTATGGCATGCCTTATGATGAATGGAAATCACGATATCAAACACAAGCAACTGCCGAACAAAAGGCCGCATTTGAAAAAGGCCATAATTAAAAGTTAAAAAAACGCGGTTATCACTCTTATTTCTTTAAACCTCCTATCACGGAAAGTCTTTCACATGAGTGTCACAGGACAAACAGGCGCAGATCAGCTTCGCCAATATATTGAACGCATTGAACGCCTTGAAGAAGAAAAGCGCGCTTTAATGGCAGATATCAGAGATATTTATTCAGAAGCAAAAGCCACAGGCTTTGAGCCAAAAATCATGAGGCAAGTGGTGCGTATGCGTGCGATGGACCGTGATTTATTGGCAGAACAAGATATTTTATTGGACACCTATCGTGATGCGATTGGTTTGACGGCAAGCGAATGACATCTGACGCATCATCACATTTTGGCGACCGTCTTTCAGCCGCATTGGCGCGCACTAAGACACCCCTTTGCGTTGGCATAGACCCGCATAAAGCATTATTTTCACCCTTATTTTGTGATGAAAAAGGACCAAGTCTGCCTGGCTTGCGGTCATTTTCACTTGCCATCATCGACGCCGCCACAGATGTGGTGCCTGCCATCAAACCACAAGTGGCCATGTTTGAACAATTTGGGCCAGAAGGCATGGCCATATTGGCAGAGGTCGCCCAGACAGCCAGACAGGCTGGCTTGCTGGTCATTATGGATGCTAAGCGCGGCGATATAGGATCCACATCACAAGCCTATGCAGATGCTTATTTTGGTGAGGATGCGCCTTTTGCCAGTGATGCGCTGACAGTGAACCCGTGGATGGGTCTTGATACGCTTGAACCCTTTATGACCACAGCCCAAAAAGCAGGAGCAGGTCTGTTCATCTTGGTGCGCACCTCGAATAAAGGGGCAAGCGATTTGCAAGAATTGCGCCATAATGAGAGCTATATCTATCAAGAATTAGCCGATAAGCTTGCGCCACATATCGAAGCCGCAAAAGGTAACTCTGGCCTATCATCCTTTGGCATTGTGGCAGGCGCGACTGTTCCCGACCAAGCACGTGATTTGCGCAACAGATTACCATCAGCGCCCTTTTTAATCCCTGGATTTGGCGCCCAAGGCGCAGGGCCAGAAGACGCCACCACACCGCTAAGCGCATCACAAGATGGTTTTACCAATGGCTTGGTGAATTCATCTCGTGGCATTATTTTTTGTGATGACGCACAAAAAGCAACCACATTATCGGCCTATCGCGCGGCGGTTCGTGATGCAATCAAAACACAATCTGCGCTGTTAAATACTGCTCTATAGGTTGTAAATCTCATATATAAATCTTTACAGAAGATACCGCTTTGCAAAGACAGAAATACTTTTTTAGATAATTGCACAATTTATGGTTGATTTTAATAAAAAATTAAATATTTAGGCCTAAAGCTTGATGACATAACTTGTTTGTTTTGATTTTCAGGTGAAATGAAATGGAAGCAGGACTCTATAAAGGCATTGTTGTTTGGTACAATGATAAACGTGGCTATGGTTTCATCAGCATTGATGACGAAGAAATCTTTATCCACCGCACAGCTTTGGAAAAATTTGGATTGGTATTTTTGCATTCTGGCGATGAAATTACGGTTGTGGTTGCCAAAAACAAAGATGGCGAAGCCATTACCGAAATCCGATCTGTGGCACGCAAAGCCCCTGAATTATTGCCAGAAGATACAGAACCCGAAGAAAATGAAGTGCGCGGTGTTGTAAAGTTTTTCAACCCATCGAAAGGCTATGGCTTTATCGAGATCAAAGATCACGATATGCAGGATGTCTTTATCCACACAAGAACGTTGCAGGCTTGCGGTTTATTCAGCGTGTCTGAAGGCCAAAAATTATTGTTGCATGTCAGCGATGATGGCAAAGGCCCACAAGCAACCGAAGTTCGTGTTCTGGCCAATAAATAACACGGCCCGCCCCAATTGGGACAGGATGACACTTGGCCTTAGATGAAACTTGGCCTTAGATGACACTTGGCCTGAGATAACATTTGGCCTGATAGGCAAAAACCTGCCTAAAAAGCCAAATGCTAGCTTTCTAATGCACCAAGATAGCGTTCAGCATCAAGCGCAGCCATACACCCCATGCCAGCGGCGGTGACAGCTTGACGATAGGTTTTGTCAACACAATCACCAGCCGCAAAAATACCATCTACAGATGTAAAGGTGGTGCCAGTGGTCACTTGGATATAGCCTTCATCATCAAGCGCAATGGCCTCTTTAAAAGGCTGTGTGGCAGGGTCATGGCCAATCGCAACAAATAAACCATCTGTTTCAATAACCTCATCATCTGCGCCATCCGTTGCGCCAAGACGCACGGACGTTACACCGCGATCATCACCAAGCACTTCGTCGACCACACGATTCCAAGCAACCGAAATCTTGGGATGCTTTAGCAAACGGTCTTGCATGATTTGCTCTGCTCTGAGGCTATCACGGCGATGCACCAAGGTGACGTGCGAACAAATATTGGCAAGATAGAGCGCTTCTTCAACTGCGGTATTCCCGCCGCCAACCACAACTGCTTTTTTATCACGATAGAAAAAGCCATCACATGTGGCACAAGCCGATACCCCTTTGCCATTAAAGGCTTCTTCAGATGGCAGGCCAAGCCAGCGCGCTTGTGCGCCAGTGGCGATAATAACCGCATCTGCGGTGATGGTTTTGCCTGAATCAGTGGTCATCTGAAACGGACGTGATGAGACGTCAAGATCGGTGATGATGTCATATTCCATACGCGTGCCAACATTCACCGCTTGCGCTTCCATTTGCGCCATTAACCATGGCCCTTGGACCACATCAGCAAAACCAGGGTAATTTTCCACATCAGTTGTGATGGTTAATTGTCCGCCAGGCTGAAGGCCCGTATAAATCACAGGTGACATATTGGCTCTAGCCGCATAAATCGCAGCTGTATAGCCAGCAGCACCAGCCCCAATGATAACAATTTTTTCGTGATTTTCAGACATGGCCTAACCTGCAGTTGCTCGCAATTAATATCTTGTATACCTTGTTATTCCTGTCTGCTGTCTTCATGTCAAGGTTCCTATTCTTGCTTATGTTACATCGCGTTTTCTTATCACTCATCGCCCTTACAACGCTTTTGTTCGCTGCGCAAAATACAAAGGCAGAAATACCCCATATTAACGGTACCATTGCTGTATCAGGCAATGCCATCCAAGGCGGCCTGATCACAGCCAAAATACCCGCAGGCGCAAAAGCGTATCATGATGACAAGCCCTTAATGGTAAGCGCACAAAACCATATTGCCTTTGGGTTTCACCGTGATGATATCAGCGATGTCATCATCAAAATTGAAACAGAAAATGGTCTGATTTTTGAAACAGCGATAACCCCGCTGAAACGCCGTTATAAAACCCAATCCATCACAGGCTTGCCTGGCAAATATGTCAGCCCACCAGATGAAGTTCTGGCTAGAATTAAGCGTGATCGCATAGCTGTGACAAATGCACGCGCGCATAAAAGCCGAAATGATGATTTCATTGTCCATGGATTTGATTGGCCATCTGTTGGAATCATCACAGGTGTTTATGGCGCGCAACGCATCTTAAATGGCACACCGCGCGCGCCCCATTATGGCATTGATATTGCCGCGCCATCTGGCACATCTGTGACAAGCCCTGCGGACGGCATCATCACCATGGCAGAAAGCCTTTATTATACAGGCGGCACCATCATCATTGATCATGGGCTAGGCATCAGTTCAACCATGCTTCAT
>JBMHDH010000098.1:0-31650 GCA_049889495.1 Puniceispirillaceae bacterium (SeqCode) | reverse complement strand
CAGAACCAGATGTCACAACAGCCAACACCCCATCAGCAAGCCGCGATGGCGCGCTGTGTCTTTTGTGGCCAGCCTGAACAAATCATTTGGGTTCATGGCCATGGTCAATGTGCGCATTGCCATACCAACAGCTTTCCTTGTTGTGATGGTGATGAATGTATCCCCGCACAAAATAACGATGAGGGGGCGCGCATAACTGCGGCAAAAGGGCCGAAAAGCTGACTTGAAAACCGTATGATCTTCGCCTATAAGTCACAATAGTATAAAATGGTGATGACACCTTTAAGGGGGATTTTACGATGAATGAAACATTTGGTCTTGTGCTAGTGATCGGTTTCCCGATTGTCCTAGCCATCGCAATTTGGGCATTTGGCAAATTGTCAGTTGAACCAGATTAACAAAAAGCCCGATGAAAATCGGGCCTTTTTTTTGCTTATAATTTCTGCAATGCCTGAAAAGACAGGCTAACACATTTATGTCTGTTTTTCACTTGTTGCACAGGTGTAAAAGCTAAGAATTCAGGCCGATCCTCTTCACCTTCAGCTTTCAAAAACCGTGTTAAGGCATCTGAAATATTGTGCATATCAGATAGGCTTTTATTCGCCGCTTGTTGCAATAACAGACCTGCCCCTGCCTCACATAAAGCACATCCCTGAATATGGACAGATAATGCCTCAATCACATCATCTTTGATGATGGCTTTGACAGTGGCTTCATCCCCGCAAGTGGGGTTTTTCATGCTGGCATGATGTGTGGGTGCGGCTAAATCAGGGGATTGTCTTGCCAGCCTTGCTAGCGAGAGAATCTGTTCCTGATAAAGCGCATCCATTACCGTAAAAGGCCTTGATAAGCCTTATTCACCAAATAGCAAGACAGCAAGTGCGACAACGCCCAAGCCATAGCCTAGAATAATGGTCCAATGCAGACCATTATATACATTTTCTTCAGGCACATTTGCTGGGCGGTTTGTTGTTTTATTTGCCATTTTCTAAAGTCCCCCGAGACTGATTTTTTTCAAAAAAGCTATAGCAAGATTAATTCATTTTATCCACTTTGAAAACGCGTCCCGCAATCAAAGATAAGAACACGGCACCAAATGAGAATAATGCGCCCATTTTTGCGGCATCTTGAACTGGACCTGGCCCAAATGCCACAGCCGAAATGAACAATGATACGGTAAAGCCAATGGCCGCAATAAAGCCAATCACAACCAAATAACGCATCTTCATACCTTCTGGCAGACCAAGGCCAAGTGGGCCAGCGGCAAACCAGCCAAATAAGAAGATACCAACGGGCTTGCCAATGATCAAACCAGCAAGAACCAACCATGTGGCATCGCCCATAGCCGAAAACTCAACGCCTGCATTGGCAAAACCAAAGAGCAATAAGATGAATTCAACGGGCACCTTCATTTTATGTTCAATGTCATTTAACAAATCATGTTGATCTTCTTTTTTGGCATCAAATAGACCAAATGTGATGTCTGCATGCGGAATGGTAACAACGATTGGCAATAGGCCAAGGGCAGGGTGGACGCCTGCTTGCTGGAAGCCGTACCAGCTGGCACAACCAGCGATCAAATAAGGCCAAAAGCCAAGCTTTTGTGCAATTGTTGTGTAATGACGATCGCCTCTTTTGGCATCAAGGTTACGTGGCAAGCGATTGGCAAGGAAATAGACAGCAAAGGCGGCCGCAACAGAAAGACCAAGCCATTCTGGTGCCAATTCGGCTTGCGGATAAAAGAGGGCCAAAATAACCAATCCAGTGGCGTCATCGGCAATCGCAAGCAATAGCAAGAAGCCAACTGCGGGGTGGCGGGCACCAAACACAATGCGCGCTACCAAATAAGAAAAGGCAATGTCTGTCGCTGTTGGGATGGCCCAGCCATTTGCCAAAATCGCAAATTTACCAAGCAAAAAGGCACCAACTAGATAAATACCAACAGGGCCAATCATACCGCCAGCGGTCGCAATCAAAGGCGTTAAGGCTTTTCGGCCCCGCAATGAGCCATTTTTCAGGATAATGGCTTCCCACACCTCTTTACCAGCCATCGCAAAGAACAAAGCCATCAACACATCATTAATTAAATAATGTAGGGTCAATGTTCTGTGGCCATCATGCAAATGACCCACAGGGCTATGGTCAATTAACACTGTTTCAACCAGATGATGATAGCTTTCATAATCTAGATTGGCCCATGTAAGCGCTGAAACAGCGCCAATAATCAGCAATAGTGAATATTCTTGAATGAAATTCCATACACGATACGAAGATGCCATTAAAGATAACGTCCTTTGCGTTTTAGATTATGTTTTCGGGCAAAGCTGCTGCCAATTGACCTTACAAATAACTCGCCTAGTTATATAGGAATTGTCACCTGACTAGCAAGTTCAGACGGGTAAAATGAATGAAAAAATCCTATTTTTTTGGCAGTGATATTTTTCGCAACTCTGTCTATGGACAAAATCACCCCCTTAATATCGCCCGTGTTTGGCCAGCGATTGATATATGCAAAGCAGAAGGGTGGCTGGAAAACCACCATTATCATCAGATTAATCCAGTACCGCCTGATATTTTGTCACAATTTCATGATGCTGATTATGTGCAAGCCTTGTGGCACGCACAGCAAACCCAAAACTTGCCAGATGATCTGAAGGATCGATACCAAATTGGCAGGGCAAGCAATCCGATCTTTCAAGAGGTCTATAGCCGTCCCGCCACAGCCGCACATGCGTCTTATATTGCGGCACAATGGCTTGTATCTGGCAAAGCAGATGTCATTTACAACCCATCTGGCGGCACGCATCATGGCCGATATGATCAGGCCAATGGGTTTTGTTTTGTGAATGACCCTGTTATCGCTCTGCAAGAGATGATGCGTCATACAAGCAAACCTATTATCTATGTGGATATTGATGCCCATCATTGTGATGGTGTGTCTGATTGGCTATCGCATCATGACCAATTGCTGATTATTTCTATTCACCAACAAGATTTATGGCCGCGCACAGGACAGGGGGATGATAGGGGGATGGGGCAAGCACGTAATTTTCCGTTATCAGCAGGCGCAGGTGATGCAGAATTGATAACATGCCTGCATGAGCAAATACTGCCGCTGATTACCGCACATAAGCCTGCCTATCTTGTGGTGCAAGCAGGCGCAGATGGTCACAAAGATGATCCGCAATCAAAATTATGTTATTCCCTTGCGGGCTATTGGCGCGCCATCCGCAAGCTATTAGAGTTCGACCTTCCGACCTTATTGCTTGGCGGCGGGGGATATAATCCTGTTATCACAGCCAAAGCCTGGGCTGGCAATTGGGCGTTAATTCAAGGGCAAGACCCTGAAAAAGCGGGCCTAAGCGAGACTTCTAAAAATATATTGCGTGGGTTAAGATGGCATCATCGGCTTGGCCGTAATCCCCCGCAAAGGTGGTTTTCGCAATTATCAGATGGTGAGGCATGAGACATAAATTTGTGACTATAAAAGCCTTAATGGCCGTTATCGCTTGTGTATTTGCGATAGGATGGTCTTTATCGCCGCTTACATCAGCCTTGGCAGATGATATAAAGGCCGATTATTCTGTCTATGGGTTTGCCATTCACGAATTGGCGTTGATGGGTGACCTATTTGGAACCAAAAAGATCGTCGTAGAAGTCGCCAATACACCTAGCCAAAGAGCACAAGGGCTGATGAAACGGGAAAGTCTTGCGCCTTTTGACGGCATGTTATTTGTTTGGCCAGATCGGGCCTTGCGCCATTTTTGGATGAAGGACACGCCTTTATCTCTTGATATCTTGTTCTTTGACGAGACAGGTACCTTATTTCACCATGAAGATCGCACAACGCCCTATTCAGAACGCCTGATTCCCAGCTTAATGCCTGCAAAATATGTTTTGGAATTGCCAGCTGGCACAAGGGCAAAGTGGCAGTTTGAGATAGGAGACCGTATCACGCCTCTTTTTTGAGTTAAGGGTGTGATTAAGGGCATGAAAAACCATTTCACTAAAAAAATGAATTCTTCGTGATATTTTATCTTGCATCTCCTAATATGTTGGGTGTAAACAACCCACAGTCGGAGTGTAGCGCAGCCTGGTAGCGCATCTGGTTTGGGACCAGAGGGCCGGGAGTTCGAATCTCTCCACTCCGACCATTTCTTTTGTTTTGTGTGGCGATAGCTACCATCTCGCAGTTTCACAAAGCGTTTTCAGGGGGTCAGAATGAAGGCACGCATTTACCAACCTGCTAAAACTTCTATGCAATCTGGTCGATCTAAGACGAAAAGATGGGTTCTTGAACACCCACGCTCTTCGGCTGTTGGTCCTGATCAATTGATGGGGTGGCAATCATCATCTGATACCCAAAGACAAGTGCGCATCTATTTCGCAACAAAAGAAGAAGCGGTGGCATTCGCAGAAGCCAAAGAAATGGCCTATGATGTGAAAGAGCCACAACAGCGTAAATTACGCATGAAAGCCTATTCTGATAATTTTGCGTTTGATCGCAAAGGGGCGTGGACACATTAATCGCGCTTATGGTTATATGATCTTATGGCTCCGTAGCTCAACTGGATAGAGCAGCTGACTTCTAATCAGCAGGTTGGGGGTTCGAGTCCTCCCGGAGTCGCCATTTATTTTGTCGCCATTACCGAAATTCAGATAACAAAAAAGCCAGCTATTTCGCTGGCTTTTTGTTTGTTTAACCTCATCAGAGGCCATTTAGGCAGATAGCCCTTCCATCACTTGTTTGCCGATGATTTTGCCTGTTTCTTGGCGTTCATGGGCCGCGATTAAGCTGGCAGCCGTAAGGGTGCCATGGCGTTCTGTCATGGTATTTTGCAACACGCCTTGATCAATCATCTCAGAAACGCGATTTAACAAATCAGCTTGGGCTGTGATATCAGCCATATCAAACATAGCGCGCGTGAACATGAATTCCCATGAAATGGTTAAGGCTTTTTGTTTTGCCAAATTCAGATTTATGCTTTGTGGATCATCAATCAGCGCAATATTACCGCGCGGGGCAATCATCTTTACCATATCTTCATAATGCTGATCAGTGCCTCTTAAGGATGCGATATAATCAGGGGTGATGCCTAACGCTGTCATTTGGTCTGATAGCGTTTTGGTATGATCAATCACATGATCTGCGCCCATTTTTGTGACCCATTCTATCGTATCGTCACGCGAGGCGGTGGCAATCACAGTGAGGTTTGTTAATGCCTTGCATAGCTGGATCATAATTGAACCGACGCCACCTGCGGCAGCCGTGATTAAGATAGTCTTGCCATCACCGCCGCCTTCTGTCAGGCGCAAGCTGTCAAACATCATTTCCCATGCGGTGATTGCTGTCAGAGGCAGAGCGGCGGCTTCGACAAAATCAAGAGAGGCAGGCTTTTTGCCAACAATGCGTTCATCAACCGCATGAAATTCGCAATTGGTGCCAGGGCGTGTTAAATCGCCAGCGTAAAAGACATCATCACCGACTTTATAATTGGCAACACCATCACCGACTGCCACCACAGTGCCGCATGCATCATAGCCAATGACCTTATGACCTGTCTCTGGGCTGATATTGGTGCGAATCTTTGAATCGACAGGGTTAATAGATATCCCTTTTACCGCAACAAGCAAATCACGCGCGCGTAACTCTGGCTTGGCAATCTCAATATCTTCAAGAGCATGTGCCGCGTTGATAGGGCCAGCTTTCTGATAACCGATGGCTTTCATAAGGGATCTCCGTAAAATCAAAAAAAAGATGAGTGATTTATCACCTATTTAACCTAGTGTGTCAGATAGCATAATCTGCGCATCATAACCAGATAGTGGGTTATTTTTTTCGGCGTGTTGCCGTCGGTTTTGGGACGGCGTTGTTAGGGCCTGTTGCGGTGATAACACCAACAGCTTGCAATATGGTCATCCACCATGCCAATCGCCTGCATATAGGCATAAATGATGGTGCTGCCAACAAAGCTCATACCACGCTTTTTTAAATCTTTTGAAATGGCATCGCTGATCGGGGTCGACACAGGAACAGCATCATGATCTGGCCAATAATTGATTTGTTGTTTATGATCAACAAAGCCCCAAATATAGTTTGAAAAAGATCTAAACTCTTCTGTTATCTTATTGAAAATAAATGCGTTTTTTTGAACTGAAAAAATCTTTAAACGATTGCGAATGATGGCTGGATTTTGTGTCAAAGCCTCTAAGTCATCATCTGTCATTGCCATGATTTTTTCAAGATCGAAATTGTGAAAGGCCTCACGATAGCCTTGTCTTTTGCGCAAAATAGTTTCCCAAGACAGGCCTGCTTGCGCGCCTTCAAGGCACAACATTTCAAAAAGCAACCTGTCATCTGTCACAGGCACACCCCATTCCTGATCGTGATAATCGGCGTAAAATTCTTGATTTGGTTTGTTCCCAAAACAGCGCGGTTTGTGATCAATCATCATTGCCTTCATTTACAGATGTCATGCATCAGCTTCGGTATCATAAGAGGTATCATAATAGGCTTAACTTATGACAAAAAGACTAGCAAATGTTGAAATTTGCTAGGTCTAGTGACCCATCATTTAACTGATATTTTGTGAGGTAATGGCGGAGAGGGAGGGATTCGAACCCTCGATGGGCTATAAACCCATGCCGGTTTTCAAGACCGGTGCATTCAACCGCTCTGCCACCTCTCCGTTGGGCCAATGAATTAGAGGGTGAGGGCGGCCTTGTCAATAAAATTGTCAATAAAATGATCAATAAAATTTTGAATATATTTTCTTGTGAAAAATAAGATGAAAACAATTTCTTTTGTGGCTTGCACATTGCCCCCATTTACTTCTACTCTTTTCACATTCTGATGCGCGGATAGGTTGGGTTACAAAAGAAATGATTGTTTTTTCATTTATGACGTCTGTTAACGCACACCGCTTTTTGCGTGTGATTGTGGGGCTATGGCTTATTATTTTTACTGCTGGGACAGGCAAGGCTGATGATGCCTTTGATCATTGGCTAGCGGCAGTGCGCATAGATGCCTTGAAAGCAGGGATTTCACAATCGACCATTGATGTTGCTTTGGCGAATGTCCAATTGCGTGAAAAAGTGGTGAAGCTTGATCGTAACCAGCCTGAATTCAAGATGACATATCCGATTTACCTGAAAAAGGTGGTAACAGGTGGGCGTATCTCGCAAGGGCAAAAATTATGGCAAGAGCATAAAGATATATTACAAGAGATTGGCGCACATTATGGCGTGCAACCGCGATTCATTGTGGCATTGTGGGGTATAGAATCAGGTTTTGGCCGTTTCACGGGCGGCTTTTCTGTGATCAACGCTCTGGCCACAATGGCTTATGATGGCAGACGCGCTGCCTTTTTCCGCAAAGAATTACTGGAAGCTTTGAAAATCATTGATGAAGGGCATATTTCAGCATCTGCCATGAAAGGATCTTGGGCGGGGGCGATGGGCCAATGTCAATTCATGCCCTCAAGTTTTCGTGCCTATGCCGAAGATTGGAACAAAGATGGCAAAACAGATATCTGGGGCGATAAAGCAGATGTTTTTGCTTCAATCGCCAATTATTTAAAGCAAGCTGGATGGCGTGATGATTTGACATGGGGCAGGCAAGTGCGCTTACCAGCAGGGTTTGATGGAAAATCCTTAGCAGAAAATAAGGTCAAAAAGACGATGGATGACTGGCGCGCATTGGGCATTACAAATCCTGATGGCAGCCCGTTGCCAGCGCGAAACCTAACCTCTCGTCTTGTTTTGCCAGATGGTGATGAAGAGATGGCATTTATTGTTTATGCAAATTTTGATGCCACGCTTCGTTGGAATCGATCAAATTATTTTGCCTTAGCTGTTGGCGCATTGTCTGATGGCATGGCATATAGGAAATAGTCGTTACAACAGGACCTAGCCACAAAATGACTTCTTACCCGTTTATGACCATGCAAGCCCGTCATTCGACACGCAACTGGCGGCCATTTTCATTGACAAAGACATGTGTGTCTATGATTGGTCTTTGTTTGTTTTTATCAGGATGTGGCGCAGCCGAATTGGCCATTAATCTGGCGCAAAAATCACAAAGACAACAAGAAAAGGCTGAATCCATTGCCAACCCGCCATCTGTGCAATCTGCCCCTCGTTATAAGGTTGGCGACCCGTATCAAGTGGCTGGTGTTTGGTATTACCCCGAACGTAATTTGAAATATGATGAGACAGGGGTGGGGTCTTGGTATGGTGATGAATTTGCTGGCAGATTAACCGCCAATGGCGAGATTTTTGACCCTAATAAAGTATCAGCTGCTCATAAGACATTACCCATGCCCTCTGTTGTAAGGGTGACCAATCTTGATAATGGCAAATCACTTGTGGTGCGTGTCAATGATCGTGGCCCATTCGTATCAGGGCGTATTATCGATCTTTCAAGAGAAGCGGCACGTCTTATCGGCTATAAAGATAGCGGTATCGCCAGAGTGCGCGTTCAAATTTTAACAGAACAATCCTTGAAATTGGAACGATTGGCCAAAGAAGGGCAATTCCCAACAGGTGATTTTGACGAAGCTTTGCCCACCAGTAACGGGGCGGCAAAACCAACGGTAAAATTAACAGCGCGCACCACCAAAGCAACGGCAGTGAAAAAGGCCCCTGGTCAATCAGCGCTAGAGTTATTGTCACAAAATCGGGTGGGAGAGGTTATTCAAACTCAACCAATTGAAACAGATATATGGGTGCAAATTGGCGCGTTCCATAGTGAAGATAACGCCAAATCTGTGTTAAAACGATTATCTGCGATTGCCAAAGGTCAGGTCACACCAGCCTTAAAAGATGGACAAACCCTCTATCGGACACGTCTTGGCCCTGTTACAACAGTCGAAGCAGCAGATCTTTTGTTGGCAGATGTCTATCAGCAAGGCTTTAAAGGGGCACGGATTGTGGTTGATTAATCACGCCCCTGACAAAAATTAAGTGAAACGCATCATTGGCTAGATGAAAAAAAGGAATGGTAAAACCATGAGTGGCGCAAAAGCAATTTCTCCATTGGTAACATATCGTCAAACAATATGGTTGGCAGCTCTCGCATTTGCTTTTTTCTTGAGTTTTTCCATTAAACAGGCTGTCTCGCAAGAGCCGATGCAAACTGTAGCAGAATATGCCTATGTCACTGATTATAATTCAGGGCGCGTGTTGCTTGATAAAAATGGTGATCAGCCCATGAAGCCTGCCTCTATGGCAAAGATTATGACTGTTTATTTGGCGTTTGAACGCATTGCAGATGGCTCTTTGTCCCTTGATGATACATTTATTGTCTCTGAACGCGCTTGGAAAAAAGGTGGTTCTCGCATGTTCTTGGACCCAGGCTCTTCTGTCACAATGCGTGAATTACTGGCTGGCATCATCATTCAATCTGGTAATGATGCTGCCATCGCGCTAGCAGAGGGCTTTTCGGGATCTGAAGAAGCCTTTGCAGATGAAATGAATGATAAAGCGCGTGAATTGGGCATGATGAATACGGTCTTTCGTAATGCTACAGGATGGCCAGATCCTGATTTAACCACCACCGCGCGCGATCTAAATATCCTGACCACTGCGATGTTAAAAAATTTCCCATCAGATACCTATCCAGAGCTATATCCTGTCTTTGCTGTAAAAAATTACACCTATAACAATATCAAACAAGGCAACCGTAACCCTCTGCTATATAAAGATAATAGCGCAGATGGCCTAAAGACAGGCCATACCAGTGAATCAGGCTATGGTCTGGTTGGCACCTCAAAGCGCGGCAATCAGCGTGTTGTCATGGTGTTAAATGGGATGGCATCAAAAAATGAACGTGCCCAAGAATCTGTGCGCGTGATGGATTTCATGTTCCGTGAATTTAAAGAATATGATTTTTACCAAAAAGATGTGGTTGTGGATGAAGCCAATGTCTGGCTTGGTAACAAGGCACGGGTGAAATTACTGGCTGGCCAAGATGTGGTGAAAGTTATGAACCGCAAAGAGCGTCGTGATTTGAAGGTAACGCTGAACTGGTCTGATCCTATTCCTGCGCCGATTAAAAAGGGCCAGCAAGTTGGCACCATTTCGCTAAATTATGATGGCAAGCGTGAAAATTATCCGTTGGTAGCGGCTGAATCCGTATCTGAACTTGGCTTTTTAGATCGCATTACCGAAGCTGTGAAATTTTTGATATTTGGCTCGCCATTTACCCCTGAGGGCTAAGGCAATGTCAGCGAACACGCCAAAAGATAAATCCCCCAATGGTAGGCCGAAACAAGGCTTGTTCATTACGCTGGAAGGCGGCGAGGGATCTGGAAAATCAACGCAAATCCGTGCCTTGCAAAATTGGCTTTCTGAAGTGATGCCGAAAACAGAGCTTGTGATTTCACGCGAACCTGGTGGCACGCCTTCGGCAGAAGCAATCCGACAATTGCTTGTGACTGGTGCGGCGGATAGCATGACGGCCAAGACAGAAGCGTTATTAATGTTGGCATCGCGTGTCGAGCATATAGAGCGGCTGATCGCACCTGCCTTGGCGCGCGGGGCGATTGTGATCTGTGACAGATTTTCAGACAGCTCTTTTGTCTATCAAACCATTGCCGATAACAGCTTTGATGTCGGTGTGTTGCGTGATTTGCATCATGCCAGCATTGGGGATTTTGTGCCTGACATTACCTTTCTTTTGGATTTGGCACCAGAAGAGGGGCTCACGCGCGCAGGGTCAAGAGATGAGCAAATTGAAGCGCGCTTTGAATCAAAAGGCCTTGCCTTTCACAAACAAGTTTCTGCTTCCTACAAAGCATTGGCTGCTAACGAATCCAACAGATTTTCTGTCATTGATGCCAGCCAGAGCGAAGATAAGATTTTTGCATTAATTCAAAGCCATCTGACACCCCATTTGTCACGGCTCACTCAAGATGTAACATCATCACATGGAAGCTGATCCAAATATAATGTGGCAGCCACTCGTTGGTCATAAGGCCCAGCAAGCGGCTGTGGAGCAGGCCTTTGTCGGCTCTCGCATGCCGCATGCGTGGTTGTTGACTGGCCCTAATGGCATTGGCAAGGCGCATTTTGCCAAACAATTAGCCGCTGCCATCATCGCCTATGATGATACACAATCGGCACTTTTTGGGGATAAGCCTGCTTTTTCAATGGGCTATGATGAAACGCAAGAAACAGTCAACCAAGATACAGCCCGTCAAGTCATTCAGGGTGCGCATGGTGATTTTCTATCGATCTCTGCCGTGCAAGATGAAAAAAACAAATCAGGTGCGATTAAGGTTGAACAAATCCGAAGCCTCATCCCCTTTTTCAGCCATAAATCAGCCACTGGCGGCTGGCGTGTGGCAATCATTGACAGCCTTGATGATGTGAATGTGCAAGGGGCAAATGCGATGTTGAAAATCGTTGAAGAGCCGCCTGAGAAGACTGTGATTTTATTGCTGGCCACAAATGCTGGTGCGGTTTTACCGACCATTCGCTCGCGTTGTCGTCATCTGCCATTTAATCCGTTATCTTTGCTAGATCAAATGACCATCTTGCAACGCTATTTACCTGAGGCAGATGATGATGCGCTTCAGGCATTGGCACAATTTTCTGGTGGCTCGCTTGGCTATGCTTTGCAAGTATCTGAAACAGATGCCCTTGATCTCTATCAAGCCAGCTGTTTGGTGCTCGCGAAATCAGATAGCAAAGCACATCATTTGCTGGAGATTAGCTCACGGTGGGGGGCGGCGAAACAAAAAGCCTTATTGCCAATTGCCACGCAAGCTTTCTCGCGGCTTTTATCTGCGGCGGCGTTACAAAGCGCGGCACAAAACCTGACTGATGCCTTTTTGCCATGCGAAACAGAACTGATTACGCTTTTGGCAAAGTCCGCCCCACCAGCCACATTGGCAGAGTTACATGGTGAAATGCATCGCGCCTTACAACAAGGCACGCGTGCCTATTTGGATATGGCATCTGTCTTTCTGTCTCTTTTTGATAAAATTCATAGCATTGCACATCAGAAATAGGCTATTTATCGTATCGTTATGACCACTGCCCCTCATGCTGTGGCAGATAATTTTATTAGACAGGGTCTGATTATGACTGATCGCTTTTACATTACGACGCCTATTTATTATGTGAATGATAAACCACATATCGGTCATGCCTATACGACTTTGGCATGCGACGTCTTGGCGCGGTTTCAACGCCTTGATGGGTGCGATGTAAAGTTTTTAACTGGCACAGATGAACATGGTCAAAAGGTCGAAGAGGCGGCAAGCAAAGCAGGTATTGCGCCGCAAGACTTCACTGATCATGTATCGCAAAATTTCCAAGATCTTGCGATGCGTATGAATTACAGCCATGATGAATTTATTCGCACAACATCAGAAAGGCATAAGGCGACTTGTCAAAAATTATGGCAACGCCTTGTCGATAGAGGCCATGTTTATCTTGGTAAATATGCTGGCTGGTACTCGGTTCGTGATGAAGCTTTTTACACGGAAACCGAAATTGTTGATGGCAAAGCCCCAACAGGTGCGCCTGTATCATGGGTAGAAGAGCCATCATATTTCTTTGATCTTTCCAAATGGGAAGATAAGCTTTTGGCTTTTTATGAGGAAAACCCTGATTTTGTGGCACCAACCAGCCGTTTTAATGAGATCAAATCCTTCGTCAAAGGGGGATTAAAAGATCTGTCTGTCAGCCGTGCCAGCTTTAAATGGGGCGTGCCCGTGCCAGGTGATGATGATCATGTGATGTATGTCTGGCTTGATGCCTTAACCAATTACCTGACGGCCGCAGGGTGGCTTGATGATGAGGCAAGCTATGGTAAATGGTGGCCAGCCAATGTCCATATGGTTGGCAAAGATATTGTCCGTTTCCACGCTGTTTATTGGCCTGCTTTTTTGATGGCAGCGGATTTGCCCTTGCCCAAACGCATTTATGCCCATGGCTGGTGGACCAATGAAGGTCAGAAAATCTCAAAATCTCTTGGTAATGTGATTGACCCCCATGCACTTGTTGATGAATTTGGCCTTGATCAAACACGCTATTTTATGTTGCGTGAAGTGCCATTTGGCAATGATGGCGATTTTTCTCGCCAAGCGATGATTCAACGTATCAATAGCGATTTGGCAAATGATCTTGGCAATTTATCCAATCGGGTACAGTCACTAATCGTGAAAAATCTGGATGGAGCCTATCCCAATGTGTCCGAAACACCCCATGCAGATGATGCAGAGATGTTGGCTCAGATTGATGGCCTTTTGCCAAAAGTCAGAGACGCGTTTTTGGCACAACAATTCCATGAAGGGTTGCGCCATATTTGGGATGTGATCAGCCAAGCAAATCGTTATATCGACACGCAAGCCCCATGGGCCTTGAAGAAAACTGACCCTGCGCGCATGGCAGAAGTATTGGCGGTGTTAATGGAAGCCATCCGATCTTCTGCGATACTGCTTCAACCCATCATGCCTGATTCCGCAGCCGTCTTGCTTGATCAGTTAAAAGTGCCTGAAGATAACAGAGGGTTTGATAGCTTAGGCAAACGTCGCGCTGATTTGCCTGTGATTATTGAAAAACCGCAAGCTGTCTTCCCGCGCTTTATTGCCGAAGAACAGGATAGCTGATGGCACCGCATTTCATAGATACCCATGCGCATTTAGATTATCCGCATCTTGCTGAACAAATTGATGATGTTTTGGCACGCGCACAGGCAGCTGATATCAAAACCATCATTACCATTGGTGTGAAGTTATCAACCGCTGATCAGCCAAAGGCCTTAGCCGACGCCTATGAAAATGTGTGGTGTTCGGTTGGCATTCACCCGCATGAAGCCGAAAATGAACCTCTATCTTGTGATGTAGATGCCATTCGAGAGGCCGCAGATCATCCAAAAGTGGTGGCAATTGGTGAAGCGGGCCTTGATTATTTTTATGATAATGCCCCGCGCCAAAGACAGGCTGACAGCCTTCGTGCCCAGATTACAGTGGCCAGGGAACTTGATGTGCCCATTATCATCCATGCCAGAGACGCTGATGATGATATGGCGGCTATTTTGGAAGATGAATATCAAAAGGGGGCCTATCGCGGTGTCTTGCATTGCTTTAGCTCAGGTGCGGAATTGGCAAGACGGGCCTTGGCTATCGGCTTTTACGTCAGCTTTTCAGGTATCGTAACCTTCAAATCAGCCAGCGAGATTCAAGAGGTTGCCAAATCGGTGCCGCTTGATCGGATTTTGGTTGAAACGGATGCGCCCTTCTTGGCGCCCGTTCCGATGAGAGGTAAAAAGAATGAACCAGCTTTTGCGCGTCATACAGCAGAATTTTTAGCCGAATTGCGCGGCGTAACCGTAGAAAGATTGGCAGAGCAGACAACAGATAATGCTTTGCGTCTGTTCTCAAAACTAAGCCTAGAGCGCGCATGAGCCAACACAGATGACACAATCAGATTTAACAATCACCATTTTAGGCTGCGGGACTTCAGTTGGTGTACCAGCGCTTGGTAGAGCAGGGTGGGGGGCTTGTGATCCAACCAATTCCAAAAACCGACGGATGCGCTGTGCCTTGCTTGTTCAAACAAGCACAACAACGATTTTGGTGGATGCTGGCCCTGATATTCGCAATCAATTATTGCCGCACCAATTATCAAAAATTGATGCTTTATTAATCACCCATACCCATTCAGATCATATTGCAGGACTGGATGATGTGCGCACCTATTATTGGCCAGATCGGATTAAAATCCCTGTTTATGCCACAGCCCATCACGGTTCAGATATTGTCACAAGATTCCCTTATTTATTCACCAAATTGGAAACCTCACCATCCTATTTCGAGCCGCCCTTAGACATGCATGACATCGCGGCAGGGCAAAGCTTGCAGATTGGGGATGTGACAATTGATATCATGCATCAAGATCATGGTAATGCCACGTCATTAGGATTTCTGTTCAATGGGGTGTGCGGCTATTCCACTGATGTTGTGGATATGCCAGATGAGAATTTTGAAAAACTTTCTGGCGTGGATTTATGGATTGTTGAAGCTTTGCGTGAGCAAACCCACCAAGCCCATAGTCATCTTGCGCAAACCCTTGATTGGATTTCGAGAGTTCAGCCAAAACAAGCCTATTTAACGCATCTTGGGCTAGAGTCTGATTATGATGAGGTGGAAAAAATGACCCCTTCACATGTATCGCCTGCTTTTGATGGCTTGCAAATTACATTAAAAGTGAAATAGCTTGTTTTATAAGACCTTGCTAATGAATGGAATTTTAGTATTATCGCGAGGTCTATAGGTGCCAGGGTGAATGCCATAATGCGGTTGCATAAGTTAAATACTGGGTTTTCATTGATCGAATTGCTCGTCGTTGTTGCAATTATTGGCATTCTGGCGGCTGTTGGTATCACTGGTTATCAAATCTATATTGATTCAACACGCGATTCTGTCACTGGCGATTCCCAACGCTTCATTGAAAGAGCGATTGATGTGGATGTGATTGCGCTTCGTTCTGATTTGTCAGCGCGTTCTGATTTTGCGCAAGGTTTCGACACCAATAGTTGGTGTTCTGATTATCGCGATCGGATTATTAACCAAGTAAATGTGGCGAATGAAAAGACAAACCCCTTTAACAATAACGGCTTATTATGTGATGGGAATGGCTTGATTGATGACATTGGCAGTACCGCAAAAGATAATATTTCAATCCCACGCGGCAATATCATGGTTGCTTGTCAAAACCCAGTGGCAGCGGTTTCAGAAGCCAATTTCGGCTTTTACACATGCGCCTGTTCAGGCTTAGATGAATGTTTCACAGAGCCACGGCCATGGGGCAATCTGACAGCTGCCATCACACCAGCAACCAATGTGATTATCTTCCTGCTTTCAACAACGTCAAAAGAAAATGTAATGGACGCTGTTGCTACGAATGGCCAGCTTTCCATTGATGTAGGTGGGGGCGTGAAACAAGCTGTATCTTTCTCAGTTTGTAACAAGGTGACAGGCACATCACCAATTGAATATCGCTGCGCTCTTTCGACAGGGCAAACATCACCAACCGCAGCTGCCAATGCTGAAGTGACAATTGTGGGTGAATCAAATACATTCTGCTGGACGCCAGATCCGTTCACCAACACAAACGCCGCAATGTTCAACGCTTGTCAATAAAACGCGTTCATTTAGCGTAAAATTCCAATAATGCCGCAATTTGCGAGATATCCTGTTCAAAAGAATAAGGTTCTTGCGGCATTCATTAGTTTAAATTAAAGTAAAACAACCAAATATATAAAAGTGGAGTGGACGATGAAGGTCTTACACAAAGTGATGAAAGCGGCATTGGTTGTTGCCTTTACCTTTTCATTGCAAGCACAAGCACAGGAATCAGGATTTTCTGTCTCAACAGTTGGTGGCACAGCCTCTTCAGGCAGTGTCAGTGGCTATGACGCCAGCGAAATTGATGATGCCATTTCCAAAGGTTATGGCCCGCAAGATTCCGCACTTTATAAAGAAGCACAAGATGGCAATGGCGTTGATACCGCCTATACGCCAGGTTGCTTAAATGATGAATCTGCCCGTTGTAACACATTAACAATGTCAGATTTCAAACCCATTTATGACCAGACCGTTGCTTGTGGAGACACTTATTCATCTTATGCCGTCTGTACAGGGGCTGTAGCAGAAGGCTATGGCTATACGGCCGCAGATGCCACATTATACAACGAAGCTTTGCTAGGCACCTATAATTCACAGTGTCAGACAGAGCATTCAGAAAATTGTGGTGATTTAACAAAGGCGCAATATACAGCCTTGAAATCATTGATCAATAATTGCGGGGTTTATCCAAACTTTGCCACTTGTAAAGCAGCGGTTGCCCAAAGCTATGGTTATACAACAGCTGATGTGAATTTGTGGAATGAAGCGGTTGCTGGTACAAATAACGCCAATTGTTCGCTCGATCATCCGACCAAAAACTGTGACGATATCACAAAGGCACAATACCAAGCTGTGAAAACAGCAATGGGCCAATGTTCGTCCTATTCATCTTATTCTGTCTGTAAAACAGCTTTGACTTTGGCTTATGGCTATGGCGATGCGACATTAAGAGCAGAAGCGTTAACAAGCACGAATGACGTGATTTGTCAGGCCTTGCATTCCAAGGTTTGTTCTCTTGTCACAAAGCCGCAATATCAAACAGCAAAAGCGCAAGGATCAGCTTGTAGCAATTACACGCTATTTGGTGATTGTCAGACAGCACAAGTGCAGGGCTATGGTCTAGGGGCTGCTGATGCAACATTATATCAAACGGCACAAACAGATACTGCGAATAATGCGGCTTGTATTTCTGTCGGTGGTTTGGCTGTTGGCACAAGCAACGCTTGTTCTACATTGACCAAAGCACAATATAATGCGGTGTCAGCGTTGGCAGCAGCAAACTCAGCGTTGGAAGACGCTATTGGTGATGCGTCAAATGCCAATAATCTGACAGTGGCACAGATCCTCGCATCTGATGCTTACACAGGCTTTGCTGGTCACAATACAGGTTGTTCAACAGTACCATCACAGGCTGTTGTGACATCAAATTTGTCACGTTTTCAGCACTTCTTGGCAAAAGCAACCTTCACGGCAAGTGCCTCAAATTTGGCAAAACAGCTTTGTTATGCGACAGGCAATCATTCTGCTTTGACATGGCATAATGATGCGCCAACTGATTATATCATTGCCGCAAATAACAGCATTACGACGCAACCAGATTGGAAAAAATGTGGTTTCTGGCGTAACAGAACAGCTTTGTCAAAAACATCAACAAACGCTATGAAATCAGCCAGCAGAACCATCATCTATGATGTGAAATCACAGGCAGATTCATTGAATATGACAGCACCAAGCATCAGCTCTGATAAAGGCCATGCGGTGTTGAATTACACATTAAACGGGCAGGGGACTGTATCAAACGCAGCTATGACCTTGTCTGTATTAGGACGCAGTTCAGATGGCTTTATTGTCGCTTCAGCGCCTGATCGTGATGTCACTGTATCAGCTGAAGAGAAAATTCAGACAAATGATGCGGTTTATAATGTGTATCAAAGAACGGCAAGCTCGCGCACCTATACATTGCGTGATGCCATTAATGGACCAGGCCCAGCTTGTCCAGCAGGCTATAGCTTAGTCAGCACAACCAATTCTAGCACGCTGAACACCTTGCGTGATGTTGCCATCAAACATGGTACAGGTGCAGGCACAATGCCAAGCGGTCACCGTATGGAACAATGTGCGAACCAGTTCTTGGAATGTAACGCTGGCTTCTCTGCTTGCAGTAACCCGAATGGGGCAAACTGGCGTATGCGTTTAATGATTTATGGTGAAAAGAACGGCCAAACTTGTGCAGCAACACGTAAAAAAGCACCTGGTGGCGGTTTCTACACTGATAAAACTGACTGGCCATCTGGCTTCAGCATGTATCCTCCAAATGGCCAATGTAAAGATGTTGGCACTTGGTCAGGTACACCACGTCTAGCCAATGGCTGTGTTGGTTGGTGCTGGGTCAGAGCCCTTTGTAAGAAAGACGGCGCAACACAAGCCGTATGGCAGTAACTTCGGCATATGTGCCAATTTAAAAGAGGTAACGTTATGAAAAAACAAACTCTATTCCTTGGGGCAGCGCTTTTATGCGCTGCGTCATTCCCAGCGCAAGCTGTGACATGTAGCTCAAACGGCTTTGATGGCGGTATCCCTGATACTGTCACGACTCTGACCATTTCTGATGATGTTGGTAATTCTGTCGATATCACAGATTTTGCGACAAAGACTGTTGTAAAATCAGACCCTGATAACAGCTCAGCAGCTTATACCTATGATTCATTTACATTCGGCAGTGCAGCTCAAACAGCTATTACAAATGCTGGCTTATCAATGACAACAGGTACAAAGATCAAAGGCTCAACTTCAGATTTCTTTGCTGAGGTTGTGTGTGACTAAGGTTTAATAATCATTCTATTATAACGAACATAATATACATTATGCGACATTACGGAATGGTGAAAGGATTGAAAAAATGACTAAGACGTTGAAAATGGCAGCCGCCTCTTTCGTTCTTGCCGCTGGCTTCAGCACATCTGCGATGGCCAATGCCATTACATCATGGGAATGTGAAGAAGTATCAGGTGGTCAAAAGCTAACTTTGACAACACAGAACACTGTTTCAGGCTCTGCTGTTGTGAATATTGATGGCGTAGCTCTATCAAATTCCCCAACAATTAATGGCTCATCTGTCTCTTTGACAGTGCCAACAAGCACACAATGCTGGGCTGTTGCCTTTACCATCACAGATGGCGGTTCCACTTTTGGTTTGAACTAAACCAATTTGAACGTTTAAAAAATAATGAACTGGCCTCTTCACGGATGGCCAGTTTTTTATTATCTTAATTTTACTCTTGGGGTGTCACTTTTGTGACTGAGATACACCCATAGAACCTGAACCAGGTCATACTGGCGGAGGAAAGAGTTTGTGACTGGCCCTTTTGTGATGATTGCACATTGTGGCTTCTCTTATTCCAAAGCATGTGTGGCCCATCTTTTTAAACCTGATGGAGCCGATTTTATGTTTCGTTATCTACTTGCTGGTGTAACAGCGTTATTTACCGCACAATTATTCACCACACAGGCGGCATTGGCCGATAAACCTGTTCTGACAATCTATACCTATGAAAGTTTTACATCTGAATGGGGTCCAGGCCCTGCGATTGAAACGGCTTTTGAGGCCATATGCGCATGTGATGTGAATTTTGTATCATTGGATTCGTCTATCGGTATTTTGGGCCGTGTCCAGCTTGAAGGTGCTGGCTCACCTGCTGATATTGTTCTTGGTCTTGATACAAATTTGACTGATATTGCTGAAAAAACGGGGCTTTTCCAGCCTCATGGGTCATCAAAACGAGCTGATAATCTGCCAGTTGATTACCAATCTGATATTTTCATGCCATTTGATTGGGGTTATTTCGCCTTTGTCTATGATAAAAACCGCATGACAACACCGCCTGCTTCGCTAGATGCGCTGATTAATGGGGATGATGATTTGCGTATTGTGATCCAAGATCCACGCACTGCGACCCCTGGCCTTGGTTTTTTATTATGGATGAAATCTGTTTATGGCGATAAGGCAGATGATGCTTGGCAAAAATTGAATCCAAAGATTGTGACTGTGACCAAGGGGTGGTGGGATGCCTATTCCCTGTTCCTTGAAGGCGAAGCTGATATGGTGATGAGCTATTCCACCTCACCTGCTTATCATCAGATTGCAGAAGGCGTCGATAATTATGCCGCTGCCTCTTTTGCAGAAGGTCATTATATGCAAATTGAAGTGGCTGCTATTTTAAAAAATGCGTCACAGCCTGCCTTAGCAAAACAGTTTATGGATTTCATCCAAGGTTCTGAATTCCAAGGGATTATTCCGACAACCAATTGGATGTATCCAACCCAAAAATCAGCGACACCTGATGGCTTTACAGGCCTCATTCAGCCGTCAAATGCCTATCTATTCTCTGGTGCTGATGTTGCAGAAAACAGATCTGATTGGGTGAATGAATGGCTAGCTGTGTCAACACAGTAAGCACATCATAGACTTCATAAATGGCAAATACCCCTTTTATCATATCACGTTCTTGGCCAAGATTTTACATTGGACTTGTGGGGGTATTTGCGCTTTTGGGCTTATCTGTTCTTTGCTTTATCACGCTTATGCAAAATGGCCTCACACAAACAGGCTTTGCATCCCTACTCTCAAATAGTTATTTGCATCATGTGCTTGTTGTGACAGTGAAACAGGCTATTTTTTCGGTTGGATTTGCCTGTTTGATCGGTGTTATAGCGGCCATCTCATTTAACAGGCGCGCCCGTTTCAAAGGTCGCAGCATCCTGTTAATAATCTGTTTTTCATGCATGATTATGCCAACAACAGTTGCCGCGCTGTCCTTATTAAAATTATGGGGACAAAGCGGGCTTTTGGTACAAACCCCGTTGGGATATCTTGTGCCAGACCGCCCTGGCCTATGGTTGGTTGTGTTGGCACATGTCTTTTTTAATGCGCCGTTGGTAATGCGGGTTTGCTTAACCGCGCTAGAGGCCATCCCGCAAAGTCATATGCGTCAAGCTGCCTTGCTGCATTTATCACCTATGGGCTATTTTTTAACATTAGAATGGCCAACCCTCAGACAGGTTTTGCCAAGCATTGCAGGGTTGGTATTTTTGCTCTGCTTTACGTCTTTTTCATTGGTTTTAATGCTGGGGGGTGGCCCTGCGGTCACCACATTAGAGGTCAGCATTTATACAGCACTGCGATTTGACTTTAACCTATCGCAAGCCGCCATGCTTGCGATGGTGCAATTGGTTATTTGCGCAAGTATTTTATGGTTTATTGGTAAAGGCCATACGGGCACAGCCCCCTTTCAAAGCCGCTCTGTAAGCCATCACCACAGATCAGATCGGCATGTTTGGCCGAGCCGTTTTTTTGATGGCATGGTGATCGCTGTCATCCTAATTTTGAACATCCTGCCTGTCTTATTGTTGGTGATTCAATCAGATTTGATCACCGCACACGCCTTTTTAGGTACAGATCGTTTTATCTCTGCTTTATATCATTCGCTCACGCTTGCGATTGGCAGTGCCTTTTTGGCTTTGTTCATGAGTTTGTTATTGGCCTTATTTGCCTATGAATGCCAAGTAAGAAATAGTCGTTTTTTCCCACAATTGCTTGAAATCAGCCACTCTGTCTTTTTGATTGTCCCTGCTCTTGTGATGGGCACGGCCTTATTTATTTTATTGCGCAATGTGATCGATATCACGCAAGATGGGTTTTGGCTGGTATTATTTGGCAATAGCTTGCTTGCCTTGCCTTTTTGCTATCGGATTGTGGCACCTGCCCTGACGCGCGAGATGGCACAACATGAAAATTTGACATTGTTGCTTCATATCACAGGCGTGCGGCGGTTTTTTATGATTACCTATCCCGCCATTCAAACAGAGATTGGTTTTGCGCTTGGCCTTTCTGCGGCATTAAGCTTTGGTGATCTTGGGATTATCACGCTATTTGGCTCACAATCTTTTGAAACCTTGCCCTATTTATTATTTCAATTTTTAAACCGTTATGGCGCAGCTGAAGCTGATATTTTGGCCATTTTTTTATTACTCTTATCAGCTTGCCTTTATCTAGGCTTTGTTGCGATGGGACGCCTTTTGCCACAACTGATTGCCTATTGGACAAACAGAGCCTCCTCACAGGACACACATCATGCTTGAACTAGATCATTTGACCTTAGCGTTTGACCATCCCAGCCCATCATGTGTGACCATGAATGTCACGGTGAAAGCAGGTGATATTCTGGCTATTACAGGTCCATCAGGGGTGGGCAAAAGCACATTATTAACCACCTTAGCAGGTTTTCAAGCCCCTTATTCTGGTGATGCCAAATGGCAAGGCAAGACATTGTTAGACCAAGATGTCTGGCAACGCCCTTTATCCTTATTGTTCCAATCACAAAATTTATTTCCGCATTTATCCGTGCGTCACAATATCCGCCTAGGTGCGCATAAAGCAAAAAACAAAAAAGAAATAGATATTTTAATCAATGGGTTATCAGAAGAACTTGGTATTTCAGACACGCTAGCAAAAAAAGCATCCGATATCTCTGGTGGTCAACAACAACGTGTTGGTTTGGCAAGAACCTTACTTTCAGAAAAGCCGATTTTACTATTAGATGAGCCTTTTTCTGCCCTTGATAAGGATAATCGCATAGCGGCCTTATCCTTGGTCAAACGACTGACAGAACGCCATCACCTAGCAACCCTAATTGTGACACATGATGATGCCGATATCACCTTGCTCGGCGCATCAGAATTACGGCTTGATCGCCAGCCGATCTGATAAGGAGGGGTGGGTATCAAACCAGCCTGTGGCCACGTCATCACAGTGATCTTTGCATCTGGTTTCATAAAGCACACGTAGCATCTCATCAAATGCCGTAAGATCTGTGCCTGCCTCAACCAGCCATTGCCGTGCGAGCTGATCAGCTTGTGCTTCAAATTCACGAGAATGGCCAGATGAGATCAGATTTGCGGCGACCCCTGCCCCTATGCCCCCTTCATTTGAAAAGCCTATCAGCGAGATAAGCAAAGCCACCATACCCTCTCTTGCGATATGTTTGCGGTTATGTGTTAAAGCAACATGCGCAACCTCATGGGCTAAAACCCCCAAAATGGCATCATCTGAAGGCGCAATATCCACCAAACCATCTAGCAAAATAATTGGCCCACCAGGCAAGGCAAGGGCATTTGCCCCAAGCGCGGTTGATGATCGAAATAATAATTCCACATCATCTGGCGCGTTTGAATCTGATAACATCTTAAAATAGGCTTGTGTGATCTGATCTTGGCGGCTTTGTGACAAGTCACTATCTGATAACAGCACCGCATCTAGATTGGCTAGGGTGGCATCTGATAATTGGGTTATCACCTCATCTGGGATATAGCGCGCAAGGCGATCAGAGAGCGTTGGCACAAAGATATAACCAGCGATACCGACAATCACAGCACCACATAACGATGCCAGCACCAACCAAAATAATGGCGCCCTTTCGGCACGGTCAATATTTGTGGTCCATTTTGAGCGGTTTAACATTGTGGGAAAGGTCTTTGCTTCTACAAAGATTTTATTGCCATTGGACAATGTTAAAATACGTTTGGCACGCCCTTCTGGCGGGCTTATGTCGGTGATAATATCGGTGGTTTTGGCATTGCCAATATAAATAGTGACTGGCTTGTCTTTATCATAACCTTCAGGGAAGAGAATGGTGACGGCCACGCGATCTGTTGATCTGGCATAGACCATTTGCCCTGTTATCGAAAATGCAGATTGCGCCATGGAAAATTATCTGTTGTGAGGAGATGTAAGTGATGCACTATCGTATCATGACAGGATTAAATATCCACTGACAAGCCTTCAATATCAGAGACTTCTTCAAAGACAGAGAAGCCAGCTCTATTTTGACTATCAATAAATCCAGCCATATCAGCAATAGGACGCACCATAATGGCTTGTGTCAAATAGCGGTATTTACGAATGGTGGTCCATGGCTGGGCAAAGCCTAAGGTGATCAGATTTAGCAAAAGATTAGTAAACATCAGCATGGCAAAACCAAATCCTGATAAATCTGAGCGGAACCGAATGCCGCCATCAAGTCGCAAATTCGCAATCATAATATGCCGCGCCAACGCCATATAATATTGCCCTGACATATAAAGCCCCAAAATCAGGCCAAAAAACGGGATGGCCAATAAGGCTTGCTGGGTTTCAGTCATCAGCGATAACATTAAAATAAGCTGTTCGCCTGAGGTGATATTCATGAATAAATCACCCAATGCAATATAGGCGATAAACCCACCTATCCCGCCAAAAATACCACAGAGGAATGCCGCAAATATCAGCGCCTTAATCGATGCGATATAAAAAGAGCCAATGCCAATATCAGCTGAAAAAGACGCGCCCCCAAAATAATGATTATCAGCATAATAGCGGCGAATGGCACGCGCCGCTAAGGGCTGGGCCAATCCCAATGTTAGGAGTGATAAAATGGGATAAATCACAAAAACAAGCATCGCCATGCCAAATGTGCCGTCCCAATTAAAGCGCACATCCCGCCATGCCAGCATACGGGCATTAAATCCGATTGCGCGATTCAACACCCATGGCAAACCAAATAAAACCGCAAAAAAGGAAATTAAAGGCCCAATTAAAGGCACAAGTTCCGCAAAGCTGATGCCGACCAAAACCAAAATGGCAACCAAGCGGCCGATGAATAATTGTTTTCCTTTGGCGAGATATTGAAACCCTTCATCAAGGAATTCTGTGTGGCTGTAGAAATAGCGTTGAATACGCACTTTTGCCCAAGGCGAAAACACGCCCAAAGTAACCAAAATCAGCAAATAATTCAAAAGCACAATGCCATAATATTCGCCAACACCGCCCGTAAAACTCAAAGCCTGATACCGTTGCGATGTGCGCCCTGTTGAACCTTCTGCGTGACTTGGCGGCCTGGCTCCCCCCTGATTGGCAAAATCAAAAGGACTTGGCCCTTTGCGCATCGCTGACGGCGCCGCGGCCGTTTCACGCTGAATAAAAGTTTGCTGAGCTGGGGCTTGCTGAGAATAAGGTTGCGGCGGCGTTGGCGTTGCCTGCTGTGTGACCTGTTGTGGGGGATGCTGTGTGACCTGTTGTGGGGGCACCATCTGTGGTGCGGCTTGTTGCGCAGGCATCTGCGGAGCCGTAAAAGGATTTTGCTGGGGCATTGCTGGAGATGTTTGCTGCGGTGCCTGAGGTTGCGGCGGCATTTGTGGTGATGCAGGCTGTGCCATCATTTGTGGGTTATTTTCGGTGGCTGGCGCGGCATCAGATTGTTGATTTTGTGGTGCCTGTTCTAATTTTGGTGCCAAAAATGGATTACGAAAATTTTCACTCATAGACCTCTCCCCGCCATAACCTACCTTAAAAAGAGGCGAATTAAAATAGCCCATTTTGCGTAAAAAATCGCTCATCACGCGAATGTGATTTCTAATTAATAAATTTTTATTGTTTATTTGGTTTTATAAGCCTTGTCAGACAGACACTCCTCCAACCAAAGTCATGGTTTTTGGTTTATCTAGGTTTTAGCTTGTCTGGCAAAGAAGCAAGAAGACGTAACAACAGATATGGGGTTTATTATGACAGCGGTTCAAATTACGTATTTTGAGGCTATGGATGTGCAATCAAAGGCACGTATTTTGGACATGATTGGCCCAGATATTCCCCATATCGTTGCAAATGCCGCACGGCAAATGAAGAATAATGAAGGGTTTGCGTGTTTTACAGCGCCAGATGGCAAAGTCATCGCGCTTGATAAATATGCCCAATTCGTAATGGTGTAATTTCCTCCCTCCTCCTCCCCTAGCGTGACACCATTACGGAAAACAGCCCTCTTTCATATCTCTTGAAAGAGGGCTGTTGCTTAACAGGTTAAAAAATTTACGAATTCGTAAGATTTACCAATTTTCTAGATCAAGTGGTCCAATCGTTTCAGCCGCTGCACCACGCACAAAGGCCAAGGTAACAGACCCAACCTCTATGCCAAATTTGCTGAGCCGCGCTCTGTTTAACGCCACATACTGATCTTGCTGATAAATCCAATCATCAAATTCAATGTGATAAACAGAACCATCAACTGGCAAAGCCAAGGTATAACGCCAATTCAGCGCATTGCCAGTAAATTGACCAGCTGCTTTGCCGACCACATCATCTGCCACACCTTCATATTGAATGATACCAGACTCATCCTTGCCTAAATTGGTAATGTTCCAGACGCGGCGTTGATTTTCACCATCATCATAGAGAAAATCTTCTTCGAGCGTTAAAAGATTGCCCTTTACTGTGCCAGTGATATTCACACGAAATTGCCGACTAAGAGACTGGCTGTAATCTTCAAAAATGCCATAAGCGATGGTTTGCCCTTCGAAAAATTCTTCTAAGGACATGACAGGCTTTCTTGTGCTGAGATCTGTGATTTTCTGGGTTGAACAAGCGGTTAAGCTTAACAAGGATGCCCCAACAAATAAGGTAATAACAGACATTACAAGGCGTGGTGATATGGTTTTGAATGACGGCATAGTCTCTCTCTCCCTTTTGGCCTCTCTTACTTTTGGTCAAGAACTTATAGGACAAGCCAAAAAATTAACTGTTGTTATTTACGCAAGAAGCCTACGCACAGATGGCATTTTTCCAGTTTTTTGCTAAGCTAAAGCGATCCTTACCTGATAAGAGCGAAGCGCTATCGATGAAATTACGTACCTTAGATGATTCTGCCATCTTGGCCATTATTGAACCGATGATTGACAGGATGCTTGCGGGATCAGCTGAACGCAATCATGCCAAGCATGTTGTGGATTTTACAGAAAGGCTGAAAGTCATTGTCACAGAAGAGAATTTAGCAGCCCAATGTGAGGATTATCAAAGCAAGCTAGGCGTCTTTGAAAGACGTGAATTTGTGGCATTATTCCGCCGCCAGCACTCTATCGCCGCAACATGGCGGCTTTTTTTCACCAAATCATCAGATGAATTTGTCCTAGAAGCCATGTTTGTTGAACGAGATGGTATCTTGCAAATTGAACATTGTATGATTTTTTAAAAAGAAAAGGCGTTTAAGAGCTTTTGTCTTAAACGCCAATCCTAATCTATGGTGAGCGGTACAGGATTCGAACCTGTGACCCAGTGATTAAAAGTCACTTGCTCTACCAACTGAGCTAACCGCCCATAGAGAGTTGTGACAGCCGAAGCGCATCACAATTGCGTGGAAATTAAGTAAATATGAAAGGATAATCAAGCTCTTTTATTGCTGATTTAGAACTTTTTTTCGTATCAGCTATTTTCCGAGCTTTTCCATGATGGCACGCGCCACCGAAGATGGCACAAATCGTGATACATCACCGCCATAATGCGCCACTTCTTTCACCAAACGGGATGCCACAAAATGCTGTTGTTCCGCGGCCATTAAGAATAGCGTTTCAACATCTTGTTGAAGACGCTTATTGGCAGATGCCATTTGAAACTCATATTCAAAATCAGACACAGCGCGTAGGCCGCGAATGATAATTGACGCGCCCTCTTCCTTAGCAAAATCAACGAGAAGACGATCAAAACCTTTCACAGATATTTTGCCATTGATATTTCCATTTTTTATTTCATTATCAATAACTTCGGTCACGATATTGATTCGCTCTTTCGTGCTAAATAACGGGTTTTTGCCGCTATTTTCTGCGACACCAACAATCAGGTGATCACAAACCGACGCTGCCCTTTGCAAGATATCGAGATGCCCCAAGGTTAAAGGGTCAAATGTGCCTGGGTAAATCGCAATACGTTCTGCCATTGTGACTACTCCTGGCCCATATCCGAATCTGGGGTATCCGAATCTGTGCTATTCGAATCTGGCGCATCAGAGCTTGCCTCTGTTTCAGCAGGTGATGCCTCATCAGATGATTGCATTGCCTCTTCTGAACCATTTTCTAGATCATCTTGGCCCTCTTCATCCTCATCATCAGCATCTTTAATAACGCCAACTGACATGACCGTTTCATTGCCATCAATCTCAAACAGACGCACCCCTTGGGTTTTGCGTCCTGCCACACGGATTTGATCGCCCTCTCCCCCATCAACGCGGATGCGGATGATTTTGCCAGCATCTGTGACAAGCATCAGCTGATCTTCATTCATAACCACAAAAGATGAGACCACAAGGCCATTTCTATCGGTTGTTTCGATATTGGCCACACCTTGGCCACCGCGCCCTGAGCGGCGATAATCGCTGACCAAAGTACGCTTACCAAACCCATTTTCAGTCACAGATAACACATATTCTAGCGTTTCATCTGCAATCACAGACATAGAAACAACTTTATCATCCTCTAGCAATCGGATGCCTCTGACGCCTGTTGAATCGCGTCCCGCAAAGACACGAACCGCATCAGCAGCAAAGCGGATGGCCTTACCATGCCTTGTGGCAAGCAAAATATCGCTATCTTCTGAACAGGGAGAGACGCCAACCAACTTATCACCTTCATTCAGCTTCATCGCAATTTTACCATTACGCTTGATATTGGTGAAATCAGATAATTTGTTGCGTCTGATTGACCCAGAAGCTGTGGCAAATACGATATTCAGATTTGGCCAACTTTCTTCATCTGCTGGCATAGGCATAACTGTTTGAATGGTCTCATCAGGCGCAATTGGCAACAAATTCACCATTGCTTTGCCCTGTGATTGTGGGGTTGCCACTGGTAATTTATAGCATTTTAACTGATAGACCATGCCAGCTGAGGTAAAGAACAGCACTGGCACATGCGTGTTGGTCACAAATAGGCGCGTGACGAAATCTTCATCACGCGTCTTCATGCCTGAACGACCCTTGCCGCCGCGTCTTTGGGCACGATAAACTGATAAAGGTACACGCTTGATATAGCCGCGATGGCTGACAGTGACGACCATATCTTCTTGTTGGATCAGATCTTCATCATCCTGATCTGCCGCCGCATCAGAGATAAAGGTGCGTCTTTCGTCACCAATGCGCAATTTGGCTTCTTCAAATTCTGACAAGATGACATTCACAAGCCGTTCACGGTTTGACAAAATATCAAGATAATCTGTGATACGATCCGCCAATTCACGTGTTTCAGCAACCAACTTGTCACGTTCCATGCCTGTCAAACGCTGCAAACGTAATTCCAAAATCGCTTTGGCTTGTGTTTCAGACAGATAATACACACCATCTTTTACTTCATGACCAGGATCATCAATCAAAGAGATAAAATCTTCAACTTCTGCGGCTTGCCATGGGGTTTGCATTAACTGATTGCGCGCCGTTTCTGTATCTGGCGCTTTTTTAATCAGGTCAATCACCTCATCAATCGATGACAATGCAACAAGCAAACCAGCTAAGACATGCGCTCTATCACGCGCTTTGCCCAGCAAAAATTCCGTGCGCCGTACCACAACCTCTTGGCGGAAATCACAAAAGGCAACCAACACATCTTTCAAGCCCATCTGTTCTGGGCGACCGCCATTCATGGCCAGCATATTTACTGAAAAACTGGTTTGCAGTCTGGTGTGACGATAGAGCTGGTTTAGCACCACATCACCAGACCCATCACGCTTGATCTCAATCACAATGCGCATGCCTTTACGATCTGATTCATCACGAATATCACTGATGCCTTCAATTGTTTTTTCATTTGCCAATTCGCTGATCCGCTCAAGCAAAAGCGATTTATTCACCTGATAGGGAATTTCCGTAACAATGATCGTCTCTCTGTCTTTGGCATCTGTGACCACTTCAGCTTTGGCACGCATCATCACAGAGCCACGCCCTGTGTGATAGGCATCTTTGATACCAGCACGCCCCATAATCAGGCCACCTGTTGGAAAATCAGGACCTGGCACAATTTCGATTAATTCGTCGGTGGTGATGTCTGGGTCGCGCATCACAGCCTGACAAGCAGAAATCACTTCAAACGGGTTATGAGGGGGCACATTTGTTGCCATCCCAACCGCGATACCGCCTGCCCCATTCACGAGCAGATTCGGATATTCCGCAGGAAGCACAGATGGCTCAAGCTGTGTTTCATCATAATTGGGGATAAAATCGACTGTTTTGTTGTCAATGTCACGCAGCAAAAATTCAGCTGATTTGGTCAAACGTGATTCTGTGTAACGCATTGCGGCCGCAGGATCACCGTCAACCGAACCGAAATTACCTTGACCATCGACCAACGGCACACGCATTGAAAAATCTTGTGCCATACGAACCATTGATTCATAGATAGAGCTGTCACCATGGGGGTGATAATTACCCATCACATCACCAACGATACGCGCTGATTTGCGCGGCGGCTTTGACCAATCATAGCCCCCTTCAATCATCGCATATAAGATACGGCGGTGAACGGGTTTCAGCCCATCTCGCACATCTGGTAAAGCGCGCGAAACGATAACGCTCATCGCGTAATCCAGATATGAATTTTTCATCTCATCTGCGATGGAAATAATGCTGCTATCTTGTCTGTCTTGTTCAGTCAAAATCTCGCTCCGGTCATGCGGTTTTGGTGGCTAACTCTTACTTTAAAAAGTTATCACATTTCTGGCAAAAGCCCCAACAATATTCCCTTATAATGTCATGTTTTTTTCACAAAAAAGGCCGCCCAAAAGGCGGCCTGTATCTTATTGTTTTTATTGCTTAATATTAGAATGGAATATCATCATCTAAACCGCCAGATGACGCCATTGGAGGCTCTGGCAGATTTCCAGCAGGCTGGGCTGGTGTTGGGGCACTATATTGTGAATCAGATGCCATGCCACCGCCAGCATTATCACGGCCGCCAAGCATGGTTAATTCACCGCGGTAACGCGCTAAGACAACTTCAGTTGTGTATTTTTCAACACCTTGCTGGTCAGTCCATTTGCGTGTTTGTAATTGGCCCTCAAGATAAACAGTAGACCCTTTGCGCAGATATTGTTCTGCCACTCGTGCTAAATTTTCATTAAAGATGACCACACGGTGCCATTCAGTTCTTTCGCGCTGTTCACCTGTGTTTCTGTCTTTCCAGCGTTCTGATGTCGCAAGGGATAGATTGACGATTTTATTGCCATCTTGTGTCGAGCGCACTTCAGGATCGCGTCCTAGATTGCCGACCAAAATCACTTTATTTATGCTGCCTGCCATTAAAGCCCCCATTGGGTATGAATGTGATTTGCCAAATCGTTGCTTAACGCCACAAGGCTGTGGCCGAAACATGAATGATCTGGTGCATTTGATACTATACTAATGGGGTTGATTGAAAAATGCATCTATAAAAGACAACTGAGGCAGACTGAAAAGAATCTGCTTTCCAGCTGTTTCTATTTCCCTAAAGCACGCTATATTACAACGCCAGATATATGATTTTTTCAGAAAGCTCTTAATGTGACTGTTGTTTCGACAAAACATGACCTAGCCGCTCGCCAGATATCAGTCAGAGGCGCAAAAGAACATAATTTGCAAAATGTGAATGTTGATCTGCCGCGCGATAAGCTTGTGGTGCTGACAGGCCTATCTGG